>NZ_JBFEFI010000002.1:0-305677 GCF_040717535.1 Thalassoglobus sp. JC818
CGAAAACATGCGACCGTTCGTGATGGAGGATAGGGGACTTGAACCCCTGACCTCTTGCATGCCATGCAAGCGCTCTCCCAACTGAGCTAATCCCCCGAATTTTCTATTTTGCGACGAATCAGAAGTTGATGATTGCAACTTTTTCGTCGTTGAAGTTTTATTTTGCCTGCATCGGTGAAGAGTTGTCTCAACCCATGATCTTTGAGGCTCTTTTGATTTCGGCAACTGGACTCGATTGTGTTGACGAAATCTGGGCACGAAAATACTGATTGGGGTGGATTTTCGTGAAACTTCGATGTGGGAGAGGGTAATCGCCCCTTTTCTTAGAGTCAAGAATCGTCCGGATGCGAATTCTTGTGAATCTGGAGGATGATGCGTCTCGACTTGCCTGTTAGACTCTGCGCATTACGTCCAATGCAGATCTCCGCAACCCATCGGAGTAGACAAATCCATTCCGATCGCAGTCGTGATCAGAATTGTTAAGTGCGGTCAAACGAAGAGAGTGATGTATGGCAACCGATGATCTCGTGCAATCAGCGGAAGGCTTGATCGAGGGAATTGACCCTGTCGAGCTGGAAGAATGGTATCAATCGCTGGAAGATGTTCTGCATCGCTACGGTCCAGAGCGTACGGAGCATCTGCTGGTTCAGCTTCGCGAGCGAGCCTATCACCGCGGTGTGATGATGCCCTTCGAGCTGACGACTCCTTACATCAACACCATCCCTGTTGAAGAGCAGCCTCGCTATCCAGGCAACCTCGACATGGAACGACGAATCAAGTCGCTGATTCGCTGGAATGCGATGGCGATGGTCGTTCGTGCGAACAAGAAAACATCTGTTGATGATCCCACGGGTGGCGTCGGTGGTCACATCTCGACTTATGCATCTTCAGCCACGCTGTACGAAGTTGCTTACAACCATTTCTTCCATGCCCGATCCGAAGACCATACCGGCGACATGGTCTATTTTCAGGGACATGCTTCGCCAGGGATGTATGCTCGGGCGTTTATGGAAGGTCGTTTGAATGAAAGCGATCTCGAAAACTTCCGACAGGAAGTGCCGCGCGGATCAGGATTGTCATCTTATCCACACCCGTGGCTGATGCCTGAGTTTTGGCAGTTCCCAACAGTCTCGATGGGACTGGGGCCGATCTGTTCCATTTATCACGCAAGATTCTTGAGATACATGGAACATCGTGGCTTGATGGACACATCGAAGTCCAAGGTTTGGGCTTTCCTTGGTGATGGAGAAATCGACGAGCCAGAATCACTCGGTGCGATCACATTGGCGTCGCGCGAACATCTCGACAATCTCGTTTGGGTTGTGAACTGCAATCTACAACGCCTCGATGGTCCCGTTCGCGGAAACGGCAAGATCATTCAAGAGCTGGAAGGAGCATTCCGTGGTGCAGGTTGGAACTGCATCAAAGTTGTTTGGGGAGGCGACTGGGACAGCCTCTTCTCTCGCGACTTCAATGGGAAGCTCGTCAAACGCGTTGGCGAAATCGTCGACGGTCAGTATCAAAAGTATGTGGTCGCGGGTGGGGAATACATTCGCGAACACTTCTTTGGGGCTGATCAGGAGTTGTTCGACCTCGTCGATCACCTCACTGACGATCAGCTCGAAAAGTTGAAACGCGGCGGTCACGACCCAGAGAAAGTCTTCGCTGCATACGAAGCTGCGGTCAGCCACAAAGGGGCTCCGACGGTCATTCTGGCGAAGACCATTAAGGGATATGGACTTGGTGAAGCGGGTGAAGGTCGCATGATCGCCCACAACTCCAAGAAGATGAACAATGAAGAATTGCACTCATTCCGAGAGCGGTTCAACATTCCGATCGCGACTGACGATGTCGATCAGATGCCATTCTATCGTCCGGCTGATGACAGCCCCGAGATGACGTATCTGAAGGCGAGACGCGAACAGCTTGGTGGACACGTCCCAGCCCGAAAGCCAACCGAAGAACGACTCGAAGTTCCCAGCCTGGATGACAAGTCATTCAAGCGTCAACTGGCTGGCACTGGTGGCAAAGGAGGCGTTTCGACGACTCAGGCATACGGTGCGATCCTCCAAGGTCTGATGCGACACAAAAGCATCGGTGAACGCATCGTCCCGATCATTCCAGATGAAGCCCGAACCTTCGGGATGGAATCGTTCTTCAGCACATTCGGAATCTATTCCAGCAAAGGACAACTCTACGAACCTGTCGACCGCATCGGCGGTAACCTGATGTACTACAAAGAAGCCAAAGATGGTCAGGTTCTCGAAGAGGGTATTAACGAAGCTGGGGCGATGAGTTCGTTCATCGCAGCCGGGACTGCATATAGCAATCTTGGAATGAACATGATCCCGTTTTACATCTATTACTCGATGTTCGGGTTCCAGCGAGTGGGCGATCTCATCTGGTGTGCAGCGGACAGTCGCACCAAAGGATTCCTCGTCGGAGGAACCTCGGGACGAACAACGCTGAACGGCGAAGGACTCCAGCACGAAGATGGACATTCGCACGTCATGGCAGCAACGGTTCCGAACCTGCTGGCCTACGACCCTGCGTATGCTTATGAGCTGTGTGTCATCATTCAAGATGGTCTTCGTCGAATGTACGCTGAGGGAGAAGAGATCTTCTATTACCTCTCCGTTTACAATGAAGGTTACGAGATGCCCGCAATGCCGGAAGTCGAAGGCATTGAGCAGGGAATCCTGAACGGGATGTACCATCTCAGCTCAACAGAGAGCGGAGCAAAGCAGTCAAAACGGCCGCAACTGTTCGGATCGGGAACGATCCTCAAAGAAGTTCTCGCAGCTCAAACGCTTCTTAAAGAGAAGTACGACATCGGAACGGATGTCTGGAGCGTCACCAGCTACAGCGAACTGTGTCGCGACGCGATGTCTGTCAATCGATGGAACACACTTCATCCGAACGAAACGCCGAAGACCTCGATTCTGACCGACACTCTCGCAGGCCAGAACGGACCATTCATTTCATCCAGTGACAACATTCGAATGGTCGCCGACCAGATTCGCGAGTGGATTCCCGGACGATACGTCGTTCTCGGAACGGATGGCTTTGGACGCAGCGATACTCGTCAGGTCCTCCGTCGCCACTTCGAAATCGATGCAGAATGTGTGACATTCGCCACACTCTCAGCACTCGCTGACGATGGCGAATTCGACAAGGGAGCGCTCGCTGGCGTTCTCGGAGATCTGGGAATCGACCCGGACAAAATTGATCCGCGGACTGCGTGATTTGATCAGCGGCGAACTCGTATAAACGAGTCGCACTTTTATCTATCACGCTTGAAGACCAAAAACACCGGCGAAATCAGTCGTCGGTGACAGCCTACATAGACTTTCAAAAAGCCTTGCATCGTTCATCGCATGTAAGGCTTTTTTTCCTGAAACCATTTGAGTGACAGCATCGAAGAAGCTGTCACTGAATTGAACGAGTAGAGATCATGGAAGCCGGAATTGTTGGATTGCCAAACGTTGGCAAGAGCACACTGTTTAATGCGTTAACGTGCTCTCAGTCGGCGCAGAGCGCGAACTACCCTTTCTGCACCATCGAACCGAACGAGGGAATCGTCAACGTTCCTGACAGCCGGTTGGAAACGATCGCTGGCTACTTCCAACCTCAAAAGATCATTCCCGCCGCACTGAAACTCGTCGACATTGCCGGCATCGTCAAAGGGGCAAGCGTTGGTGAAGGACTGGGGAACAAATTCCTCAGCCACATCCGTGAAGTCGATGCGATCATTCAGGTTGTCCGATGCTTTGAAGATGAAGACGTTACACACGTCTCAGGCAAAGTCGATCCGGTCTCCGACATTGATATCATCGAGACCGAGTTAATGCTGGCGGACATGCAGACTCTGGATAACTCGCTCGCCAAAGCCCAACGAACAGCCCGGAGCGGAGATGCCGATGCCAAGAAACGCGTCGCTGTCATTGAGAAATGCCAGGCTCACCTCAATGATGAGCAACCACTTCGCAAAATGGAGCTGAACAAAGAAGAGTCGAAGATCGTCAACGGGTTCGGGCTATTGACAGCCAAGCCAGTGTTGTACGTTGCGAATGTTGACGAAGATGATTTGCTCGGTGAAGGTCCGCTCGTCATGAGCTTGCGAGAGTTCGCCGAGAAAACCGGTGCTCAGGTTGTTCCTGTGTGTGCCAAGATCGAGTCTGAAATTGCAGAACTCGACGAAAACGACCGGAAGGAAATGTTGGAATCGGTCGGGCTGGCGGAACCTTCACTCGCGCTGCTAGCGCGAGCTGCCTATCAAACGCTTGGGCTTCAAAGCTACTTCACAGCTGGCGAAAAGGAAGTTCGCGCCTGGACCATTCCAGTCGGCGCAACCGCTCCTCAAGCAGCTGGCGTTATTCACACCGACTTCGAGAAGGGTTTCATCCGCGTAGAAGTCTACGGGCTGAACGATCTCGTCGAGTATCAGAAAGAGTCGGCAATTAAACAGGCGGGCAAGATGAGAATCGAAGGCAAAGAATACATCATGCGTGATGGTGATATCTGCCACTTCCTGTTCAACAAGTAGAGCCTATCTCGCGAAATAAGACTCGATCTACAAAGCACGAAACCTCGACAATCGCTTTATGCGATTGTCGAGGTCTTTTTGTGAATAAGTAGATCTCTCGAAATCCATTATGAGACCATAAATGGATTAACCTCAGAGGCAATTACTATTTCGTCCGGGTCCGTCGAAATTCCAGGTCAATCCGAACGTCAGCCAGTAGGAACTCAGATCGACGGTCGTGCTTCCGAGATCTTGGGAGGCACCGAACATTTTCCCGATCGAACAATCAACATCGAATCCCGGAACAATGTCTTTGATTCCAACACCTCCCGACAAACGATGTTCGTTGATCACCGCCAGCTGAGCCTGTACGTATTCTACTCCCGCTAAAAGTCCAGGAGGAGTGACTCCTCCGATCGATCCAACTGTGGGTGGAGACTGAACGGGGTTTTGGGCGTAGGCATAGCCCAGTCGGTATCTCATCCGGCCATGTGTGAGCTGTGTTCCCAATTGCACAACCCACTGATCGTCATAAATCGGAGCGAAGAGATCCGCATCGTCCCAGTTCTTCCAAATGAAATCGACTGCCACCAACAGGTTTCCATTCATCAGGCTTGAATTCGCAACACCAAATCCGACATTGCGTGGAAGATCGAGCGCGACATCCTGGGGGCCACCGAAGTTGCCATTGCCAAGGTTCAACAAGACGGCATTGTCAAAATTGAAGTCCTGTTTGGTCTGATAAGTCACACCGACAGTTGTGTTGTAGCCAAGATTATAATTCGCACCGAATGTTCCCCGGACTCCATAGTCCAAGCTATTTCTGGAAACACCTGTGAATGGGGAATCGAGCATTCCCGTGGTAAATCGAAATGAACCACCCAGGGAAAGGTTGTCCGTCACTTCGGTTCCGCCACTTAAGACTATCGAGAGGAACATTAACGAAGCTGCCGCACCTCCTGACTCTGGAGTATCTGTGAAATCCACTCCTGCTCCAGCGTCTCCGACGAACGCAATCCCCGCGGTCATGGGTCTCCCCATAAGCTCCAACTGCTGTGTCAGCCCGATATTGGGAAGGACGGCCGCCGGGAAATCTGACTTTGCCGAGAAAGGAGTCACGATCGGATCGAGAGGAGGATTCGGAAACGCAGTCTCCTGCCGCAAACGGTAGTTAGCGTCCATCAACGCTCCACCGAAAGTGAAGGTTGTTCCATGATATTGAGTCAGTGTGGCTGGGTTCCCGTTCGTCGCAGAGACAGAGTCCTGCGGACGGGAAAGACTCGCTCCGCCCATGCCCGAGGAAGCGGGCATAACGGTGTTGTGGAGTTCAATTCCATATGACTGGGCAAACCCTGTTCTGGCGACCAGCAGCAGGGTTCCGATGCAGAAAGACCGTACTAAGTTTTGGATTCTCATGTCGCATCTCAATGGAATGATTGGCTGAGAACGTGCGGAGGAAACAAAAGCCCGACGCCACATCACCCCCACCATCGACGCAATTCAATCAATCAGCACATCAAGATCTCCCGCCACAAGCAACACTCTCGGCAAAACCGGCACGCTCGCCAGTAAAATCAAACCAACCCGCAGAGCTTGCCACCCCAGCTTCGGCATCAATTGCCGGTCTCACATGAACTGAACATCTTCCGAACTGAGAACTCTAGGAAATCAGCTAGCGAACGTCGCGGAGCAAACTCTATCGAATCCTGAAACCACCCTCGAAAAGTGCCCACCCCTACAACTTGCCTAATCGTCACCACAGGGCGCCACAATCTGCAAGCACGGAGAGATCATCCAGTTACGCATATTCGTCATAACAGGATGGTCGATACGACCAGCAAGATCGAAAACTGTTTGTAGTCTGAAAAGGTGACTCGATGCGTCGCTCACTGAAGAAACTGTGGATGCTCGGCGGGACAGCAATTCTCGCAGGATGCACTGCGACCGGCTATCCAGGCGCTCACAAAACAGCAGCCTACCCGACTGTCGCTCAGAATACCGCTTCTCAAAATCCTCGATCACAAAACCTCTCACAAGCTGTTGGAAGGGCCGTTTCTGACCAGCAGCGGATACAAAGCCCTCCACCGAAGACGCCGTCGACACAGCCAATTCCAAGTGCCCCTGCGATCGCGAAGAAGCAATCGCAACCATCAGTCGACACAAGTCGCCCCCAGGTTCGTGAACAACAAGCTCAGCCACCGACCGGTGTTCAAGCCGTTTCACATCAATCGGTAGAGAGCAACTCTCATTTCGAAGAGACAGCCCACTCTCTTTCCAATTCGGCTGGCCAACCAAAATTGGGAGCCGACGCAGGTCGTCACTCGTCGTCCCGACGAAAGAACTCGTACGCTTCCAGAGATATCAATCCAGACACTCCGCAAATTCTCCAGACTGGAGCAGGACCCGAACAACTTGTTCCACTGCCAGCAGCTGCGGACCAAACTGAACCGAATGCTGAAACTCAATACACCAATGCTTGGCCAATGCATCTGGGTACAGCACTCGCCATGGTTGGTGGACAGAACCCGGAGATTGGTTTGGCTCGCTGGCGAGTCCAGGAAGCTTATGCGAATCTGGAACAAGCAGAGGTTCTCTGGCTTCCATCGATCCAGGCAGGATTCAGCTATCATCGACATGATGGAAACTATCAAGCCAGCGACGGCGACATCGTCGATGTGAATCGCTCATCGCTGCAATATGGATTCGGAGCTGGAGCAACAGGTGCTGGAACAACTCCTATTCCCGGTCTCGTCGCCCGTTTCCACATGGCGGATGCCATTTTCCAGCCACAGATTGCCCAGAAGACCGCATGGGCTCAAGGACATGCGGCGAATGCTGTTCAAAACCAGCAGCTCCTCGAAGTCGCATTAGCTTATCTCAATTTACTTGAAGCTGAACAAGACCTCGCGGTTTTAAACCAAAGTAAAGCACGTACTCAGGAATTGGCAAAGCTCACTGCTGACTTTGCAGCGACGGGACAAGGCTTGCAAGCCGACGCCGACCGCATGGCGACGGAATTAACTCTGGTTGAAAGCCGAATTTCTGAAGTTCGCGAACTTTCCGACGTCGCTGCCAGCCGTCTCGCTCAGGAGTTGAGCATCGACGCTTCACGGCGAATCATCCCGGTGGAGCCTTCGGTGATACCAATCACTCTTGTCCCAGTCGACCATAGTAAGGGATCACTAATTAGTTCCGGCCTCGCTCACCGTCCGGAATTAAAAGAGGCTCAGGCACTCGTTGCTGCTGCGTGTGATCAATATCAACGTCAACGTTATAGCCCATTTGTTCCCAGCGTGCTGCTGGGCTTGAGCGACAGTGGATTCGGTGGCGGACTCGGTACGGATATCGACAATGTCAACAATCGTGTCGATTTCGACGCAATCGTCACATGGGAAATTCGCAACCTCGGCTTCGGCGAGAGTGCACAGCGCCGTGCTGCCTGTGCGCAGATTGAACAAGCGAGATACGAGAAAATTCGACTGCTCGATCAAGTAGCTCAGCAAGTTGTGGAAGCGTACTCGCAGGTCACTCACCGCAGTGAACGAATTGAGATTACCCGCAAGGCAATTCCAACGGCTATGGATGCCTTCGAACGCGACCTCGGAAGAATTCGAGACGGCCAGGGCTTACCGATTGAAGTCCTGCAGTCGATTCGAGCACTCGAAAACGCGGAACGGTCTTATCTCAATTCTGTTATCGAATACAACTCCGCGCAATTCCAGCTGCAATGGGCTCTCGGTTGGCCGGTCACACCTCCACCCACCACCCCCTCGCTTGAGCCTGTCTCTTCAGAATAGATGTGACTGGAAATCAATTGGTTTCACACTGGCCGATGTCTTGTGATTCTTCAGCTTGAGTGAAACAATCATCCACATGATTGGCTCCCCCGAATATGCATCTCATCGCAGCGGACTGACCCTCATTGAAGTACTGGTCGTCCTGTCTGTTCTCTCTGTCCTCGTCGCCCTCATCCTGCCCGCAGCTCTGCGAGTTCGTGAGATGTCGCGTCTTAATCAATGTTCGAACAACCTGCGAAATCTTTCGATTGCGATGATGCAGTTCGAGCAGGATCATCACCGTCTGCCAGGTGCCGGATACTTTCTCGATCCCAGCAGCAACCGCGGTGGTGACACATCGCAGCCCGTTCAACTCCATCACAACTGGGCCGTCTTACTGCTGCCGTACGTCGACCAGAGTACGCTGTTCCAACAATGGAATCTCGACGAACCGATTGATTCAGCCCAGAATGGCCCACTCTTGGATCAGACGATCGCCGTTCTGCGTTGTCCGTCCGACTCGACTCTTTCCGGGCAAGGTGACTTAAGCTATGCCCTCAACGGGGGATGGGGATTTACAACTCGCACCACCGACGGAGTTGGAGATTGCCCCGTGGCGACCTCGCATCGATCGGAAAACGGAGACTGGGAACTGGTCAAACTCGACCTGAATGGAGATGGGCACGCATGTTCTGGTAACGCATCGCTGGACGACCGAGATCGAAAACACTTCAAACAACTCGGGCTTTTCTTTGTTGAGAACTGGTGGGTCGGCAAGAATCTTCGCAAGCCGGATTATACAGAACGCTTTTATGGTCTTGCTGATATTCACGATGGCACATCGCAGACGTTCTTAATAACAGACAACCTCTGCAATGGGTTTCGCGATGACGATCCACTCGGCCGCTTCGCGAATCCTCATCCATTGAGAACAATGTTCTTCGTGGGAAATGCTTGCCTCGACGGGAAATGCATACGAGAAGGGGTCGATTACTCGCGATCAAATTCGGGCGCAAGCAAGATTAATAGTGGACGCTCTCAACCCGAACAGGACCACGCGATCCCCAACTCTGACCATCCGGGTGGCGTGAACATGACCTACGCTGACGGTCATGTGCGATTTCTGACTGAACAGATTGATGGCCGAGTTTATGCGGCGTTGGCAAGTCCGCAGGGTTCGTTTCTAAACGGAACCCCACTGGCTCAGGGGATCATCTCATCGGATGATTTTTAGATCGAGATTCGGAGAGCGGAAATCAAGAGACATTCTGGTAGAAGAAGAGAAGAGTGTTCATAAATTCCATGGAGAAACGATCGCACTTTGTATTCTTAGTCGCTGCGTTGGTTGCGATCACGGTCTTACTTCGAATGGATGGAATTGCAACGCGTTCGATCTGGCTCGATGAAGCATTCTCTTGGGGAATTTCTGCACGATCCACGTGGAGCGAGATCCTCAGTCTCACTGCCAGAGACACTCATCCTCCGTTTTACTACTACGTCCTAAAACTTTGGATCTCAGTGTTTGGTGAATCGGTCATTGCCCTCCGATCTCTCTCGATATTCTGTGCCGGCTTATCAACAACTGGATTAGCACTTCTCTGCCGCGACGTCATCAATGTCGAAAGTGAAGCACAAGAAGTGAGCTCGAATCAACAATGGGCGGTTGTGGTTCTCGCATGTCTTCTGTTCGCACTGAACCCAACACATTGTCAGTGGTCTCAGGAAGCCCGAATGTATTCCCTGGCGACTATGCTTGCGATTTGGGGCAGTTGGTTTCTTTTGCAAGCACTCACGCACCCAGCGAAACCGACTCGCTGGTGGTCGCTGTACGTACTGAGCACACTCGCACTCCTTTACACACACCACTATGCAATGTTTACCGTGTTTGCCCAGGGACTAGTCGCAGCTTGGGCTAGCCTCGCGATTCCTCCATCATTGGACGATAATCTAACAACCACTTCTCGGCCAAAACTTCATTACGTCGGAGTCAGCTTTGCATTGATTATTGCAGGTTATCTTCCTTGGATTCCTGTGTTGCGATCGCAAATCTCGCGAGTTCAAGAAAGCTTCTGGATTCCCAAGGTGACCGTCTGGTCAGTTCCTGATGCATGGTTCAGCGCGTTATTCTCAGCAAATTCACCGCCTGAACTCAAGAGCCACTTTCTCGCTCTCCTCGTCACAAACCTGACGGCCATCGTTTGGATTCAATTCCTGATTCCTGGACGAAAGATTGGCCGAGTTCTCACGTTCGCGCTCGGAATCGCTCCGCTCGTCTGTGCAACAGCAGTTTCGCTGACAACCGTTTCAATCCTGACTTCTCGACACCTGATTTTATGCCTTCCATTCTTCTATGTAGCGTTTTCCATTGTCGTCTCAACAGGCACAATTCTCAAATTACGCCCTCTCGTCTTCGTGATGATTCTGATCAATGCAGCTGCCGTTCTCTCGATGTCACGGGAATCACTTCAACTCGATTCGAGAACTGGCTTGAATGCTGCCGTCGACACTCTTCATGAACAGATCGAACCTGGCGATCAGATCGTTGTTGTGCACCCAGCGATGTTTTACAGCTTCTGGCATTGCACTCAACACGAGTTTGATCGTCCGGAACTCCTCGATCTCGGTGAAATCGACCACTTCATGGGCAGCTCAATTCTCTCCGACGACATCAAGGTCACACGTGGGGAGTTATTGAGTCGAGGTTCCCAAAGAATGTGGACGATCGATTCATCCGGATATTCGCGTCCATATTCTGGCCCCCAAGAGAAGCTGTTCCAAGACAGCTGGATAAAGATCCTCGAAAGCCGATTTCTGGAACCCTACTACTTTCAAGGTTCTGTGGTCCTGACTCTCTACAAGCGAATTCCGATCGACGATTCCAAAACGGAGGGGAGCACAAAGTTGTCGACTTCAAGTCAATAAGAAAGCTTATCAAACGCATAAAATTGTTCCGAAAGCGAAACTTTCTTCACCACTCGAAATCAAATTCTCGATTTAGCTTTTGATGAATTAATATCCAAATTGTTCAACAACACAGAACGGCTTTGAACTTAGACTCTCCGATCGATACGACGCCTCGCAGTGGCCGAAGTCTCCTTTGGCTTAGTTTCGTTGCTGCGCTGATGCCTTTCAGTCTGTTCCTTCTTCCCGATGATCGCGTCATCCCACCAACTTACTACAGCGATTACACGACTGCCCAACTGCCCCTGCGTGAGTATGCTCGTGATGAGATGCTCGCTGGCAGGTTTCCACTCTGGATTCCTGAACTCGCATGCGGCACACCCTTGCATGCAAACATGCAAGCAGGTTTGAGTGACCCCCTCGTCACACCTTCGATATTGCTCTTCAATGTAAGCTATGGGCTGCGCCTTTCAATCGTCGTGCATGCCGCTTTCGGCTTCTTTGGACAATATCTACTGACGCGATCATTGGGAACGAGTCGATTTGCAAGTAGCTTTTCTGCTCTCGTCATGACGCTCAGTGGATTCCCGATCGCCCACTTAATGGTCGGCCACATCACAATGTTTGTTGCATGGACAAGAATACCCTGGCTGTTACTCAGTGTCGTCTTCTTGACGCGTCAACCTGGGCCTTTGTTCGCCGGTTTGACAGCTGTGGCGGGAGGGCTCGTCCTTCTTTCGGGACATCCCCAAATCGCTTGTTATGCCGGCCTTCTCGGAGCAGCGTGGGGCGCTGGTTCTATGTTCTGGGGATCAGCATCCGCACATCGGACGAAATTTCTATGGTGGGCGATCCTGGCGGTGATCTTGTCAACAACACTATCAGCGGTGCAGTACGTTCCAGCCATGGAGTTAATTCGTGACGGAATGACCGCTTCCGATCGAGGAAACAGCTCCTATGCCGATCACTTCTCTCTTCAACCGAGTGACTTAGTCCGCTTGTTGATCCCAAACTTCAAAGGTAATCCATTTGACGATGCAAGCTCGTTTGATTTCTTTGAACTCTACCACGAGGAGTACCAGTATCTTGGTATTCTCACTCTCCTCCTAGGTGGAATCGCTCTTACCCGTAAGTCAGTACTCGCCTGGGAGGCTGTTACCGGTACGGCAGTTTTATTGCTGCTGCTCTATTCTCTTGGGAGAAACTCTCATCTCTTTACGATCTCAAACCAACTGTTTCCTCCGCTGACGCTCTTTCGCTGTCCAGGACGTATCCTTTGCCTCGCAAGTATTCTCGTTCCGATTCTAGCTGCTCGAGGTCTCGATGATTGGATACAACGCGAACGGACTTCCAACAGGGAGGTTGATCGTACTGAGAAAAGGATCGCATCAAAACGAGCACAACTTACCCCCTGGAAGCTGTCGGGATGGACAATGCTATTCTTCGCTGTAAACCTTCTCGCATGGCTTATTCTCAATGACGTTGAGTCAGGCTTCGGCGATGAAATACTTGCGTGGTGGAATCGCTCGGATGTCTGTCGGGATGCAGTCATCAAGTCAAGTGGACTGGCAGTTGCCTCTGTCTGGGTTCTGATGCAATTGCGTTCCGTCCAGAAAAATGCTTCGACGACGATCCGACTTCGCTGGCAGGTACTGTTTCTTGTTTTCGTGACAATTGACCTTTGGCTGTTTAACGCCAGTCAGCTGTGTCTCGTTCCGCGTGAGAAACGGGTCGACACAAGCGAACAACAGACCACAGCAGCCCGTTCATTTCGATTCCTCGATCGTTCATTAGACACAGACGACACACTGCTTCAATTGAGGTATTCCCGCTTGCTGCCGGTCGCTGTTCTAAACCGGTTTCCGATGGTCGGCACTAATGAAGGTGGAATATTCCCAAGACATGTTCAACGAGTCCACGAAGCGATTCAACAATGTCCGGAAAAAGCGCTCGATCTAGTCAGTTGTCGCTACATTTGCACTCACGATGGTCAATGGATGGAACGAGAATCCGCAGTTCCACGCATTCGATTTCTTCCAGAACGACACCGCCACCTTGCCGAAGATTCACTTTGTGAATCCAACCCACTCGACTGGCAACAGCGATCAGACTTCAGCTACGAAATTGTCTCCGATCATTCCAGAGGGCTCACTGTTGAAGTCGATCTCCCTGAAGCAGGAATCGTTGGAGTTGCTGACACGCGATTTCCTGGATGGCAATGCTTTGTCAACGGACAGCTGATTGAGATCGAAGCACTGCACGAAGTCTTCCGATTGTGTCCCCTCCCAGCAGGTAAGCACCGTCTCACATTTTTCTACAACCCTCAGAGTCTCTATTGGGGAGTAGCAATAACGGTCCTGAGTGGTTTCATGACGACCGGACTCCTCGTTGTTGGGCTCAGGTGTCAATTCTATAACGACGCCCGAATTGATATTCCGTCGCCTGCACATTTGTCCGAGTCGGTTAAATGAATCAGAAATTGTTCAGTCGACTATTGCTCGGTGCGACTGCGGTATTGTTATTGATTCCGCAGCTTTGCAGTGAATCAAACGGTCCTGACGATCGCATCACTATCGGCCTGCCGAAGATCCACTCAGGTGATGAACCACACTACTTCATCACACTTTACAGCCTTCTGAACGATGGTGACCTCGACCTTAGGAACAACTATCAGAGTGTTCATCAAGGTGGCATAGATGCAGGCGTTCGCATGAGCGGGCAGGCACTCGATCACCATACGATCTGGGTTCAAGAAGGCACGATGATCCCATGGGCTGACGTCTATTTAGGATGGGGCGAGCAATGGAACGTCGACGAACAAAGTCGCCCGGTTCCAACCCAAAAGTCGAATTCACATCATTCGCGAGGCCATTCTCCAGAATACTCAACTCACCCCGCAGGCTATCCGTTCGTTCTGGCAGCATTAACTTTCGGACTTGCAGGCTCCGACATGCTCGAACCTGCTGCTGTGTCTCTTTCATGGATTGCATCGATTTGGGCAATGAGCAGTATGATGGCGCTCCTCAAGACGTTTCAACTTTCGAATCTCAAATGTGCCGGAGTCGTGATGCTGATCTGCCTCGGGACACCGATCTGGCATTACAGTCGGGCGATGTTTTGCGAGATCTGGTTGCTCGCATTTGCAGTGGCTGCCTTCTCTGCAATGTTGAACAGCCAGAACGGCTTCTGGATCGGAGCACTGATAGGGCTCGGCACGCTGATGAAGCCTCCATTTGCATTGCTTGGAGTTGTTCTCTTGTTCGCAGCGATCCTTCAGAGAAATTGGAAGCTGTTCTTAAGTACAAGTATCCCAATGTTAGTGGGTATGGCCTTGATGCTTGGTCTGAACTATTACATGTTCGGATCAATCCTCCGCAGCCCGCAGTCATGGCGGTGGGGGAATTTCTGGGTCGGAGCCAGCGAGTTGATGTTCTCACCGAGCCATGGATTGTTATTGTTCGCTCCGATCTCGTTCCTCGCCGCTTCAACATGGCCCGAGTTTCTTGAACGAACAGGCGGACACGGGCGATTGCTCCTGATCGGTTTTCTGAGCTACTTTGGTGTGATGGCATCCTGGGAAATTTGGGATGGAGGTTATTGCTACGGCCCGCGACTGATCCTGCCTGTGGTGCCCCTCTTCCTGATCCCACTGATCGACTTTGACTGGAGCTTTCGATCACTCTCCAGTCGATTTGGATGGGGATTGGCGATGCTTTCCATCCTCATTAATGGTCTCGGAGCGATTCCCTATTGGAGAGCGTGGAATCAACATCCACTCGTACAATGGATTGGAAGTTGAATACCATCCTGGCATTCTTGTTTTCAATAAGTGAATGAAGTCGCTGGATGAACTCAATGACGGACTCTCTTCTGAAACGACATGCGACGACGCTGGTCTTTCTCTGGATGGTGATCATCGCGGCTGTGACGTTGGGAACGATCGAACAATCTCCGCTCTGGACCGATGAAGTCATCTTGCTCATTACCGCTCGTCGTGAATTCGTCGACGGACTGGTTCAACGCGAAGACTACTCCGCACCACTTTACTCACTGCTTGTCCGAAGCTTTGTTACTCAAGATGGTCCCCCGGAGTGGGTCTTGCGATTTCCTGCTTTTGTAGCTGGCATCGTATGCCTGCCTGCGATCTATTGGCTGGGACGAAAATTCTTTGGCATTCGTGTCGGTCTATTGAGCGCTTTGTTTCTGGGGTTAAGTCCCGCCTTCTTGAGATATGTTCGAGAAGCGCGGCCGTACACTCTCTTCATGCTCTTCTCAATCTTGTCGATGGGGATGTTGTTTCAGCTCCTTCGCGAAACAGGAAGAGGCCGCGCCGGTTATGTGATCTCAACCTGGTTAATGATCTGCAGCCACTATTACGGATTCTTGGCGTTCGCAGGGCAGGGGGCGTTCGTTCTGTCTCTGCTGGTCTTCGATCGCGGGATCAGTCCGAAGCTTCAACGCGTTCTGAACCTTCAGTGCTTCGTGCTGGTATTGCTCGTTCCACTTCAATGGCTGTTCTGTCGTTTTCTCGAAACGAATGCCCCAGCTACGCTTGGAGGATGGCTGCAACCTCCGGGAGCGTGGGAGATCATCACCTGCAGCTGTCTCGGCGAGTTCTTCTATTTGCCGTCTGCGGGCTGGGTGATTGCGTTGGCAATCGGAATCGCGATTTGGGCGATGTTCGTTCACGACAAAGACCGGAATACATCCAATCGTTCCGAACAACTCGCGACGGGATTGTGCCTGATCTGGATTTTGTTCGCGATGCTGATTCCGGCATGGGGAATTTCATTGATCTGGCGACCAGTCTACGAGTTCCGCTACGGATTGCCGGCTATGGTTCCGATCATCGTGTTGACGATGCGCAGCGTGACTCTTCTGAATCGCGGTTGGCAACTGGTGGCACTGATGCTGATCGCAGCTGCGATGGTCCCGGGGATTCTCGTCGAATTTGAGAGAAGCGAAGGCTTTCCCGAAGTTGTTGCGTGGGTCGAGAGTCAACCTGACGATTCAACGGAGATTTACGTCACTGACTGGTCCTATTGTGAGGAATTCCGACATCCAGAACTTGTCGGGCTGGCCTACTATGGACTCGCCGGAGATCCACCGAAACTGCTGCCGCTCAAGTACCCGTATGCACGAGAAGTTGCGGACTCATTCACAGCTCCGACCGGAAGAATCGTGTGCATCGCTTTCATCGGTCATGAGGAGGTGCTTGAATATTTTGAGGAACGCGGGAGTGATGTGAATCGGCATCAATTCGGTTCGCTCACAGTTCTCGAGATTTCGCCTGCATTGGCTCCCTCAGAATTTTCACAACCGTGAAAATTCCGTTTGCCTCCCCGGAAATTTGCGAGCTATACTCGAAAGAACGGGCACGTTCTGGTTTTAAGATGAGCAATCGATAACTTGCCGTTGAGGAGTACTTTCTCCTCGCGTTTTGAATATCTGATGAATCGTTTCACGCAATGGAAAGTGAGCACGATTCGCCGAGGCTGCTCTCTTCCACAGGGGTGAATCGTTTGTGATTCATCATCACTCGTCCGTTCACCCTGAGCCGGAATACGAACGACTACTTGAATTGGAGAACGGGAATTGTGCGCTCCCATTGAAGTCACGAATGCAACGACGATGGATCTTGCGTTGTCTGAAAACTTGATCTCCATCGACACTATCACCACCAGGGGCCGGGTCGTGAACGCAAAGTCGAACGTTACTGCAGACCATCGATCCTCAAGTTCGACGAAATCGTCCGAATTGAGTGGAAAGATTGAGTCGCTGGTGATGACACGAGTCACCAACATGTCATTGGTCGACCATCACTTTCTTTACTCGTTCGTGCTGGAGACTCGGCGACGTCCGCTCGCGATGCGTGACTGGGCCATCACTATGGAAATGATTCGAGAAGATCAGTCGCAGAACCTCGATTGGTCCGGAATCACCGAACGCTATCTGGAATGGCTCGAAGAAAACCTGCCACACTTGGCGGGAAGTCACTCTTAGGACTCTACGGTCACCTCGAAATCTGAATGATCTTTCTCGCAGTCGTCGGTCAACTCGCTCGCGAATACTCTGCGCCGATGGCTGAAGAGACAACGACTTCCGTTTGAAGCAGTTTTCTCATCACAGCGCTGGTAGACCCGAGCACTCGCTGCTTCCGCAGCCACAGGTCGAATCAGCGACGTCCTCAAAAGACTCAACTTCGCTGACAGAATTCTCAACGCGGTCAATGAAAAAAGGGCGATCCCTGTTGGCAAGGATCGCCCTTAAATAGTCTTCGCGATGAGAGCTTCTTCAGATTTGGTTTGCACTCTCTCGCACGCGTACACAGGGCCATTTTACTTGCTGAAACAGCACGAGCGAGTGCACAGGAAAGAGCAACTTGCTCTAGCCGTCCAATTGGGTCACGCGGCCAGTGCTGTCGCCGAGTTGATCGACTTTCACGTTCATTCGATCAAGCATGGACAGGAACAAATTGTTCATCGGAGTCTCTTCTTCATACCGCACATGTCGACCGGTCTGAATCGTTCCATTGCCTCGACCAGCGACCAAAATCGGCAGATCTTCATGGCGATGTCGGTTGGCATCACTCAGAGCGGAACCGTAGAGCACCATCGAGTGATCCAACAACGTTCCGTCGCCTTCTTTCACGCTCTTCAGTTTGTCGAGGAAGTAGGAAAACTGCTTCACTGAGTACTCGTCGATCTTCTGCAGCTGAGCAACTTTTTCCTCTTCGTTGCGGTGATGCGACAACTGGTGATGGCCACCGTTGACTCCCAACTCTTTGAACGTTCGATTGCTTCCGGAGTTGGCCAACATGAACGTAAAGACTCGGGTTGTATCTGTCTGGAAAGAGAGAACAATCAAGTCGTACATCAGTCGCACGTGCTCTGCCCAATCGGAAGGCACGCCGTCAGGGATGTCCAAATCAGGACGCGCTCGACTCGCCTGATCTTCTGAACGTTCGATCCGCTGTTCGATCTCGCGAACACTTGTGAAGTACTCGTCGAGCTTCCGCTGATCGTTCGCACCGAGTCGATTCTTCAGTTTCTTCGAGTCAGCACTCACAAAGTCAAGAATACTCTTGCGATAGAAGTTTCGCTCCTGGACTGCTTTGTGATCTTCTCCCCGACCAAAGAGTCGCTCGAAGGCCAGTTTGGGCTGCACTTCTTTGGCGACCGGAGTCGTTGGAGTCTTCCAAGAGATGTTCGACTGGTAAGCACAGCTGTAGCCGGAATCGCAGCGGCCTGCTTGGCGACCGGCGTCAATTCCGACTTCGAGTGATGGAAGTTTCGTCTGATGACCAATCTGACTTGCAGCGATCTGGTCGACCGAAACTCCCACGTGAATGTCTGCTCCATCGGTTTTTCGCGGCTGTGAACCGGTCAAGAACGCGGCCGAATTTCTGGCGTGGTCTCCGCCTCCATCACCATTTGCTCGAGCTTTATCCTGAGCCAATCCGGTCAAGACGAGCAAATCTTTCTGATGTGCGGCGAGTGGTTTGAGTGTGCGTGGCAAGTCAAACTGAGCCCCGACCTGACCTGGAGTCCAGTCCTTCATGATGGCCCCGTTGGGGAAGAAGACAAACCCCATGCGATTGCCAGCGAGCATCTCTGGAGCTGCCCAGGCTTGAGACGGAACCATTGCATCGAGAATTGGCAAGCCAAGCGTGACGCCAAGACCTTGGATCATCGTTCGTCGTGAAAGAGTGTTCATCTCAGTACCTCGGTGTTCATTTACGAGTGATCGTCTGGGTAGTGGTACTTCTTCTCATCTGGAAAGGTGTTGACTTCACAATCTGCAGCACCAGGGCTGAGAAGCGATCGTCTTCTTCCAGTTGATTTAAGATTTCGTCGACGGCACATCGGTCATAATACTCGACTCCTCGACCAATGGCATACGTCAACAGCTTTTCAGTCAAACAGCGACCGAACTGTTCTTTTCTACGATTCAAAATTCCGACCAGTTCTTCCGGTCCGCGGAACGATTCCCCACTGGGGAGCTCACCCGAAGCATCGACCGGAAACTCTCCGTCTTTAGTTCGCCAACGACCGATCGGATCGAAATTTTCCAGACCGAATCCGATTCCATCCATCAACACATGACACGATGCACAACCGGGATCTTGTCGATGCAGTTCGAGTTGCTCACGAAAAGAAAGTTTCAAATTCTCGGGTGCTGCTTCTTCGAGAGTCGGTACGCTGGGAGGTGGATCAGGCGGAGGATCGTTGAGCAGATTCTCAAGCACCCATTGTCCCCGCTTCACTGGTGACGTTCGATTCGGATAGCTCGTCAAAGTCAGGATGCTGGGATTGGTCAGCACTCCGAGCCGCGGCTCATTCTTGAACTGGACCTTTCGGAAGTCTTCTCCCTGAATCCCTTCGATGCCGTAGAGCTTTGCCAGTCGTTCGTTGAGGAACGTGTACCGTCCGTTCAACAAGTCGTAGATGCTTCGGTTCTCATTCACGACCGCGCCGAAGAACAATTCCGTCTCTTTCCACATGTCGGATCGGAGTTGTTCATCGAATTCCGGAAACAGCTTCGGATCCGGGGCGACTTCATCAGTGGCCAACCGACGCAGGCCGAGCCATTGTCCCGAGAAACTCTCAATGAGAGCTTTCGACTTCGGATCTTTAAGCATTCGTTCCGTTTGTTTCTTCAGAACATTCGGATCGCGGAGTCGCTTTTGTTTCGCGAGTTCGAAGAGTTCGTCATCGGGGAGGCTGCTCCACAAGAAATACGACAATCGCGAAGCGAGCGCGTAGTCGTCGAGCTGTTCGACTCCATTTCCAATCTGCTCGGAAGACTCGACTCGGAATAAAAACTCAGGAGAGACCAGCACCGCCTGAACGGCGATCTGCATCGCTCGTTCAAAGCCTTCATTTCTGTCAGTCGCCAGCTGAGCGAATTCAGCGTACCGCTGAATTTCTGCCGTCGTCACAGGTCGCCGAAACGCTCGCGGAAGAAAGTCTCGCAAATTTTCCGTCGCTGCCTGTCGAACCGATCGTGACCGAGAGGGCATAGTTCCAATCAGCGGATAGTCCTTTCGAATATCAGCGTTCATATCGAGTGGCCCCTCGATCGTGATATTGCGAACGTACAGATTTCGATCCTTTCGGCCGTCTGCTTCAGCATCGTAAAAATCGTTCAAGAACGTTGCCGAGACGACTTTCTTCCCAGCCCGTGATCGAATTTCGAATGAGAAGTCGTTCGACTTTCGATGTCCTTCGATCTCGACAGTCCGCAGCGATTTCTCATCAACATGAATTTCCATTTTGGCTTGGTCAGAACCAGCTTGATCGGCTTTGGCTTCGATCAGAATTTGATATCGACCGGGTGCTTTCAAGTCGAATTCAGCGATAACCGTCCCGCGAGATGGCATGACTTTCCAGCCACCATCCGATCCATTCACCGACCCTTCTTTCTTGAGACGGTCTCCGGTCATCTCGACGAAAACGTAGTCGGGATGATGCGTTGGGATAGCTTGTTCGACGACCTGTTCGGCAGCGTTCAGATACTTCTCGATCAACAGCGGCGGAACCGAGAGAACATCACCAATATTGTCGAATCCATATCCAACGTCATCGGAAGGAAAGTCGTCAGACGGATGAAAGTCGACACCCAAGAGGTCGCGAACCGTATTGTCGTATTCTAACCGGTTCAGCCGACGAACAGTCACGCGGCCCGGCTCATGCTGTTGACTGCAATCCACGTAAAACAGCTGATGTTCCAGCCACTCGACGACTTTCTTTCGATCTTCTTCGTTTGGCTGATCAACCTCGGAAGGAGGCATCGCACCCAGCTTCACTAAGTGCAGAACTTTGGTCCAGATTCCGCGGTCTTGCTTGAGCGCTTCTTCCTCTGCATAGCGGTGAAGACCGAAGTCGCCCTCTTGATAACCGGAACTGTGACAGTCCGAGCAGTATGTCTGGAAGAATGGAAGAATCTCGGCCTTGAAGTCTCGTTCAGCAATCGGCTGAAGCGGCGAATCGGCAGCCAAGCAAGTTGAACTCTGGAAGCTCCCAGCCCCAATTCCGAATGCAAACGCAAAGAGCAGGGCAAAGTGAACTGACAAGGTAGAGAATGTCCGCGAACACGCTTCTGAACGAAAACATGGCGGGCTTACAATCAAAGCGTTGCAAGAATCTCGATCACTGTAGAGATCTTGGATCTTCAAGAATGCACCTGAGAATCAATAGGGACTTGAACTGGGCGGGGCTCAGGGAGCGATTCAAGTCAAAACAAAGGAGGGATTACCGAACTATACGACAAAGAGCGCTCGAGTGTCTAATGCTTTTCGTCAGTGCGTTCCCGAAAACCGCGGACGAAACGTCCGCTCCCCGCACGACCTGAATTCCTAAACATTGACTGAAGAACGACTTCCGCATTCGCAATACGGGAAATCTCCACCACAAGTGATCACCCGCCTGACACACCGGGAACAAAGTGCACTTCGCTATCGGGGGGAACCTGTTCGAGCAATCCGTGGCTGCAAACTCGCGAATCGATCGCAACCGCGATCCCTTTCTTGAGACCGCCATTCTCACAAAGTCGGTCTCGCATTCCCGGAAATTGAGCTTCCAGTTGATCGATGACTTCCCGGACATTTCCAGCGTCCGTGTCGATGGATCGAACTCCTCCGGACAGCGAGCGAAGGGACGTCGGGATAAAAACGGTTGCCACGATTCTTCTCCCGATTCTGTGATTTCACTGCAAACAATGCCGAATCTGCCGTTGTATCGGTTCGGAAGGGTCAGTCAAAATGCGGCCCTTCGAATTCATCCTTATTGAGAGAAATGACAGACCATGGAATTTGTCGAAACGGATCTGCCAGGCGTTAAGCTTGTGAAACCGAAAGTCTTCGGCGATGAACGCGGTTTCTTTCTGGAATTGTACCATCAGGGGAAGTTCAGCGAAGGGGGAATCCCGGACGCATTCGTTCAGGACAATATGTCCCGATCTCAAAAAGGAGTCCTGAGAGGGCTGCACTATCAGATTCAGCATCCGCAGGGGAAGCTGGTCATGGCCCTGCAGGGAGAGATTTTTGACGTAGCTGTCGACGTTCGAAAGAGCTCACCCCACTTCGGGAAATGGGTCGGAGCCACGCTTTCATCCGAGAATCGACACGCGCTGTACGTTCCTCCCGGATTTGCTCACGGATTCCTGGTTCTCTCCGAAACTGCAGAGGTTCTCTACAAGTGTACGGACCTGTATCATCCAGAGCACGAACGGTCACTAATCTGGAACGACTCCACAGTTGGAATCGAGTGGCCGAACGATTTGGAGCCGATCCTGTCCGCCAAAGATCAAAAAGGTCTGCCTCTGACAGAGGTCGAATGCTTCGACTGACCCTCTGAAAGTGCTCGACCGATCATGGATGCCGCGAAGTTGCCATATGTCGCCCTCACGATGGGCGATCCTGCAGGAGTGGGACCGGAGGTCATCGCGGGAGTGTTGGCCAGCCCAGAGACAGCTGCTCTTCCCGCACATCTGATTGTCGTCGGTGACTCGCAGCGTCTCGAACGTGCATCCAATCTCGTTGGATCGACGACTCCGATCATCGAGTGCAAATCGATTGAGGAAGCAAAACAACGCAGCGTCTCCGCGGACGGAACACGTGTCGCTGCGTGCTGGAATCCTTCACAGGCTGATCTGTCGCAAGTTCAGGATGGAACCATCAACGCCCAATCCGGGGCAGCGGCATATGATTGGCTCGTCGCAGCGACGGAAGCGGCCAAGTCCAGGATCATCGACGGAATCGTCACCGCTCCACTCAGCAAAGCAGCGCTCCACCTTGCTGGCCATCACTATCCAGGTCATACAGAAATCCTCGCCGAACGCTGTGGCGTGACAGATTTCGCGATGATGCTTTACTTACCGCAGGGGGAAATCGTCCGCTCCGAATTCGGATTGGGCGTCGCTCACGTCACGCTTCATACCTCAGTCGCCAGCGTCCCGGGGCTGATCTCCCAATCGGCAATCTCCGAGAAAATTGAACTGATCCACGGATTCCTGAAGCGAGTTGGTGCTTCCGAACCTCGAATTGGAGTCTGTGCACTCAATCCACATGGAGGAGAATCGGGACTGTTCGGAAGAGAAGAAATCGAAATCATCGCTCCCGCCGTTGAAGCCAGCCAAGGGAAGGGAATTAATGCGAACGGTCCATTCCCGGCGGATACTCTTCTTCAACGCGCAGTCGCTGGCCGTTTCGATGGGGTCGTGGCCATGTATCACGATCAGGGACATATCGCTTTAAAGCTGGTCGGCTTTCAGAAGGCGGTTAACGTCACACTCGGTTTACCCATCGTCCGCACGAGCCCCAGCCACGGAACCGCTTACGACATCGCTTGGACGAATCAGGTCGACTCAGGCGGGATGAAAGAGGCACTCCGCGTCGCACTGCAGCTCATTCAAACTCGCGACTGAGCACGAATCACCTGCAATCGCGGCACATTCGTCTGCACTCAATACGACAATCGTGTTACATTGATCGCTTGTCTTGACTCATTCCGTTTTCGTTTCGCGAGTTCGCAGCCACGCTCGGCAGAGGGACGCTATGTACCGCACGGATGCTCTGATCTGTCTGATCACTTTGACAACTCTCATCACCGCTCCTGAAGCTCTGCATGCTCAGGGTCGCGATCGATATTCGGCAGACCGGGAACGCATGGTCGAAGAATTCATCGTGGCTGAGGGTGTGGAAAACCCTCGCGTTGTCGAAGTCATGAGAAACGTTCCCCGACATCTCTTCGTGAAGCCCGAACATCGCCGATTAGCCTACTTCGATCAGGCACTCGATATCGGTTTCAAGCAGACGATCTCGCCCCCGTTCATTGTCGCTTACATGACGGAAACGCTCGATCCTCAGCCCGAAGATAAAGTGCTCGAAATCGGAACCGGCAGCGGATATCAGGCAGCCGTTCTGTCTGGACTTGTCGACGAAGTCTACACGATTGAGATTGTCGAGCCGTTGGGCGAACGAACGCAACGGCTGCTCAAGCGGCTCGAATACGAAAACGTCCACTGCTTGATCGGTGATGGATACCAAGGTTGGCCGGAACACGCCCCATTCGACAAGATTATCGTCACTTGCTCACCCGAAAACGTTCCACAACCGCTGATCGAACAACTGAAAGAAGGGGGACGCATGATCGTCCCACTCGGTGAACGCTACCAACAAGTCTTTCATCTGTTCGAAAAAGTCGATGGGGAACTCAAACAGACAGAACTGATCCCCACGCTCTTCGTCCCGATGACTGGTCAGATGGAAGAACTACGGAAGGTCAAACCCGATCCGCTGAATCCAACGCTGGCGAATACCGGATTCGAAATCGACAGCAACGACGACGGCCTGGCAGACAGCTGGCACTATCAGCGCCGCTCCTCACTCAGCGAAGATGCCTTTCGCGGGGAAAAAGCTCTGCGGTTCGAGAACAATGAACCGGGCCGAATGGCGCATATCCTTCAAGGACTCCCCATCGATGGATCGCAAGTTCCCAGAGTTAACCTCTCATGGGCGATGAAATCCCAGAACATTCGTCCCGGTCAGTCGACGCGTGAGTTGCCGGGAATCACGATTTACTTCTTCGACTCGAAACGCATTCCCATCGACCGCGTGACTATGGGACCGTGGCTCGCTGATCAAGCTGACTGGAAAGAATTCTCTCGAGCGATCGACGTTCCGAGAGATGCACGAGAAGCCATTCTGCAAGCTGGCCTGAACGGTGCCACCGGCGTTCTCTATCTCGATGAACTCGAACTGACACCGCTCAGATAATCACAGCTTCGCATTATGACTGAGGAGGAACACCCAGCGACTTTCCTCCGTCGATCGCGATCGATGTTCCCGTCACCATCGCAGCGGCATCACTCGCGAGATACAGAATCGATTCTGCGATCTCTGCCGGAGAAATCATCCGCTCATGCGCTCGAGCCAACGGACTGGCATCGATGAACATCTTCTCTGCCTTGGAACGATCCTGATGATCGCGAAGACCCTCTTCCATGATCTCAGTCTCTCCGACCGGGCCCGGGCAGACGCAATTCACACGAATCCTGTCGACTGAATGACACAATGCGAGGCTCTTTGTCAGCCCCACCAGTGCCATCTTACTGATGGAATAAACCGGGTCATGTGCACGTGGCAGAAGCCCGGCGTTACTGGCGGTGTTGATCACCGATCCGCCACCCGTTTTGCGAAAGTGCGGAATCGCAAACTTCGTCCCGAAAAACGCAGCCTTCAAGTTGGTGTCGAGGCACCGATCCCAGTCCTCCTCCGACACCTCCGGAACCTGTTTGACCATGATGATCCCCGCATTGTTCACGAGGATATCAAGTCGACGGGTCGACTCAGCTGCTTCGTCAATGAGCTGCGAAAGCTGGTCGAGCTTTTGGACATCACAGATTCGTTCATGAATCCCGAGGCTCTCAAACTCGCTGGAAGTCTCGGCACGAAGCTGCACGTCGCCTGCAAAAACCCTTGCACCCGCACGGGACAAAGCAATGGCTGTCGCTCGTCCAATTCCGCTGCTCGCACCGGTCACGACTGCGGTCCGACCCGCAAGATTGATGTTCATAATGCTGTTTCTTCAAGAAGCCTTCAATGAGATTATTTCACGACGCCGATGACAACACACCGTGAGTTATCGAGCTGTCCAACCACCATCAACAGTCACGAGGCTGCCGGTAACGTAGCTGGAAGCATCGCTCGCGAGGAAAATGGCCGCCCCCTGAATCTCTTCCAGGTTTCCCCAGCGATTCATTGCCACAGCGCCCACAATAAACTTCTTGGCCTCTTCGCTGTCAGCAATCGGTTCGTTCATCGGCGTCAGAAATGGACCCGGACAGATGGCGTTGCACGTGATTCCGGTCGGTGCCAGCTCCAGGCCGAGAGCTCGCGTCATTTGCACAACCGCCCCTTTGCTCGACGTGTAAGGAGTTCGATTCGCGAGCCCGACCAGCCCGAGAGTACTGGCCATGTTGATGATCCGCCCGTATCCCGCTTTCTTCATATGAGGGATGACCGACTTGCAGCAGATCCAGATTCCGTTCACGTTGATGTTTTGAACTTCCTGAAACTGTTCCAGCGTCAGGTCTTCAATCGATCCGCGAATATTGATTCCAGCGCTGTTGATCAGAACATCGACGCTTCCGAATTCCGAGACGGTCTCTTTGACGAGAGCGTCGATTTCCGACATTTTGGTCACGTCAGCAGAAACGCCCTTCGCTTGCACACTGAACTCTTTCGAGATTTCTTCAGCAGCTTCATTGGCCTCGTCAATGTGTCTGCTGACGAGAACGACATTCGCACCTGCGGAAGCCAGTCCCGCAGCCATCGCCTTTCCAAGTCCTTTGGATCCACCGGTTACGATAGCTGTTCGACCTGACATGTTAAAGAGTTTGATTCCTGGAAGCATGATGGCGACTTTCGATGGACTCTGAAGATTTACAGGAAAAACGTAGCGGACCGTTGTTGTCTGGTCTCTGAGGATAGACGATTCTGACGACAACAAAAACAAACCACTCTCGAACTTACTGTTTCGCTGTGAATCCGAACCAGAATCTCAATCCGGCATCACCAACACGATCTCGCCTCTCATTCAAAATGGCCCTCTGCATGGCATACGTGACATGCGCAGTTGTGCTGCTCTGGAATGAGCTTCCCGTCTGGGGGAACGCCGTCGAGCGACAAGCGAGATTCGGCGGCTGGTTGAGCGGTCGCGAACCGGACTGGCTCCCGTTTCTTCCATTCCTTGTCCTGTTTCCACTCTGCTATTTCGGCGGCGGCAACTTTCTGAACAGGGCTTCTTCAACTCGCGAACTAGCCAGTTGGAGTGAGTCGCCTCGGGACGAAAAACCTCACCTCATCATGGCTTGGGGACTCTCTCTCGTCGTCGGATCGGTGGCGTTCCTCATGGCAATTCGGACAAGCCACGAATTCGAGGGACTACCACCTGCCTATCACGACGAATACAGCTACGTTCTGCAGGCAGAGACCTTCCTGAATGGACGATGGAGCTTTCCGAGTTTTCCGGAGCATGCAAAGATTTTCAATCAGATGCATGTCTTGAACGAGGGTCAATTCGCGAGCCGATATTTTCCCGGAACAGGTGCCTGGATCAGTCTGGGAATGCTGGTGAGCGATGAGTGGTTTGCCCATCTCCTCGCTCAGACCTTCGCCGCAGTCATGATCTTCTGGACCGGTCGCGAGTTGGCAAACTCAGGAACCGGTCTACTGGCAGGGCTCCTGTTTGCACTTTCTCCAGGCATGATTCTCTTCAGCAACCTCCTCTTGGCTCATCATCCCACGCTTGTCGGGCTCACAATATTCTTATGGGCGTTTGTGAGAATGATCCGAACAGACTGCCTGACGATGTCGTGGGTTGCTGGAACGGGGCTGTCGTTTGCAATGATTTGCCGACCGATGACCGCAGCTGGGTTTGGACTGCCTTTCGGAATCCTCTTTTTCTGGTGGTGGATTCGCGGAAACTGGGGGATCAGAAACTCAGAGGAAAACCATCTAACATTCCGACAGCGCAGCTTCCGAACGATCGGTCTCGGTATCCCGTTGCTGATCGGGTTTGCTGTTGTGCTGACTCAGAATCAGCAAATCACCGGAAGTCTCTGGACCAGCCCGTATCAACTCTACACGGACATTTATACACCGCGACATGTGTACGGTTTTAATAATGTTGTGCGGGGTGAACAGGCCCTTGGGCCAAAGGTCCTCGAAAACTATGATCAATGGGCCGAGAATCTGACTCCCCAATTGGCACTGAAAAACGTATTCACGCGCATACAAAACAGCTGGCGATGGACTCTTGGAATCATTCCGATTCTCGCATCGCTGATCATTTTTTTGTTGACGATGCGTTCAGGTGACCGACGATGGTGGCTGATCTTTCTCGCAGTCGTCAGCTTGCATGTCGCTCACATCCCCTACTGGTTTTCCGGAATTTTCGGTTGGCACTACGTCTTCGAAACGGCTGCGCTGTGGATACTGATTGTCGCAGAAACAACTCGCCGACTTTGGAGCAATCGTTCGCTGAGTTCTCACCGTCTCGTATGCATCTGCTGGATGATGTTTCTGGGAACTTCTATTCTGGTGAATCTGGTGACTATCAAACCTGTCTGGCCAGCGACGCTGGATCGCGGAGTGGCAGAAGTCCGATATCCTCGTGAGCTCTATGCAGAGTTTCGGCAACAGATCGAAGTCTTTCGCGACGAATCGCCTGCGATCGTCTTCATCATTCCGGATGAGAGTGACCGCAGCATGGATTATGTGACCAACCCTCCTTCTCTCGACGGACCGGTACTCGTTGCGAGAATTAGAGATGCCGCAGAGGCTGAGTCACTGACGTCGCTCTTTCCCGAACGAGTTCCCATTCTGTTTGACGCGCGCACTCGAAGTTTCGAAATGATAGAGAAGGAACTCAATCGATGAGAGTTGGAATCTTTGCCGACACACATGACCATCTCGACAACATCAGACGTGTGGTCGCGTTGTTCAACGAATTGGAAGTTGATTGCATCCTCTTCGCTGGTGATCTCGTATCAACCTTCGCAGTTCCTCCACTCAGACAGTTAAATGCGAAGGTTTATGCCTGCTTCGGAGACAACGAAGGAAACCGGACCGGATTGATGGGCGGTTTCAAAGTCATCGGGGAACTGCGGGAACCTCCAGCGCTCTACAATTTAGAAGATGGAACCCGGGTGCTGCTGGCGCATATGCCAAGTCAGCTACGGAATTGCGAGGAAGATTACGACATCGCCGTGCACGGTCATACACATCGGCCATCGATCGAGCACGATGCCAACGGAAGACTCGTCATCAATCCGGGCGAAACTTCTGGATGGACATTCAACAACCCCACCGTCGCTCTCCTCGACACCTCAACCCGCACCGCTGAGATCGTTCCGCTGAATACTGAGAAACCACTTCCAAGCTGGGAAGAGGACCGACGTTCGCGTGCGGGGTCACTCAACAACGAAAGAGCAGATTGAGAATGTGGATGGACTTTCTAATCGGCCTGTTTGCTGCAAATGCGATCCCGCATTTTGTCTTCGGTCGACTCGATGCTGGCGTCCTGGGACTGTTCGGATACAGCGGGCAGGGCAATGTGATCTATTCAATCGTCTGCGTCGCCATCTCATTGTTACTGTTCCACATTCAGCATGGGCTGACAAACTTCGCTGACCACATGATTCTCGTCGGTGTCCTAACAATTGTCGCCAGCTACTGGATCGGATGGCCGGTGATCATGCGATTCCTGAAACGTCCGAATCAAAGCGATTCATCTTCAGATCGTGACCACGTGTAAGAATCGGGCTGCTTTCCGAGCTCTTCCAGATAGAGCTTACCCTGTTCCATTTTCAGAACTCGATAAGCTGCGGAACTTCCAAAATCAGAAACAAGAGTCTTTCGCCCCGCTTCAGGTTTTCCGTCGACGATGGTCTGCTTGAGGATGTTCTCTTCCAGCGACCAGTTCAGCTCCAGAATTAACTCGCTTCCGTATCGCAAAGCGGTCAGGAAATCGAAGTTGACTTTCATTCGCGCAGTTCCGTCGGACTGCATCGTAATCACTCGACGAATTCCATCATCAAGAATCCATGTGCCGACGAGGTCACCCATTCTGATCGGCTTCTC
This sequence comes from Thalassoglobus sp. JC818, assembly GCF_040717535.1. NCBI lineage: Bacteria > Pseudomonadati > Planctomycetota > Planctomycetia > Planctomycetales > Planctomycetaceae > Thalassoglobus > Thalassoglobus sp. JC818. The sequence continues at coordinate 29,849 of NZ_JBFEFI010000002.1, forward strand.
AACATCCGGTGCGACAATGCCTGTCTGTCCTGATGACAATTCATCGCCGACAGGAGTCATGACAGCTACATCCGGATCCGTCGCAGGGGAGTTTTCTTTCATCTCCTGAACCACATAGATCATCCCCGCGACCGCAAGTGTCACGACCAAAGACGACAACCATCTGGGAATCGCTGGTCGAGACAGATTCTTTTCCACCAGCTCATCCGAAGCTGTCGACACTTGTTCGCTAGAATCTAAGTGAGAATCGTTTGTCATCTTGAAAATTGCCCTCGCGAACTGGCTGCCTCACTCTTCGGTCGCATTGCTTCACAATTTACAATCCTAACTCGACCCGCCAAAATCAGCTATCCGAATTTTCAAGATCGAGGAGAAGCTGCTGCTTTCGCCAGTCTCTTCGCAAACGCTTCATTCTGGTCTTCGCTGTTCAAACGAGAGCGGTTTTGCTGATCACAATCTCTGATCACCACAATACGAAAGACTTCCCCTCCGATGTCTGCCTTCCTCAAATCACTCTTTCTGATTGTCGTTGCGATCTCTCACCTCCCAGCCCTGGCGAGTGAACCGCTCGAATTTGAAAAAGGAGACAAGGTGGTCATCCTCGGAAATACGCTTGCTGAACGCATGCAGTATTTCAACTTCTTCGAAACCCGGCTGCACCATCGCTTTCCTAACCACGAACTGACTGTCCGTAACTTGGGCTGGTCCGCAGATTCCATCGGCGAGCGACTGCGATCGCAGGATTTTCAAGATCACGGGCACACCCTCATCGACCACCAACCCAACGTGATTATCGCGATGGTTGGATTCAACGAATCTTTCGCTGGTGAAGCTGGGCTCGCAGATTTTGAGATGCAACTCGCTGAGTTCATTCGGGATCTCAAGAAATTGAAATACCCCTCGACCACTTATTCTCGCGGGTCGTATGAACCGAAGCTGCAAGACAAATCGGGCGAGCCAGCTCACGAAGTTGAAGTCGTTCTGCTGACACCGATCGCAAATGAAGATCTGCCTGAACGTGGAATTCATGCCGGGACTCAGAACAACTCACGCCTTCGTCTGTACTCAGAATCGATGCAGAAGATTGCAGCCGCCGAAGGAGTGCAATGTGTCGACATCTTCACTCCAACACTTCAAGCGATGGAAGAAGCCGCCACTCCCTGGACGATCAACGGAATCCATCTGAATGAAACAGGCTATCAACGCCTTTCTGAAATCCTCGAAGAGCAACTCTTTGGAACAGCTTCGCCGTGGGATTCAGAATTTGAGGCATTGCGAAAAGAAGTCGCTGAGAAGAATCAGCAGTTCTTCTACGACTATCGAGCTGTGAATGGATACTACATCTACGGAGGCAGGAAGAATCCGTTCGGTGTGATCAATTTCCCGGCGGAGTTCGCCAAACTGCGTGAGATGACTCAACGTCGAGACAAACGGATCTGGGCAGTTGCTCAAGGGGCTTCGATCTCCCGTGACATCGATGACTCGGAAGCAGGCGTTCTCGCCGAAATCCAAACGAATTATACGAACGAGATTTCAATCTCTTCTCCCGAAGAGGCAGCTCAATCCTTGTTCCTCTCCGAGGGATTGAAGATCGAGTTGTGGGCATCCGAAGTCGAGTTTCCGAATCTTCAGAACCCCGTGCAATTCACGTTCGACAGCCAGGGAAGAATGTACGTCACCACAATGCCGTCATATCCGATGGTCCTTCCGGGAGAACGTGCCAACGACAAAGTCCTCATCCTGTCTGATGAAGATCGCGATGGAAAAGCCGACACTGAAATCGTATTCGCGAAAGGCTTGTACCTCCCGACCGGCATCGAACTCGCGCACGGGGGTGCGTATGTCGCACAGCAACCCAACCTCATGTTCCTCAAAGACATGGACCAAGACGACATTGCTGATGAATATCAATTGAGGCTGCACGGATTTGATTCCGCCGACTCTCATCACGCAATCAGTGCTTTCGAACTCGGACCGGGCGGAGCACTCTATTTTCAGGAGGGAACATTCCATCACAGCCAGGTTGAGACGTCATATGGCCCCCAACAGGTCGCCAACTCAGCCGTCTTTCGGTACGAACCGATCCGAGAAAAATTGGACGTCTTTGTTTCGTACGACTTCGCCAATCCCTGGGGGCACTGCTTCGATCAGTGGGGGCAGAACTTCGTCGCCGATGCTTCCGGTGGAGCCAACTACGTCGGGGCCGCCTTCTCCGGCGATCTCATTCATCCGCGAAAACATCCGGTGATGAAAGAGTTCCTCGTCAAGCAATGGAGACCAACCTGTGGGTGCGAAATCGTTTCAAGTCGGCAGTTTCCCGAAGAGATGCAGGGAGATTACCTCCTGAACAACTGCATCGGCTTTCAAGGTGTGCTTCGCTACCGCTTCGAAGAAGAAGGCTCAGGGTTTTCCGCTCGGCCAGCCGAACCACTCTTCCGATCTGCAGATCCCAGCTTTCGACCTGTCGATCTTCAATTTGGACCCGATGGGGCGTTGTATGTCCTCGACTGGTTCAATCCCCTCGTCGGTCATATGCAGCACAGCTTGAGAGATCCCAATCGAGACACTCAACATGGACGAATCTGGAGGATCACTTACGCGGGCCGTCCTCTGCTCGAGGTACAAGATCTCGCAGCGATGACCACTCCCGAGCTGCTCGATCAACTCCAGCAACCCGAAGACCGCACCCGCTTCCGGACTCGACGCGAATTGGGCCAACGCGACAAACAAGAGGTCATTTCCGCAATCGACACCCTCGTCGCTCATACTTCGGAGGAAACAATCTCCGGACAAAAACTGTTACTGGAGTGCCTGTGGGTCAAACAGCATCATGACGCCATCGACGAGACATTACTCGATCGCGTTCTGGCTACTTCAGATGGTCGCGTCCGGGCTGCTGCCGTGCGAGTCCTGTGCTATTGGCGGGATCGAATTGACGATCCCTTATCGAAACTCCAACTCGCGATCCACGACGAGCACCCTCGCGTCCGCCTCGAAGTGCTGCGTGCACTCAGCTTCTTCCACGATGAACGAGCACTCGAAATTGCTGTCGAATCGCTAATTTACGAACAGGATGTTTACCTGGAGTACGCGTTGCAGGAGACTTTGGAGACGCTCCAGAATCGCATCGACTCAGCTCGTTAGCCTGGTTTTTCAGACTCCGAGATCAACAAAGCTGACTCCAAATCGGAAGCTGATCAGCCTCAAGAATTCAGTCCCTCGGATCGACTACAATAGAAACAAGCCCGTCGATTCGGGGAATCGTCTTGTTGGAGTCCCTTGTCGGTTCTACAATCGATGAGTTCATTTGAAATAAGCGTTCACACACTCTCGGAAGCGTGTCCAGTCAATCGCTGGTCTAAGCGGCTTCAGTGAGTTCACAGAATCAGCAATCAACTTCGGTTCGAATTTCTGTGTTGATATCCGGCGTTGAGGTGAGACGAGTATGAATCATCGATTGGAATCCTTCACTTGGGCAGCCACTTCTGCCCTGCTCACGGCGGCCATCTTTCTGACGACCGTTTCCAGTCAAGGCATGGCTCACGCCCAGTCCGAAGACAACGATTCCGCACAAGCTGAATCCGACGAAGACTACTACGAATTGATGAGAGTCTTTGTCGACACGTTTCAGCAGATCGATCGCAACTACGTGAAAGAAGTCGATCGACGCGAACTCGTCGACGCCGCTGTCCGAGGGATGCTTTCCGAACTCGATCCGTATTCGAACTACATTTCTCCCGACGATGTCGAACGCTTCACCGAAGCGATCACTCAGGAGTTTGGTGGAGTCGGAATTCGAGTCGGTTTCGATGACGAAATGCGAGCCATCGAAATCACCACTCCAATTCCCGGAAGCCCTGCGTATCGTGCCGGAATCAAATCTGGCGATCGCATTGTCGAAATCGACGGAGAAGCTGTCCGCGACTTCCCCAAGAATCGCGAAATGGACCGAGCTGTCGAATTGCTCCGTGGATTGCCGGGTGAAAGCGTCGAGGTCGCTGTTCGTCGTGCTTCGTCCGGAGAAGTCGAGAAGATGACGCTCACTCGTGAACTCATTCAACTCGATACCGTCATGGGAAACACCTACAACGATGACGGCTCATGGAACTTCATGTTCGATGACGAGCTGAAAATCGGATACGCCCGGCTCACTCACTTCACCTCGCGAAGTGCCGGCGAACTGCGGGAAGCCCTGAAGACGCTCCGCAAGGAAGATATGAAAGGCTTCATTCTGGACCTTCGCTTCAATCCCGGAGGACAGTTGCAGTCCGCGATCGACATCTCCGATCTGTTCATCGAAGAAGGTCGAATCGTCAGTACCGAAGGACGCAACAGCCGTCCGCGTTCCTGGTCAGCGAAACGCTTCGGCACCTTCACCGGTTTCCCCATGGCGATCTTAATCAATCGCTACAGTGCCTCAGCCAGCGAAATCGTCAGTGCCTGCCTTCAAGATCACGACCGTGCTGTCGTGATCGGAGAGCGCAGCTGGGGAAAAGGGAGCGTGCAAAATGTCATCGAGCTCGAGGAAGGCAACAGCCAGCTCAAGTTGACCACAGCCAGCTACCATCGTCCCAGCGGCAAAAACATTCACCGCTTCCCCAACGCCAAAGAAAGCGATGAATGGGGTGTGATGCCGAATGACGGGTATCTCGTCAAATTCTCCATGGAAGAGATGACCAAGTATCAAGAAGATCGCCGTGACCGTGACATCGTCGATCCTCAAGACCCTGTCGAAAGCACTTTCGAGGACACTCAACTCGAAAAAGCCATCGAATATCTGAAGGCCGAACTGGGCGTCGAACCAGAGGAAACACAAGAAAACGCCGAAGAAAAAGCAGCGAGCGGCTCCGAAGAAGAGTCTGAAGAAGCTGCCGACGAGGCTGAAGTTTCTCTCCGCAACTTGTTCTACCAGCATCCGAAACAACTTGCTGGTTAAGTCGATTTCATGCGTTCGCTCCCATCCCGAATTTTCGTGCGTGGGAGCATGAAGTCGCTCGACAGAAATCTTCGGACAAGTTCCCGCCGTTTCGTTCGAAGAGACGCCGCTATTATCTGACGCTCACGCTTTGAGATTGCTTCAAGAATCTGACATGGTCAATTCCACTTCAGACGCCAAGGTTCTACTCGCACTGGAATCTTCCTGCGACGAAACCGCAGCCGCGATTATCGACGACCAATTACGGGTTCTTAGCAGCGTGGTCGCAACACAGGATGAATTGCATCAACGCTTCGGCGGTGTTGTTCCCGAAATCGCTTCGCGGGCTCATCTTGAAAATCTGCTTCCCGTGATCGACGAAGCACTGACTCGATCCGGAAAGAGTCTGGAGGATCTCTCCGCAATCGCAGTCATGACCGAGCCCGGACTTGTCGGCTCATTGCTGGTCGGACTCACTGCGGCAAAGACGTTGGCACTCGTCACCGATCGCCCTCTTGTGACGGTCAACCACATTCACGCTCATCTGTTCGCTTGTCAGATGGAAGCAGACGAAGACATCTTTCCAGCGATGGGACTGGTCGTCAGCGGCGGTCACACCAATCTCTACGACTGCCGATCCGCAACAGAGTTTGAACTGGTCGGGTCGACGATCGACGATGCAGCTGGAGAAGCTTTCGACAAAGCTGCCGCCATTCTTGGTCTCCCGTACCCCGGTGGACCGTTCATTTCGCGAGTCGCTGAAAAGGGAGATCCCAAGGCCTTTCGATTTCCCAGAACGTTTATCAAAGACGAACGCTTGGCCTTCAGCTTCAGCGGAATCAAAACCGCCATCCGATACACCGCGCTAGGCCAACCCGGTTCGAAAGAACCCGTTCCTGATCTTAATGAACAGCGTATCGCTGATCTGGCTGCCAGCTTTCAGGAAGCGGTGGTCGATGTGCTCATCTCCAAGTGTCGACAAGCTGCAGAACGATACGGTCGCACCACTTTGTGCATCGGCGGAGGAGTAGCAGCCAACCTTCGATTTCGAGAACGACTCGCTGAACTGGCATCTCAAACCGGTTACAGAATCGTCATCGCTCCGCCTTCCTTGTGCACCGACAACGCAGCCATGGCTGCCATCGCGTGGAAACTGCTGGAAGAAGGTAAAGTCGCAGCTCTCGATGCCGACGTCGTCCCGGGCCTGGTCCGCCTCAAACAGTAGACCTTTCTGACGGCCTATCAACATTCCCTTGGACTCAACCCATGTGACGAGAGATGAGCTCGCGTGCGCGACTTCCGGACGACCAAGAAGAGAAAAAGTCATCGCACTAAGGCCCGCCAGTTGAGCCATCAAATGAAAAAGCCCACTGACATGATTGTCAGTGGGCCATCCGTGTCGCGGGGTCTATAAAGCATGCTAGCGAATTATCAAAAGGGTCCCGATCCGGTGACACGGCATAAACGGGAATAATGATGGCAAAATGTAGCAAAGACGGCGCCACAAGTCAATTATTTTGACGAATCATCAAAAGCCCTGAGACTCAGCTGCTTTGACCAATGCTTGGCGAAGGTCTTGCACATCGGTTGACTCAATCCGATCTTGCGAAATGAAACGGTCGTTGATTCGCTCTGAGACACCGCCCCAACTGACGAAGCTCCCAACGGCATTTTCTTGCCACTTTGGACCAAAACAGAGGGATTCTGAGCCCTTTTTCAAGAGTGGCACGCCGTCTGCATTTACATGACTCTTGAGTAGCATCAGTGCGTCAGCAGAACTTGGCCCGCTACTGCTCCGACGTGCGGCGACAGGCGTCCTTGGATCGTTTTCAAGGACGCTTTCGTTTTTTATGGACCGACGCTGCGGATCAACTCTCGTTGCAGCAAAACGCAACAACTATTCCGCCACATGTTACGATCCAGTTCCTCATCGTGTACAATTGATCCAATGAATTCTTCGAAAAGATGAGAACTACTGATTCGCTGTAAGTGAGATCTGAATGGATGACGTTGAAGTCACGCGCGTTGATCACATCCCTGCTCAACCCGGATATCTCGCAGTCTATCGAGGGGACGCACTTCTCGAAGCAGTCGAGCTTCCTCAGACCGGGCGACTGACGATAGGTCGGGCACAATCAAATCGCATCGTCATCCCTGATTCCAAGTGCAGTCGCGAACACTGCGAACTCTATCTGCGGGGCGGAACATGGTTTCTGCGTGATCTCGAAAGCCGCAACGGTGTAACGGTCGACGGGGAACGGGTCGTGTCCGACTCCCCAATTTCATTCGGACAATCCATCCAAATTGGTGGATGCGAATTGCGATTCAGCCGCAACCACCCCGACGAAGAAGAAGCCAAACGCAGCAAGTCTCCCTCAGATACAGATTCCTCATACGAAATCATCGAGCGCACTTCCGGAGCCCAGCTCGACCGTCCCTTCGTCGAGCGCATCAATGCACGCGGTGACGGAACGACAGCCATGTTCCGGATTGCGAGGGAAATCGCATCCGCTTCGAGTGTTGGGCAACTCTGCCAGGTGGTCGTCGACGGGCTCATGCGATTCACGAAGTCGGGAATCGGCGGCGTGCTGCTTCCTGAAGATGGAATACAAACATCCGACGCTTCCAACTTCGTCCCGAAGTTCGTCGCAGGCAACTCTACCAAACCAACCTTCTCCAGCTACCTGAGCCAGATCGTGCTCAGCGACGGAGATGCCGTGCTGGCCCATAACATCTCTACGCATTCCGTGCTCGGTGTCCAGGAGAGCCTTCAACAGCTTCATGCAGAGAGCGCGATCTGTGCTCCGATTCGCCACGATGGACACCTGCTCGGCCTGCTCCACCTCTACTGTGTCACCACCGAACACGCCCTGACTCAAACCGATCTCGAGTTCGTCCTTGCCGTCGCGGACCAGATGGGCGATCAACTCAATTCTCTGCTCGAAAAGCAGGAACTCGCCACCGGGATTGAGAAAGCCCGACAGCAAGTCAGCGAGCTGCATCACCAGCTTCGCGCTGAAACGGAACTTGTAGGCCATGGCCCCAAACTCGAAGAACTCAGACGCTCAATCAGCCGTGTCGCTCCGACAGACGCTCTGGTACTTATTCGCGGAGAGAGCGGCGTCGGGAAAGAACTGGTCGCCCGTGCTGTCCACTTCAACAGCCGCCGTCGGGAAGAACCATTTGTCTGTGTGAACTGTGCTGCCCTGACGGAAAGCCTCCTCGAAAGCGAACTGTTCGGACACGAGAAAGGGGCATTCACCGGAGCGTCGACACGTCGGGCAGGGAAATTTGAACAGGCTGACAAGGGGACACTCTTTCTCGACGAGATCGGTGAAATGAGCCCGGAAATCCAGGCGAAGTTTCTTCGGATTCTGGAAGGACAAGCCTTCGAACGCGTCGGAGGAGGGGAATCCATTCATGTCGATGTGCGAGTCGTAACCGCCACCAACAGGGATCTCGAAGAAGCTGTCCGCGAAGGGACATTTCGAACCGACCTATTCTTCCGCTTGCAGGTGATTGAAATTCACGTCCCGTCTTTGCGAGAACACATTGAAGATTTGCCTGCCATCGCGCAGCACTTCGTCGACCGGTTCTCCGCGGAATCCAACTACAAAGGCCGACGATTCGGTTCAGCCGCCATTCGCAAGCTCCAAAGCCATTCATGGCCGGGCAATGTTCGTGAGCTGCGGAACGTCGTCGAACGCGCGGTGATTCTGTCCGAAAACGAAGTGCTCGAACCGGATGATGTTGTCCTGACAAACCTTCGCCTCAGCGAGAACCAACAAGCAACCGAAGCGAAAACGCAAGCCAACGAACCCGTGAACGAAGCACTCGAGACAAGTGTTGATCCACTCGTCGACCTGTTCGGAAGCTTTGTCCAACAGGAAACGAGTCTCGACGAAATCGATCGCTATTACATTCAGGCGGTCTTGAACGCGACCGACTGGAACAAGTCCAAGGCTTCGCGAATCCTGCAGATCGAGCGCACGACACTCGACCGGCGCCTCAAGAAATATGAAATCTCGCGTCCCGATGGCGACGATGACGAGGAAGAGTGATGGCCGAAATCTCAGACAGTTCCGATGAGTTGACGAAGCTCGTCAACCGGTGTCAGCAAGCTATGGCGCACGCTTGGGTCGTCCGCGCATTTCTTCGCCATTCGGACGAAGCAGAGGACTTCCCGGAATTGACCTACATCAGCCGCTCAATCTTCGATGTGTCACGAGCGCTGGAGACTCGAGTCAACGATCCGATAGGCTACTTCAAAATGCTCAGAAAGAAAGTCGGAAAATTTCGAGCAGCTGTCGAAGAGTTTGCCAAGCAGGTGCCTGACATCTCGTCGCACACCAACTTCGCTCAGTCCGTCATTTCGCTGCGAGGTTCGGTCACGATGCTCGAAGAGTCTCTGAACCAGGCCCGTGAAGTGGCGATTCAGGCGGAAGCATCAAAGACAGGCCCGGCCAACTGACAGGCTGCCGCGGGCCACTTAAGCTCTACGAAAGCCTCTTCGTTCTGACCTTGCAGTGAATCGTCTCAGCACCTCGCATTACGTCATCGGAATCCATCGTCTGACAACGACTGCCGGAATGAGTAACGCCAGAATCGTCAGAGAATAGGGCAGGGCAGCTGACCCCAGAAAACCAAAGATGACCATGCCATCAATGACGATGAGCGACAGTAACAACACCCCCACAGCAGGCTGAATCGTCTTCGGAGATGGAAACGAAATCGCTCTCATCACTCGCCGGTTGATCGTGAGAAAAATCACTCCCCAGACGAACAGAATCGAGACGCGATCGGTATCGCCAGCGACGGGAAGATCGATACCGAAAGAACTTGCAAACCGTCCGATCCAGAACGCAATCGCACACAATCCCGCATCAATCACTGCCAGCGACAAAGCGAGTGGACCACGAGAGTTTTCGGCTGCTTCACGTTTGGCGAAGAGCGTCACCCCCACGATATAGACACCAATCGCACCGGCATACCAGAGCAGCGGTTGTTGAAACACCCCCTGAACCGAGTCGACCGCTGAACTGCCTGCCATCAGCAGATTGATCGTTCGGCACAGCCCCATGAAAACCGGTCCCAGCGCCGTTCGTTTCATGTAGCGATCATAAGCGAGAACAGAAGCAGCCAGCGCAATCGCCAGAACAAGTGTTGGAAGACCTGCAATCGCGGCACAGAGAAGTCCGATTCCCATCAAAATCGCGCCGAACCTCAAAGCTGCCTGCGGTGAGATGGCGCCGGACGGAATCGGCCGTGACGGTCGTTCTTCACGATCCTGTTCAATGTCGAAGATGTCGTTAAAGACCATCCCGGCCAGATAGATTCCGATTGTGCTCCCGAGAATCAGCAGGAGGTCTGTGAGCGGAACCAATCCCCCATTGGCGATCAGAAAACCAGCCAGCGTGTTTGAGATGGCTGTAAACACCGTGGGGAAGCGACACAGTCGAAGATAGACGTTCATCTCAATTTCCGCTGAGAATCTCAATCAAATCGTGATTTCGACCCGCTGAACAAAGCCGCTCGGCAACGATCGAAGCATGCATTACTGCGCATCGAAACATCGGGCCCCTCGCGACGATAAAAAACGGGCGTCCCTCAAAAGGTCGCCCGTTTGTATCAAATCGATCAGCAATCAAGACATCGGTCGAAGCAATCAGAAGATCTCGATCGGCGACCTTAAGCGTCTTTCAGCAACGGTGTCAAATAGGTGACGGTGCTGTCCATTGTTGCGAGATGCTCGTAATCCGATTCAGGAATCTGAACTCGATACAGCTTGCGCAGCTCCATCACAATGTCCAGAAAGTCCATGCTGTCGAGTTCCATCTGCTCGCGGAACGGGACGGAATCGTCCAGGTTGGACAAGTCTTCATCTGGGGCAATCCGTTCCAAAATTTCAATGATCACCTGTCGGATTTCCGGTGGGGTCATTCCGTTCTGTCTCCTCAATCACTTCTTCGTTGGCGAATTTGCCGAGCCGGAAACGAACATTCGAAGTCGTCTCAACGGTCGACACTATTCGAAGACGCCCCCATGCTCAGCCGGGAATTTTTTTACGATCAACACTGAGTTAATCCCGAGCATTCCGAACGAATTGTTCAGAATATACTCGACTTTCTCCATGTGTCGGGGACGGTTCGCCACAATCTGATGCAGATCGCACCTTGGGTCCTGCTCGTCGAGGTTGATTGTAGCGTGGGCAATTCGGTCCTGAAAGGCAGGCAAATTCCCAAGCAGTTCCAACGCTCCGGCAGCCCCCATGGCGTGGCCGATAAAGCTCTTCGTGTTATTGATTGCCAAAGTGGTTCGGTCACCGAAAGCAGCTTTCAACGCCCGTGACTCCTCAATATCGCCCTGCTCGGTCGCTGTTGCGTGGCTGGAAACGATATCGATGTCGTCGGCGGAAAGTTGAGCTTTATCGAGTGCGAGAGCGATACACTCCGACTGTCGACTCGCTGACGGAAGGACGAAGTCCGTTGCATCGGAATTCATGGCGTAGCCGACAATCTCTCCGTAGATCTTCGCTCCGCGTTTGATGGCATCGGGAAGTCGTTCGAGCGTGCAGATTCCGCCCCCTTCAGCGACGATGATTCCGTTTCGATTAACGTCAAACGGTCGACAGGCTTTGGCGGGATCTTCATGCCAGGCGAGGGCTCCCTGACTCGCGAAACTCGCAAAAATTCCGAAGGTATGGATGCTTTCAGACACTCCGCCAGCGATCGCCAGGTCGACTTCTTTCAGCCGCAACATTTGAACAGCGTGAATGAAACCGGCGTTTCCGGCAGCACACGCAGCCCCGACAGTCAGATGCGGCCCGGTGATCTTCAGATTGAGCGTTACCTCACCCGCGGGATTATTGGCCACCGTCCGCGGATTGTGATGATGTGACCAGACTTTTGTGTCATAGTCGAACTGAGCGATTTCGAAGATCTCGTTCTCAGTCTCAACATTTCCATGTTCGGTGATACCGAGATAGACACCAACCCGGTCCCGACGAGTGTTTTCCCAGTCGATTCCGGAATCGCGAATGGCTTCGTTCGCACAATAGATCGAGACCGATCCGGCACGCGTACCGCGTCGACGTTCCTTCTTCTTTTGATATCGAAACTCGTCGAAGTGGCAAATTCCTGCGAGCACTGGTTGCTTGATGTAGCGAGTCTCAAACGGCTGAACGCCCGACTTTCCAGCGAGGAGTGCGGATCGGTATTCCTCTAGCGAATCCCCGTTCGGCGCAGCTACCCCGACGCCGGTCAACACAATTCGGTTTTCGTCCTGCAATTCGTCCAGCATACTACCAGCATACTCATTGTGGAGGCGGCTTTCGTCGGATGATGGACACTCGCCGCGTCATAGATTTTGAGACTCCCCCGAAAGGGAGATCATTGGGAGAATGGTCCGAGTTTTCGATCCCAATCAACAGTCTGGTGAGAGTAACGCTTGTCCCGAAACGAAACAAGCACCGTCAAGAACACTCGATCAGCAGCACTCTGTCTGATCGGGCCAACAATGTTTTCTCTTCAGGATCTTTATCCCGAACGAGGAGGAATGCCTTCGGTCCAACAACCTCAACATGTCATTTTGGCACAATTGGCGTCACTCTGTCGCTCGAGAGAAAGTGCCGACTTGGCAGCATCTCGTTCACCACAAACTCGTAAAACACTGCAAAATAGAGCCTTATGGACTGATGAACCCGCTTGGCACAGTCGTTGCATAGCCAATGACTGATTCGAAAGGAGGATCAACTTATGGCAATTCAATTTGATAAATTCACAACGAAAGCACAGAAGGCTGTCCAGGACGCTCATTCCATCGCTGAGGGCAAACACAATCGACAGCTGCTGCCGCTTCATCTTCTTGCGGCGCTGATTCAAGACCCGGAAGGAATTCCGCGGGCGATTCTGAAGAAAATTGGAGTCGAAGCGACTCGACTCTCCACCATGGTCGACGGGGAAATCGACCGTCTCCCAGCTTCCTCAGGATCAAACCTCGAAATCAGCCCGTCGCGAGAATCGATTCAGGTTTTCGAAGAAGCTCAGAAGACAGCTTCTTCGATGCAGGACCAGTTTGTCTCGACCGAACACCTCTTCCTCGCGTTGACGAAAGTCGATGACGCAGCCAAACGGCTGTTGCATCTCAATGGAATCGAAACAGACGACTTGATGCAGGCCATGAAGGCTGTTCGGGGAGGTCATCAAGTCACTGACCAACACCCGGAAGACAAGTATCAGGCACTCGAAAAGTACGGCAAGGACCTTGTCGAACTCGCCCGCAAGGGAAAAGTCGATCCAGTGATCGGCCGCGATGGAGAAATTCGTCGAGTGGTCCAGGTCTTGTCGCGTCGACGAAAAAACAATCCGGTTCTGATCGGAGACCCCGGCGTCGGAAAAACCGCGATCGTCGAAGGTCTGGCTCACCGAATCGTTTTGGGCGATGTGCCTCAGGTTCTGAAAGACAAGAAAGTGGTCGCGCTCGACATGGGTGCACTGATCGCTGGAGCTAAATATCGAGGCGAGTTCGAAGACCGCTTGAAAGCCGTCCTCAAAGAAGTCGAAGAAGCGAACGGTCAGGTCATTCTCTTCATCGATGAACTCCACACACTTGTTGGTGCCGGCAAAACAGATGGAGCGATGGATGCTTCCAACCTCCTGAAACCTGCATTAGCACGCGGAGACGTTCACTGTATTGGTGCAACCACCATCGATGAGTACCGGAAGTACATCGAAAAAGATGCGGCACTCGAACGACGGTTCCAACCGGTGACGGTCAAAGAACCCTCAGTCGAAGACACCATCGCCATTCTGCGAGGTTTGAAAGAGCGGTACGAAAAGCACCACGGAATCAAGATTCGTGATGCGGCATTGGACGCAGCTGCAACGCTCTCCGATCGCTACATCAACGACCGTTTCTTGCCGGACAAAGCAATCGATTTGATCGACGAAGCTGCCTCACGTGTTTCGATGGAACTGCATTCTGTTCCAACCGAAATTGACGAAGTTCAGCGACGTTTGACTCGTCTGGAAATCGCCAACCGCCAGCTTTCAGAAGAGAACGAAGAGCATGCGGAGAAGGAACGCCGTGAGATTCAGGCGGAAATGGAACAGCTCAATCAGAAGCTCGCGAGCCTGAAGGAGCAGTGGGAATCCGAAAAACTCGGCCTCGGTGACATTACTGAAGTTCGAGAAGAACTTGAGAAAGCCGACCTCGAATACGGACAGCTCGAAGCACTGATTCGAGAACAGCAATCTTCAGGACAAATGGTCGACGAAAAGGACTATCAAAGGTTGTTCGAACTCGATCAACGACGATCCCAATTGCGCAAACAGGTGGACGAGCAATCGGTCGAGCCTGAAGAACCGGTGAGCGAAACGAAGAGTCGACTCCTCCGAACCGAAGTAGGACCGGAGGAAATTGCTCAAGTCGTTTCGGCCTGGACCGGAGTTCCTGTGAGCCGAATGCTCAAAACAGAACGCGAAAAACTGCTGCACATGGAAGACCTCATCCATCAGCGGATGATCAACCAGTCCGAAGCAGTGTCTGCAGTTTCGAATGCGGTGCGTCGTTCTCGTTCAGGAATGCAGGACAAAAACCGGCCAATCGGATCATTCATCTTTCTGGGACCGACTGGTGTCGGAAAGACAGAACTCTGCAAAGCCCTGGCTGAATTCCTGTTCGACGACGAGCGAAACATGGTGCGAATCGACATGAGTGAGTTCATGGAACAACACTCGGTCGCTCGCCTTATCGGAGCTCCTCCCGGATACGTCGGCTATGAAGAAGGTGGTCGACTGACGGAAGCAGTCCGTCGGCAACCGTATTCGGTCATCCTTTTGGATGAAATCGAGAAGGCACATCGAGACGTTTTCAACGTCTTGTTGCAGCTGCTCGACGATGGCCGTCTGACCGACGGGCAGGGACGAACCGTGGACTTCACGAACACGATCGTCGTGATGACCTCAAACATCGGCTCTCAGGCGATTCTGGAACTCGCCAATGAAGGTGATGAAGCAAAGATCCGAGAAACGTGTCTCGACGCATTGAAGCATCACTTCCGACCGGAGTTCCTGAACCGTGTGGACGATGTGATCGTCTTTCATCCTCTCCAACGGACGGAGATCCGAAAGATTGTCGAGCTGCAGATTGATCGTCTGGCCAAACAGATGGCTGAACATGGATTTGCACTGGAAGTGTCAGATGATGCGAAAACACTTCTGGCGAATGAAGGGTATGATCCGACCTATGGAGCACGTCCATTGAAACGCGTGATTCAGAACCGACTCCAGAATTCGCTCGCGAACGCGATTCTCACAGGTGAGTTTCCGGAAGGATCAACGATTCATGTCGACACGCAGAACGGAGAATTCACTTTCTCTAAGTGACGCATGAAATTTCAATTGTACTTAACAACAACCGGGAGACTCGATCTGATGATTGAGCCTCCCGGTTTTATTTTTAAGCACAGGGATTTTCCTTCTGCGAAATGCGATTCAGACGACTGACTCACTGCTGCTGAACTGCTGCGAGGTAGTCGACCAGCGTATTCAAGTTCTTCATAAATGTCTTAGTGGAAATCACTCTCGTTGCCCGCTTGGCAACAAACGACTTTGACGGAGATCCATCCTTGTCTTCAACTGGCACTCCGGTAGATGTGAATTTGTCCGCGTTTCTCATCGCTCCGTCTTCGACCCAAGCACCTCGATTGTCTTGCGCATCAACGACTTTCTGAACCTCTGCAATCAACTTGTCGGTCAGTTCAACGGCTCTCGGACTTGCCACCAAATTTCGACTCTGAGGTGTTTGCCTCGAAAGCCTTTCCGCTCGTGATTCGATTCGGTCGAGCTTGGAGCTTACTTTGAATCCATAGTGAGTTGGTAAATCATCATCTGTATAGACGAGCTCATAATCACGCGTGAAGTAGAGCGGTTTGTTAGAACCGATCTCATAAAAGCGCGCTAGCTGACCGTCAGAGAGTTCCAGCGACCGATAAAACTCAATCGCTCGCGAAACTGGTTGAATAAACTTCTCTTCGCCTGTCTGTTCATACAAAGTGAGGAGAGTATCCAGAACTCCCTGAGACTCACCTCCGGTCAAAGCGGGGGGTTCGAACTTCCTGGCCCAAACAGGTTCCATTTCGTGATTGTATTGCTGCGCCCAACCCGGTTGTGGTTCGGGGAGTTGAGCGAGTAACAGAAAGTCACCCCCATCGATTGCTGACTGTCGCCATTGATCATCTTCATAAATCGCATGCGCGAGAAGCATCATCTGAATGACATCGCAAATCGTGTTGTCGTTAAGCGTGTAGAAGTATCGATATGTGGCAGGCTTGTATTCACGCTCCCATGACTTCGGAAACTTTGCTCTTACAACTGGAAACTCCGACGGATCGGGAAACTCGTCGTACTGCTGTGGCCAGGCTCCGTTGGGGTACTGAGCTTTTCTGAAAGAATCCAAAGCATATTGGGCCGCCTCGTGGATTCTCTCGTTCGAAAACTCCAGCTCCTTATCGACAAGCATGAGAAAGGTCAGGCAAGCCTGGGACTTTCCGTCGTCGAGTGTCGTTCGATTGAAACGTCTCTCGGGATTGCTTCGATGATCGACCCGGTAGGCGTAGTTTGGTCGCAGAAGGGGATCGAACTCCATGTTGTTCGCCCATCCACCGGTCTCGAGTTGAGTACGGACGAGCGCATCCGCGACCTCCAGCATCGCATCCCGCAGAATCGGATTGCGAGTCTTTTGGTATCCTTGTAAATAAGCCATCCCGACAGCTGGCGTGCCGGGAACTTCCACCCAAGCTTCACGTGGGCCGACGGCATTCTCGCCTTCTCGCTGACTCAGGTCATCACTGACCTGATAAACGTAGCCGCCACTCACTCCGACTTTTTCGCGAAAGAATCGCACTGCTCGGTAGAGTGAATGCTCCACTCGTTCCGTTGATAACTCGTCCTGGGCCTGGCTGACAGATTGCGGAATCACAGCGAGGCTGAGAATCGCGAGGAACACTCTGACAAACTGACGTCTCGCTGTCTCATTGCGACGGAGCGAACACCTGGACGACGAGTTCGGTAACTGAGAAGAAATCGAGCCGATGAGCGATTGGCTGGCCATAGTTTGAAGATCCCTGCTGAATACGATCACGAACCGCAGAAGCTCTTCCCAGTTTTACAGCATTCGAAAAACTTTTCCCTCCTGAGGGCGATATTTTTGTTCAGCAGGCACAACAAGAACCGGAGATCAGCGACGCCAGAGGCTTATTCGACAGTGACCGTCATCACTGCTTCTCGACTGTAAGCAGGTTCGCCGCTGTCCGTCACTCGAATCACCAACTCGTAGACTCCGCTGCTGCGAATCGAACGTTTACTTCGCACAGTGAGTTCACCGGTCTCTGTATTCAATTGAAATTTCTTCGAGTTCCCGGAGATGAGCTCGTAAGTCAATTGCTGATTGGGTTGCGCATCTTCGGCGTCAATGATTCCGATGAGCGTTCCGGTCGGGCTCTTCTTCTCAACGCTGAAGGATTGATCGAAGAGCACCGGCGGAGAATTGATCGGAACTTCCGTCACCATGATAGAGAGGCTGGCCCAAGCATCGTCGGACCACCCCATCCCAACTTCATCAACGACGACAGACACGTCGAGCCGCGGATTCGTCAGACGATTCAATGTCACACCAGCTTTTAGAAACAGCTGGCCATTCGAGATTTCGAACAACTCTGCATCAACTCCATCCAAAGTGAATTGATACGAACCGAGCGCATCGCCAAGGACACGCAGATCGGCAACTCTGTATGGCTGCGCGGTGTCGAGAGTCTCCGCGATTGTTTGGACGGGTCGATCAAGTTCCAGCCCGGTCAATAGTTCGTCGACATTTCCAACTGCGAGATTAAACGGTGTGGAACTGCCTGCTTCATTTGAGAGAGAAGGATCGGTCACGGTGATTGACCCACTGAGCAAAGGGGTCGTTTCGAAATCAAACGGAGAGCCAGCTTTGAGGTAGAGTCGGTTTCCTTCGATTTCAAACAGAGATGCGTGAGGTCCGTCGATGGCGAGCTCATTCGTGCCGACTCCATCGTCGACGACCGAAATCTCTGCGATCGCAATTCTTCCCGGACGTGAGGCATTTTCGTCAATCGAAGTGATCAGTGGATTCAACTCGACAAACCCGATGGTGTTAGTTTTCACGATCTGAATTGTGATCGTCGCTTCGGAAGAGAGCGAAGGGTCTCCATTGTCTGTCACTCGTACGATGACTTCGTGGGTGCGAATGGATCGCACAGACTTTCGCCGTGCGACTGTCAGTTCGCCCGTTTCGCTATTGATTGCGAAGGCTCGTGAATCTGTCGCAGAGGCAATCGAATAGGTCAACGTTTGATCGGGATTCGAATCCGTCGCAGCAACAGTTCCGACGACTGTTCCGTTCACCTGATTGCGAACCATGCCGATCGACTGGTCCGAGACAATCGGCGCCTGATTCGCTTCACGGACAAGAACTTCAAATTCCCGCGTCATCGTGAGATTGTCATCAACAGTCTCAAGATTTCCGTCGAGTCCTCCATCTTCCACCGTCACTGTGACAATCGTGGTTCCGGTTTGTCCTCCCACCGGCGTCAATGTCATCAAGGCTTCTGAGGAACCGGGTTGATAGTCGATTTGCGGATGTGCGATCAGCTCAGGTCTTTGACTGACCGCTGTGATCCGGATCGGTTGCGTTTCCCCGAAGCCGGCCGAAATACCAGTCAACGTGCGGGTTACCGGTAGGGAGTCTGAGTAGAGCTGGATCTGTGGAATGCTGTGCAGCGTGGGCGAGTTGTTGAACTCTGCCGACTGAGCAGCAACGGTCCCGCGAATCAGATACTGACCGAGACTGACTCCAGCTGCATAACCTTGCGGAGGGTTTTGCGCCCAGTCACCGTATCCAACGCCCTCAATGGAGACGAAGTACGTTCCCGCCGCGAGCGTAGTCCGAAGCTGCGCGCTGAGATCATGTGCTGGATTCGAAGACAAAATCAGTGTCCCCGTCGAGTCATACAGCTTCGCCAGGACATCGAGATTGCTGCCTTGCGAGAAAGAGGAGGACATATATGCCTGAGTGTACGATCCGCCCTGAGACCGGATAAATGCCTCAGTAAAATATGTATCGATTGTCAGGTCGATCGCTCCTCCCGAAGTGGAGAAGGAAAACCAGTCGTTGTCATCGGCCATCTCGATACGGCCGAAACCCTGAAGCTCTGACTGCTCATCCGCCGTGTCAATCACGGTCAGCGATGTCGCTCCCTGAATTCCACTCTCGTGATCGTCAGGTCGAAATCCAAAACCGTTCTGCGACGTAATGACCGCAAAGTCGTCCGGTCCTGACCCATAGTTGGCGTTCGCCGATCCGTTACTCGTATCGTGATAGTGTCCAGTATCCCAAGTCGTCACGTTGCTGTAGTACCCGCTCCCCATGATCGGGCCCCAACCTGTGGTCCCTGATCCGTGGCCGTCGTAATACTCCTCCGAAGATGTTCCATCATGAGACAGCCCGAGCGCGTGACCGACTTCGTGTGAAGCTGCTGCTGAGACTCCAATTTCAGTCGTGTTGAAAACGAACACCGGCTCGTCAGCTGAATCATTGAAGCTGTTGATGTACGCAAAACCACCGCAGCCGCAATCATCCCATTTGTCAGGAGTGATGACGACTCGAATTCCCCATTGAGTATCGCCCGAACCGTTCTTTCGGAGTGCTTCCTCACCGGGATCTTCAGTCGTGACGTTGACGGCGAAGGGAGCGAAGTCTTCAGCCACGCGTTCCCAGATTCGCTGAATCCTCCGCAGCTCATTCGGCGTAAACGTTGCCCCGTTTCCATCAGGGTCATACGCAGATGAAACGATCGACGAAATTCCGCTGGAAGAATTCCAGGTTGTCCCCTGAGTCACATGCCCGTCGAAGTCGAGATAGATCGTGTGATCAGCTTCCGGCAAGCTGTGAAGTGAAAAGGTTTGATTGAGCAGTACATAGCTGAGCTGTTCAACAGGAGTCTCGACGGACGACTCCAGCAACTCGATCGGTTCTGGCGGTTCGTTGATCCGTTCCCCACCGTGCTCATCGAAAATTCCGGAGTGCGTTTCGTCATGGTGGTCAGTGTGATGATCGTCGTGATCCGCGTCCGACTGAGAATGTGACGGCGCTCGCACGACCGCCATCATCGGCTTTGGGATACCACGTGTGGAAGAGAGAAGAACGCGATCTTCGAGAGACTCGACTTGCAACTGTGAACGAGTCCGTCGGCGACTCTCCTGCCTCCAGGTCCAGAGCAATCGAAACATTTCAAACTCTCAGTTGAATCCGGTTCTCAAAAGCTAGCTCGACCGTCTACTTCGCGAGGGGCAAAACAGACGATTTCCTTAGATTCATCGTCAGAGCCCCACCCGTCAGTATGGGCCATTCGGGAAGAACCGGCACATTCGAAACCGGGCAATCAGCGCAGCCAGCACAACCGGAATAAACAGTTCTGTGCAGCTGAATTGGCATTTGGAAGTGGAAGAGTTATCGTCTCTAAACGGAAATCTTTTAGGACGATCGATCACGGGTACTTGGACATGCGCGATTTTGAGTACGAAGCCCCGCAATCACTTGATGGAGCCATCCAGCTTCTCAATCAGGAACGAGTGAAACCGCTGGCGGGCGGAACGGACTTGATCGATCACATTCGAATCGGACGGATCGAAACCGATCTAGTTGTCGACATCAAGAAGATTCCAGAACTCAATGTTCTCGAAGTGAACGCAGACGGAATGCGACTCGGTGCGGCGGTTTCTTGTCGTCGGATCACGCAAACTGCCGAAGTGAAGAAACTGTACCCGGCGATCCACGATGTCTGCTCAATCATCGGGGGAATTCAAATTCAGTCGCGAGCCAGCGTCGGCGGGAATTTGTGTACTTCCGGTGCAGCTGCAGACTCAACGCCAGCACTCATTGCACTGAGAGCCACTTGCGTCATCGCCGGACCAAATGGAGAGAGACAGGTTCCCGTCGAAGACTTCTGCACAGGTCCTGCAGCGAATGTTCTCAAGCAGGGCGAATTACTCGTCGAGTTGAGATTTCCTCCAGCTGCTCAGAACTCATCCAGCCATTATCGACGCTTCATTCCCCGTTATGAAATGGACATCGCTGTCGTGGGTGTTGGAACTGCTCTGACACTGGATGAATCACAATCGGTCATCAAAGCTGCTCGCGTCGGACTGGGCGCCGTTGCTCCAAAGCCATTTCTCGCGAACAAAGTCTCCGAATTCCTGATCGATCAACCAGTCAACGAAGAGACCTTCGCTGAAGCTGGCAACATCGCTCGAACGTTGGTCTCGCCGATTGATGACCATCGCGGAACAATCGAATTTCGGACTCACGTGACCGGTGTTCTTGTCCAGCGGGTTCTCGCCGAAACATCACAGCGAATCCAGCAATCGTAGAGAAGTTGACTCCCATTCGATTTTGAACTTACTTCCCGGAAAGCTCTCGACAATGGCCAAACAACGAGTCGTCTCCACCACGATCAACGGCGAATCCAAATCGTTCTTGTGCGAACCGAGACAGACCCTGCTGGAAGTCCTTCGCGATTCTCTCGATATGACAGGGACCAAAGAAGGCTGCAGCAACGGAAACTGTGGGGCCTGCACAGTGTTGCTCGATGGGAAGCCTGTGACCAGTTGCCTCGTGCTCGCCGTTGAATGCGAAGGCTCTGAAATCGAAACGATCGAAGGGATCGCTGATCAGGACGGATTGTCACCGATCCAGTCTGCATTCCTTGAAAACGCTGCCCTGCAGTGTGGGATCTGCACCCCCGGTTTCATCATGTCTTCGAAAGCACTACTGCGAGACAATCCGAATCCAACTGAAGAAGAAATTCGCTTCTATCTGGCAGGCAATCTCTGTCGCTGCACCGGGTACGACAAGATCATCGATGCCGTCCAGGATGCTGCGACGCGACAATCAACCTCCTGCCAGACCACAAAAAGTTCTTGACGGAAGTCCACAACCTGAGGACATTGAAAACATTCGTAGCGGCTCGGGCAAAGAGTTGAGTTCACTACGAAGCTGCTTTGATATTGGAGATTCACTTCAGAGAGTTGTACCAAGAAAGAGAAATTGAAAGCGGGCCCATGGCTAAGAAACGAGCGAGCCAAAATCCGGTGAAGTACTACGACTTCGAATTCATCGGTACGAACGTCAACGACCCGGCAGGTCGAATCTACAGCAGCAAAGATGCTTACCCGCGTTTCGTGAAAGATCTCGCCGAGATTTCGAACTTCGTCTTCGAGTTCTCGATTGCCAGCGATCATCTTCCTCGCCGAGTCGCAATCGTCACTCATGGAAGCACCGACGGGTTCTGGGTAGGGCAGGATTATGTCTCAATGGAGACGATTCAAAATCACTCTGAATCGTTCGGGCAACTCGGCCTGCTTATGCTACCGGGTATTGCCACTCTGGAGTTGTATTCGTGTCGAGTCGGGAGAAATCGAGCACTCTTGCGAAGGATTTCGTCCCTGTTGCGTGGCACGCCTGTGATTGCTTACGAAGAAGCCCAACCCGCCAGCGGAGAGAGTTCTGGTCGAAGAATTCGATGCAAGCTCGATCGCTGCGGAACTCGCGAGGGAGCCCCTCGGAGACGCAGAAAAGGCAGCTCAAGACCTTTCGCGAATTGATTTGTCATCGATCGACGCAGATTGTCCCCACTTCGATTCTCGAGAGTTTCGATGCGGTCATCGATTCAACTCTCGACTCGAAAGCCGAATCGGGTAAACTTTGCTTCTGCTCGCTCAGGGAGTTATTTCCTTCATCAGTGTGCCGCGAGCCCCAAGAAAGTGGTCCGAGCGAATTCATTCAATCGAGTGCACACAACAAAGGTTCAAGCACTCGAGCCGATCTGAGACAACCTTTAGAACATTTTCAAATTTGGTTTGCACTGACTCGCACGAACAAGCTCAACTCTTCAATTGAGCGAGAACGAGCAAGCGAGTGCACAGGGAAGAGCAACTTGCTCTAGAGAGTTCAAAGTTCGATGCCGAAACAGTGGAGGTTTGCGTCGCACGACCAGGCAATTGTTGGCCGTCTCGCTGAAGAGATGTCCTGTTCTCCCCTCCTTGCACAGGTGCTGGCTGCGCGGGGAGTCACAACGAAGAATCAGGCAGACTCCCTGTATTCAACAAAGATGACGGACCTGCATGATCCGGGTTTGCTGCCGGGAGTTTCTGAAGCAGCCGACCGGGTCGTCAGCGCGATCAACGCGAAACGTCGAATCACGATCTACGGAGATTACGACGTCGATGGAGTGACAGCGACAAGTATCCTCTGGCACTGTCTCAAACTCGCAGGCGCTCAAGTCGACTACTACATTCCATGTCGACTCGAAGAAGGTTACGGACTCAACCTGGAAGCGATTCAAACCCTCTACGACGAAGATCCCGAGCGGCTCGTGATCACGGTCGATTGCGGAATCAGCAGCCTCGAGGAAGCGGCTCTTGCGAAGAGTCTGGGGCTGGAACTGATCATCACCGATCACCATACGCTTGCGGATCAACTCCCAGCGGCAGCGACGAACGTTCACCCGCGACTCCCCGGAAGCGAATACCCATTCCCCGATCTTTGCGGGGCAGGTGTGGCTTTCAAGCTGGCCTGGGCGATCTGTCAGAAGCTGGGCGATGGAACAAAAGCTTCGCCAAGAATGCGTGAGTACCTGAAAGCTGCGGTTGGCCTCGCTGCGATGGGAACGGTGGCCGACGTAGTTCCTCTTGTCGGGGAGAACCGAATCCTCGTCCGCTACGGGTTGTCGACAATTGTTGAGAAGTCGATGACCGGGCTCGCCATGCTTCTCAAAGTCGCGGGTCTCGACAGCCAAAACGAACTCAGCGCGGAAGATATCGGCTTCGGACTGGCTCCTCGCATCAATGCGGCCGGTCGACTTGGACAGGCTCGACTGGCTGTCGAATTATTGACCACCGAAAACCGACAGCGAGCGGCTCAACTCGCAGACTACGTCGATCAGCTGAACAAGAATCGGCAAACCGTCGAGCGAAAGATGTATCGCGAAGCCAAAGAGATGGTCGAAGAGAATCCGGATTGGCTCGAAACCGGAAGTCTGGTTCTGGCGAGCGAAGACTGGCACCCCGGGGTCATCGGAATCGTCGCTTCGCGAATCGCTGAAAAGTTCGAACGTCCAGCGGTCATGATCGCGATGAATTCCGAAACACGGATCGGGCAAGGTTCGGGACGATCATTCAACGGGTTCGATCTTCACTCCGGACTGTCACATTGTTCGGAGTACCTTGAGGCCTTCGGAGGCCACCGTGCCGCTGCCGGCCTACGCATCTCCGCCGATCGAATCGATGAATTTCGCGAGGTTTTTGGCAGATACGTATCGGAAAATCAATCTTCAGAATCGGAAGAACCTGAACTGGCTGTCGATGCTGAGATTTCGCTGCATGATCTGACCAACAAAGCAGTTAAGGAGCTTGATTGGCTCGGTCCATTCGGCCAAATGCACCGACGACCGATCTTTTCGAGCAGTCGGGTTGAGCTTGTCGAAGCCCCCGGAACGATGGGTGGAGGCGGGCGGCACCTTGCTCTGAAAGTCCGTGAAGGCAGCAAGATCATCCGTGCTGTTGCTTTCGGAAAAGGTGACTGGGCAGAAGAGATGGTCGAAGAAATCAACGGTCCATTTTCGATTTGCTTCTCGGCGAGTATCAATCGGTTTCGCGGCTACGAAAACGTCGAACTGCAGCTCATCGACTGGAAACCATCCAGCAGTCAGGTTGCTTCCAAAGCTGTGTAATGGAGTTGGCGAGTTCCATTCAAATTCGCAAGCGTCGACCAATCGATCGTCGAGAAAACTCTCTTCCATGTTGAATTGAAGATTGCACAGAGCGGCTTCTCTTCCCCTCTGCAATGAATTTTCACAAGCGTATTCTGCAAAAGGACTTACGCATCCATCTAACGAGTCGTTCGCGAGTTCTTTCTTGCGTAGGAGCCGCTGCTTATCGAGTTTCTCTGTGGGAATCACGAAAACTTCTCGAGTTCTATTGGGATCGAGACGACCGCGTGGCGTCTTAATGGTGCCGTGAGACGGTGACGAGTTGTTCCCTTTCGGACAGCTTGAATCCGAAGCCCGACCATTCTTCCCTCACAAATGAACGACCTGTGGATTCACAGACCCTCGGAGAGCTGATCGACAAGTACGCTCAACCGCTCGAGCTTTATGCCCGGCAGTGGAGCGATGATGCTGCCGATCTCGTCCAAACAGCGTTTCTGAAGCTGCTTGAAGAACCAGTTCTCCCGAGCAACGTGAAACCATGGCTGTATAGAGTCGTGCGAAATCTGGCAGTTTCGTCGCTGCGATCCACCATCCGAAGACGCGACCGGGAAACGAGGCACTTCCGTCGATCGGAAAACTGGTTCGAGGATGGATCGGACTCGGAACTGGACGGCGAAAAAGCGACTTCAGCACTTCTGGACCTCGACCGCAAAACACGTGAAGTCATCGTCGCCCATCTCTGGGGAACGCTGACCTTCGAAGAAATTGCGGACCTGACGCAGACCTCTTCCAGCACAGTGCACCGGCGCTATCAAAACGGCATCCAACAACTGCGAAAACAGATGGGGCTTTCATGTCCAGTGACAGAATAAATTCGAATCAGCCGAGTGAGTTCGAGAAGAATCTCAGTGCTCTCCAACCGCAAGCCAATCAGCGACTGCGTGATCAAATTCTCTACGCAGCCGGTGAGCGTGCTGCAGAGTTACGTCTTCGCGATTCGGAACACTCAAAAGCTGATCGTCGATCTAGTGGACTTTGGAAATTCGCCACAGCTGCTTCCTGGATTGTGACAGCCGGTCTACTCATCTACTCGGTTCAGATATCTCCAGGAGTTGTACAGATCGTCGAGGTTCCGACTCTCGAACCAACGACAGATCAACAGCCCGAGCTTACAGAGAAACCAGTCTCGTCTGAACAGACTCCTCGTCAACCGACTGAGCAGCAGATACGAGTAATGGCTCAATCGGACGGTCAATATGCTCGCGATGAACTCTCACTCATCCGGTACTTCGATACGAATCAACGATCTGGCGAGATTCGGATTCCGGAGAGTTCACTCCCCGACAGGAAGAACTCTTCAAACGCGACTTACGCCGAGCTTTCCCAGCATCTCAGACCATTCAGCATTCATGTTCCTCGAAATGGAGAGACATTATGAATCGAATCATACAAATACCCTTGATTGCCTGCTTGGTATTCACGTGGTCACTTGCGAGCGTTCAACAAGCTTCTGGGCAGGTAGAAATCGGCCCAAATGGCCCTGTCGTCTCGGATCCTGAAAAGGTGAAGAGCGACGTCGTACTGCACCAACTCACAGTGACCGCAGCGGCAGAACCTGTTCCCGTTCTCAAGTGGCGGCTTTACCCGACAGTCGATCAAGCGACGCCGGGAAACTCTGTTCCGCTCTGGTATCGTTCTCTACTTCAACTTGAAAGCGATCCCGAAATTGGTGTGTGGTTTAGTCGCATCGACATTGTTTCCCCTGCCACAAAGAGACCGGAAGAAGACTGGAATCAAGTCTCCAAACTTGTCGAGACGCACTCGCTCTCACTGGAGACCGCACGCAGCGCTGCTCTTCGAAACGACTGCGATTGGGAACTGCAGATCGGAGAATTGCGTGGCCCGGAAACCGTCTGGCTGCGGCTCGGAGAGTTTCAAGAGCTTCGTGGGCTTGGACGAATCCTCTGCGTGAAGGCTGCTGTTCACGTTCAGCATGGAGAATTTGATCAAGCGATGGAATCGATGCAAACTGCAATGCGACTCGGAACGGATGTCGCCAAGCCGGAAACGTTTATCAACGATCTGATCGGCATTGCTCTCCACCGAATGACATTGAATCAGGTGGAACGTTGGATCGGGCACCCTAACTCTCCAAATCTCTATTGGGCACTTGCACAATTGCCCCGACCGATGATCGAGATTCGTTCAGCACTCGAAATGGAAATGACACTTCCGCAGCGGTTTTTTCCATGGCTGGCTGACCCGCTCGCTGAAGAACGGACTCCCGAAGAGTGGAATGAATTAATGTTGACCACCATTCAGGAGGGCGTCGGAATCGGGATTCAGTTTCCCGGCTTAGGGCCACAGCCGACTCGAGAAGAGGTCGAACTCGCGTTCCAGCAGTTTGCCGTACGGAACTATGCGAAAGCGAAGAGCCAGCTGATTCAATTTGGATGGGCAGAGCCTGAAATCGAACAGATGCCGGTCGGCCAGGTCCTCGCACTTCGCGAATTCATGGTCTACCAGATCTACACTCAGACACTCGCTGCAAATGCGTTGCTGCCATTTCCAGAAAGCCAAAGCCGGGCGGATGATTTGTATGAGTCATTGAGAGACATTGGCAGAGAGTCCATTGTCGGAATGCTCTTGCCAGCTGTGCAGCAAGTTTACATCGCACAGCAACGGCTTGAGACCTACCGAAGCGTGTACATGCTGATCGAAGCGATTCGCATGCATCTCAGCACCAACTCCGGTGAGCTTCCGACTTCGCTTGATCAGATCACTGTCGTTCCAATCCCGAGTGACCCATTCACCGGAAAACCTTTCGAGTACACGCTTCAGGACGGCGCCGCTGTGATTGATGTTCGGCTTCCCGGTTGGCACAACCGCTATGAAATTCGCGTCGATGATGCCTCCGAAACGCGTTGACGAACGTGCTTCCTCGCGAACTCTGCAAACACTCCCGCATCGGAAATCAAAAGGAAACAGATATGCTTTCCCTTCATAAAATGAACTCGAAATTTCGCTCCACGATTGGGTTCTCACTGCTGCTGGTTCTGTGCATGACTTCGTCAGCGTCTTCACAGGATCGAAATGCTGCCGATCGAATTCTTGATCTGGACAGCGAAGCGATCGCCGTCGTTGACGTTGATCTGGAATCACTCAGTGCGAACTGGTTATCGAAGATGATTCTGGCCAGCGAGTCGGGAATCACTGATGAAGACCGCAATCTGCTGACAGAACATATTCAGCAGAATCTGGACCGACTCAAAGAGCTGAACATCACTCAGCTGCAATTTGCACTGTTGCCTGTTGTTCCGCGGATTTCAGGGATGAATCAAATGGCGACTCTCGTCATTCCCATGCCCGATTCCACGAGTGCTCAGAACTTAAAAGAGAGATTAGAATCCGGAAATCAACTTCCGTTCCTTATCGATTCCCGCTCGAAGCCGAGCGTCGTCGAAAACCTCGTGATCCTGGAAAATCCATCACGAGAAACTCCATCGAACTCCGCGACGACGGGAGATCGTAGTTCGAAACTCGGTCGCGCGATGGCTGGAGACTCATCCCCGATCAGTTTGTTCGTCGTCCCTTCGAGTGAACAAGTGCGCGTGATCAAAGAACTGGGAATTCTTCCGAAAGAGACCATCGACCTCTTCGCCCAACTGGAATCGGTTCGCGTGACAGTCGAAGAAGCAACGACCGAAGTTTCCGTCAGCTGTCGATTCGATGCGAAAGCCCATCTGAATCAAGAGCAAGCTGGCCTGATTATTAGAGACATTCAATCGACTCTCGGTTCCGTGCTCAACGTTTCTTCAAAGGTCTCGGGTGACCCGCAAGTCAGCGAACAGGAGATTCAATTTCGCTTGAATCAGATCGCTGGTCAGCCTCCGATTCTGGCTCAGATTTTCGGCAACCTCACCAAAGTCTCCAAGCAGCTAAACGTGATGAACCGATTGAAACAAATCGGGCTCGCGATGCATACTTTCTATGGGCAGTACGGGAGTCTTCCTCCTTCAGCGAGCTACAACGAGGCGGGCCAGCCGCTGCTCAGTTGGCGTGTTCATCTGCTGCCGTTTCTTGATCAACAAGAGTTGTATGAACAGTTTCATCTGGACGAACCCTGGGACAGCGAACACAACTCGCAACTGGTTTCTCAAATTCCTGATGTCTTTCACTCCGAGAGCCTTGTTCTCAACCTCTCTGGTCGGACGACACTTTGCGTGCCTGTCGGTGAGTCCATGATGTTCAGCGGAAAAACTGGAACAACGTTTCAGGAAGTCAGAGACGGAACTTCCAACACGGTCATGGTTGTCAACGTTCCCAACTCGGAAGCTGTTGTCTGGACTCAACCGACTGATCTCATGGTTGACCTGGAAGATCTGCAAGCCCAGATTTTTGGCGATCGTGATTCTGCCCATGTTCTGTTCGGGGACGGATCAGCGAGAAGGTTCGATGCCAACCTCCCTGTCGAAACGCTGCGTGCATACCTGACCCGGAATGGTGGTGAGGTCATTGAATACGACTGAGGAAGCTTCCCAAACAGGCCTAACAGTGAAGCTGTGAGATCTTCGTGAGTCATTTATTGCTGTCCGTTCGATTGCCTTTCAGTCAATCGGGCGGACGGTTTTCGTTGAATCGAGGATTTCCAGTGGAGGTGTGCAAAGTTTTTGACACCTCAATTCTCCCCGACGAGTAGTTCTCTGCATTCAGGAACCTCTGTCGAAAGCCTGTGCTCGTATGAATGCATCCGCAAACCTCCGATTCTCGCTTCTCATTATGAGCGGTCTGGCTTTCATGGCCAGTTCCGTTCAGGCACAAACTGCCACAGAAATTCTCCCGGAATCGACCATCATCTTTGCTGAGATTCAGCATCCCCATCAACTTGTGGAGTCGGTTCTCGCACATCCAGTTTCTCGCAAAGTTCAGGATTCGAACGCTTACCGCGATGCTTTGAAAGACCCGAAAGCGATCGGATTTCTGTTCGTAGTCCGATTCATTGAAGCTCAGATCGGGATGCCCTGGCAAAAAGCGATTGAAACACTCGCAGCTGGCGGAGTGACGATTGCCGTCGACAGTCGCACCGAAGGTTTCGTCGCGCTGTTGAAGTCGAACGATCCGGAGAAACTCTCCCGCACTCTGGACAAAGTGATCAAACTCGCTCGGGAAGATGCGAAGAGCAAGGGGAATGACGATCCCTTCGAAGAGAAGGAATACCGTGGACTGAAAGCATATGGAACCGATGGAGGCGGGTTCTTCGTCCATGACGACTGGCTGGTGCTGGTCAACAAAGCTGAGACTGCTCGCGACATTGCAGACGCTCTTCTCGATGGGCGGGAAACAAGTCTCGCCCACTCAGACACTTTCCGGCAAGCACTTCAGCACAAGTCATCCAAAGACATCGCCTGGGCATTCGTCCAGACGGAACCGATTCGAACAGGCGACAACAAGGATCTGCGAAAACTCTTCTCTGGGGTCGCTGACGACCCGGGCGGAGAACTGATCCTCGGAGGAATTCTGGAAGCTCTGAAGGACGCCCCTTACATCACAACTTCTCTGAGTGCAGAACAAGACAGACTTGCACTGAGATTGAAAATCCCCTTCGAGCAAACATCTCTCTCAGAGACTCGCGAGCACTTCTTCGGACCGCGTGGAACCGGACAGGCTGCTTCGACTCCTGAAATCTCCGGGCTGTTGTTCAGTATCTCTGCGTATCGAAACGTATCTGAGATGTGGCTTCGGGCTGGCGACTTGTTTGACGCCAAAGTCAACGACAATCTCGCCCAGGCGGACAGCACTCTGACCACTCTCTTCTCGGGAAAAGACTTCGCTGAAGACATCTTGGGGGCACTCGAGCCGACGTTTCAGATCGTTGGAATGCGTCAGAGCTTTTCCGAAGATCAACCGACTCCAGCGATCAAAATCCCGTCCTTCGCGCTCCTCGCTGAGATGAAAGAGCCGGAGACGACGACCCGAGAATTTCGACGGATCTTCCAGAGCTTTATCGGCTTCCTGAACATCGTCGGTGCCATGGAAGGCCAACCACAATATGAACTCGGACAGCTGCAACTTGACGGTGGCGAACTCGTCTCAGCGACCTTTATCCCGGAAGTGGGCGAGGAAACCGCACAGGATGCCAAGATTCATTTCAACTTTTCGCCAACTCTCGCATTCTCAGGGAATCAATTAATTCTCTCCTCTACGACTGATCTCGCTCAAACTCTGATCACTTCTGGGAACCGAAGCGAATCAGAAGCGACCAGCGACTCTGATTCCATCGTCAATACACTCGCCGAGATCTCAGCACCACAGCTGCAAGAAGCACTTTCCGACAACAAATCCCATTTGATCGCTCAGAACATGTTGAAGGAAGGACATTCTCAAGAAGAGGCAGAACGACAAATCAACACGCTCTTCGAGATTCTCAATCTCTTCGAGAGAGCCTCTTTGCAGTTGCTCACAGACGAGCATCACGTTGACCTGGAACTGGACGTTGTACTGCAACCGTCTGAATAGCTTCGCAACTCGCCGTCGGTCGATGAGCGATCAGAACGTTGTCGAGAGGTTTTTTGTTTTGGTTGGCACTCACTCGCACGAGCAAACTCCCCCTGTTCTCGAATGAAACAGCACAAGTGAGTGCACAAGAACGAGCAACTTGCTCTCAGGTATGGATTCGGTCTCATGCACGACATCGACCCCGGTTGGGCCTGGTCGCCCTTCGAAGAGAGCCATCAGCAATGGACTCGTCAACTGGCTGCCCATCTGTATCGCCGTGCTGGTTTCTCCGCCACGTCTGAAACTCTCGACGCAGCAATGAATAAAACAGCGACCGAAGTCGTCGCTGAGCTCGTTGACGAGCGGACCGAGTCGAATGATTACCTCTCCCAAATGAAGCAATTGGCCAGAACGGTCGTTGCAACGGGCAATGTGGAGAATTTGCCTGCCTGGTGGATGTATCGGTTCCTGACAACATCCGACATGCTTCAAGAAAAGATGACGCTTTTCTGGCACGGTCATTTCGCAACGAGCGGTGACAAAGTGACTGACCCGGAATTGATGTACGATCAGAACGAGCTTCTGCGAAGCAACTCGCTTGGCAACTTTGGAACGCTTGTTTCTGAAATCTCGCGCAACCCGGCGATGTTGATCTACCTCGATTCCGTCACGAATCGCAAAGCCCATCCCAACGAGAACTTTGCCCGGGAAGTCATGGAGCTGTTCGCACTCGGGGAAGGTCAATACACCGAAGACGATATCCGGGAACTGTCTCGATGCTTCACAGGCTGGGAAATTCGGAACGGGCGATATCGTTTCAATCGGTATCAGCACGACTCGGGTCGAAAGTCGATTCTCGGCCAGGACGGAGCTTTCGACGGAGACGAAGGTGTGGCCATCGTGCTCGACCAACCCGCACTCCCGGACTTCATCATTGGCAAGCTGTATCAGTTCTTCGTTGCTGATGAACCAGCTCCGCCAAAGGCACTTCTGGAACCGCTGACAATTGAGTTTCGAGAGAATGGACTGAACATCGCCCCGATCGTGAAGCGAATCCTTTCCAGCCAGCTCTTTTTCTCGTCTCAATCAGTCGCCCGAAAAGTTCGTTCACCAATCGAGTTCTCCGTCGGATTTCTGAGGGCTCTCGAAGGTTCGACCGATCAGTACGCGCTCACATCCGGGATGCTGGAACTCGGTCAGGTTCCGTTCTTTCCTCCGAATGTGAAGGGCTGGGATGGCGGTCGAACGTGGATCAACTCGTCGACGCTGCTGGCTCGATCGAATCTCATTCAAAGTATCTTGAAGAACAAAAACACACGCTTTTCACACGGAACTCTTGGCGACCTGTTCGACAAACATCGGCTCAATTCGTCCGAAGAGATCGTCAATTGGCTGGAGTCCATGCTTCTGGCGGTGAGTCTGCCAGCCCCCGTCCGATCGCAATTGCAGGCGAAAATTGATTCCGGAGCTGGCAAACGTGAAGAGCGTCTCAAAGAGGTTGTTCACTTGATTTGTGGACTTCCTGAGTACCAACTTTCCTGAACTTCCTGTCTTCGCTGACGAATTGGAACGAAAAATGTCTCTCTCACGTCGACGATTTCTTGCATTGTCCGCGCCTGCAATGATGGCGTTCGGGAGGTCAGCTCCTCAACTGTTCGCTCAGGCAGCCAACCAGTCTTCGGAAAAAGATTCGGACAACATCCTCGTTGTCGTGCAGATGTCCGGAGGCAACGATGGCCTGAACACGGTCGTCCCACACAGCCACGACGAGTACAAAAAAGCTCGCCCGACACTGGCCATTGCGAAGGACGATGTCTTCTCAATCGATGATGACTACGGGCTGCATCCAGAGTTGAAGGGATTCGCGGATCTTCTGGAAGAGGGACGACTCGGAATTATTCAGGGAGTTGGTTACCCGAATCCGAATCGATCGCACTTTGAGTCGATGGATATCTGGCACACCTGTTTCCGCAAGAATATGAGTCGGCAGGACGGTTGGCTTGGCCGTGCGATTGATCAAGTGCAGGAAGAAGCGAGTCTGGACATTCCAGCGCTGCACTTGGGACATCAGAAACAGCCCTTCGCTCTGACGTCGCTGGTTCATCGAGTTCCCACAGTGAAGTCGCTCGATCAGTTCCGCTTGGAACCACTCTCACAGATGACTGTCCCGGAACTGCAGCAAGGCGTTCGCTCTGAGCGGATGGAACCAGCGTCGCTGCTCGGATTTGTGCAATCGAGCACAGAGAATGCTTTGGATGTCGCACAGCGAATGCTGGAAACAACAGCCGGTTATCAACCGAGTGTGACCTATCCGGAATCTCCACTCGCAAAGGACCTCAAGACGATCGCCCAGCTGATCGATTCTGAATTCGCCACTCGCATCTATTACGTCGAAATTGACGGCTTCGACACCCACTCAGAGCAAGCCCTCGCTCACGCATCACTCATGAAAAGTGTGTCCGAATCGGTGACTGCGTTCTTGAATGACATCAATCAGCACGGGCATGGTGATCGTGTTCTTGTGACCTGCTTCAGTGAGTTCGGCAGACGCGTCGCGGAGAATGCGAGCAAGGGAACCGATCACGGAACAGCTGCGCCGATGTTCCTGGCAGGGAATGCGGTTCAAGCGGGCCTGATTGGTGAACATCCGGATCTGACCAATCTCGATCAGGGTGACCTCGTGTTCCACACCGACTTCCGTGAAGTCTACGCTGGAATTCTGGAGAACTGGCTCAATCTGGAGTCCAAAGCCGTTCTCGGCGGATCATTCGATCCTGTATCGTTCCTCAAAAACCCATTGAGTTGAAGCGTCTCACGCAGTCGAATTTACATTCGCTGATGCGAACCTCTTCCACATCGAAGTTGTCTCAGAACTGGGTTTACAGCATCTTCACAGCTGGGCCGGTTTTGAAATCGAGAGCAACTTCATTTCTGGATTGAAGCAAGTGCAGAGATCAGCAACTTGCTCCAGTTTCTCGCCGTGGCCACTCGCGAGGATCCTGTGATCGCTCTAAACTGCACACAGGTTCGAACGTTCCGCTCCAATCCGCAAAGCGAAAATCTGATGTCTTCACGGCGAATTCTAGTCACCGCAGCCCTTCCCTATGCCAATGGAAATATCCACATTGGGCATCTGGTGGAATATCTCCAGACAGATATTTGGGTCCGCTTTCAGAAGCTGAGAGGCCATGAATGTCGGTACTTCTGCGCCGATGATACACATGGCACTGCGATCATGATTCGGGCCCGACAGGAAGGCCGGTCGGAAGTCGAACTGATCGCCGATATGCGGGAAGCCCATGTTCGGGATTTCGCCAAGTTTGACGTCGAGTTCGACAACTACGGATCGACCAACAGCGACGAAAATCGCCAGCTGTGCGAGGAAATCTGGAAGTCGATCCGCGACGCGAACCTTGTTAAAGAACAAGATATCGAACAGCTCTTCGATCCCGAAGCTGGGACTTTTCTCGCCGATCGGTTTGTGAAAGGGACCTGTCCGAAGTGTGGAGCAGAGAACCAATACGGAGACAACTGCGACAAGTGCGGTTCCACCTACTCGCCAGCGGATTTGATCAACCCAAAAAGTACTCTCAGTGGAGCGACTCCTGAACTGCGGACAGCCCGGCACTTGTTCATCGAACTCGAACAACATCACGAATTTCTGAACGAGTGGACCCAGTCAGGGAAGCATCTTCAGCCGGAGATTGCGAATTACCTGAAGGGACATTTTCTCGGCGAAAAACTCCGTGACTGGGACATCTCCCGACCCGCTCCGTACTTCGGATTCGAGATTCCAGATGCACCCGGAAACTACTGGTACGTCTGGTATGATGCCCCGATTGGATATATCGCCAGCACCTGGGAATGGTGCAAGAAAAACCAGGTCGAGCTCGACGACTGGTGGCGAAACGATGAGACAGAAATTCATCACTTCATCGGCAAGGATATCACATATTTCCATACGCTCTTCTGGCCAGCCATGTTGAAGACGGCCGGGCTCTCACTTCCGGACAAAATTCACATCCATGGTTTCCTGACTGTGGATGGCGAGAAGATGTCGAAGTCGAAAGGAACGTTCATTCAGGCATCGACGTATGCTGAACATCTCGATCCGAATTACTTCCGCTACTTCGTCGCGTCCAAGCTCAGCTCACGTGTTGATGACATTGACCTGAACTTCGATGAATTCAAAACGAAGGTCGACAGCGATCTCGTCGGCAAGGTCGTCAACATCGCCAGTCGATGTGCCAAATTCGTCTCTGGATCGACGCTCAGCGAAGAGTATCCCGATGATGAGGGACTCTTTCAGCTGGCGAGTGATGCCG
This sequence comes from Thalassoglobus sp. JC818, assembly GCF_040717535.1. Taxonomy (NCBI): domain Bacteria; kingdom Pseudomonadati; phylum Planctomycetota; class Planctomycetia; order Planctomycetales; family Planctomycetaceae; genus Thalassoglobus; species Thalassoglobus sp. JC818. The sequence continues at coordinate 65,370 of NZ_JBFEFI010000002.1, forward strand.
GATCGCGGATTGCGGAGCACTACGAGAAGTGCGAGTACAGCTCGGCCATTCGCGAGATCATGGTTCTCGCAGATCGAGCCAATCAGTTCATCGAAAATAAAGAGCCCTGGGTCGTTCGAAAAGACCCAAATCGACAGACAGAGCTGCAGCAGATCTGTACTGTCGGCCTGAATTTGTTTCGACAAATTGTCATTTACCTCGCACCCGTGCTTCCAAAGCTGGCGAGCGAAACTGAGAAGCTGTTGAATTTTGAAATCAAGAACTGGGACGAGTCCGCATCTCCGCTGGTCGGGACAACAGTCGGGAAGTTCCAGCACATGATGACACGCGTTGATCCCAAGAAAGTTGAACAGATGATTGAAGAATCCAAAGATGCCGGGTCCGTCGAATCGGCACCCGTTTCCAACTTCAACGATGGACCCGAAGCTCTTGAAAAAGAGCCCATGACCGAAGAGCACTGCACGATTGATGACTTTGTAAAAGTCGATATGCGTGTCGCTCGCGTGATTGAAGCCAATCATGTCGAGGGAGCCGATAAGCTTCTGCAACTCAAACTCTCACTCGGCGGAGACGAAACTCGCAACGTTTTTGCCGGAATCAAGAGTTGTTACAACCCCGAAGACCTCGTGGGGCGTCTCGTCGTGTGCTGTGCGAACCTCAAGCCACGCAAGATGCGATTCGGGCTGAGCGAAGGCATGGTGCTCGCATGTGGACCGGGTGGAAAGGATATTTTCCTTCTCAATCCCGATGACGGAGCCGTCCCGGGAATGCGCGTTCATTAGAGCATTTTCATTGCACCGTATTGTCTTCTTATCTTCTCAAACGCTTTTGAAATCCGTTTACTGAGTACTTCACATGACGACCATTAACGATCACTACCTTAAGCTCAAAGCTGGCTATCTCTTTCCCGAAATCGGTCGGCGAGTCAATGCGTTCACCGAGTCACACCCTGACGCAAAAGTGATCAAGCTTGGTATCGGCGACGTCACCGAGCCACTCCCCGAAGCGATTCGCGAAGCTCTGCATCGTGCTGTCGATGAGATGGGCGACCGCGATTCCTTCCGTGGTTATGGACCGGAGCAGGGGTATGCGTTCCTGCGTGATGCAATTGCGAAGAACGATTACAACTCACGCGGATGTGATATCTCCGCTGACGAGATCTTTGTCTCCGACGGTTCGAAGTGCGACACCGGGAACATCCTCGATATCTTCGGGACCGATAACACCGTCGCGGTCCAAGATCCCGTCTATCCAGTTTATGTTGACACCAACGTCATGTGCGGACGAACCGGACAGGCCGACGATCAGGGTCGCTATGCTGGTCTCACGTACCTGCCATGCACAGCTGAGAACAACTTCACGCCGGAAGTTCCTGAACGTTCCGTCGACCTGATCTATCTCTGCTATCCCAACAACCCCACAGGCGCGGTCGCAACGAAAGAGACGCTGAAGAAGTGGGTTGATTACGCCCGCTCAAACGGTTCGATCATTCTGTTCGACGCTGCCTACGAAGCGTTCATTCAGGACGAGTCGCTGCCGCGTTCGATTTATGAGATCGATGGAGCCCGCGAGTGTGCGATTGAATTCCGCAGCTTCAGCAAGAACGCCGGATTCACCGGAACACGTTGTGCTTTCACCGTTGTTCCGAAGACGCTGACCGGAAAGAAATCGGACGGCAGTTCACACTCGCTGCACGCTTTGTGGAATCGACGTCACTGCACCAAATTTAATGGTGTCCCGTACATTATTCAGCGTGGAGCGGAAGCTGCTTACAGCGACGCCGGCCAACAGCAGATTAAAGAACTGGTCCAGTTCTATCTGACCAATGCGAAGATTCTGAGCGAAGGACTCTCTTCGATCGGGATCTCCGTCTTCGGCGGCGAAAATGCTCCATACATCTGGTTGAAGACTCCAGACAACATGAAGAGCTGGGAATTCTTCGACCACCTGCTTGATCAGGCTCACCTTGTCGGAACGCCAGGCAGCGGTTTCGGCGCCAGTGGAGAAGGGTATTTCCGACTGAGTGCTTTCAACAGCCGAGCGAATGTCGAAGAAGCCGTCAATCGCATCAAAACCTTGATGGGATAGAGATTGTCTGTCATGCCAAGTCGCGAATGCTGCTGCAAAGCATGATTGACTTCCAACACATGTTGCGGAAAACTCGTAGTGAGAGCGGAAATCCTTCGTTGAATCACTCTTCGTCACCTCGCACGAACAGACACAGCTACCCGCTGTGTCCTGCTTCATTGCGAGACCCGGGAACGAGTTCTCCGCATCATGTTGCTCAAAAGACTCCGTCGTCCACTGGCAGTCATCACGTGCGTGATCGTGATCGCCTTGATTGCGATCTCGCAATTTCTCAGTTCGCGTGAACGTGCTGGGAACGAGCTTGCGCTCGCAGCCTCGCGAATTCCGACGGAAACACCGCTCGACGATGTGACGCAGCGCATCGGAACTCCGCCGGATCATCATTTCCTCGCCAGAGGCGTCCTTCTCAATGGCGTCACGTTCCTTGATGAGCAGAACGAACGCGCCCAGCAACACGGCGATGTAGAAGAGTACGAAATCTCCGTCTGGAAACGCGGCACAGCCACAGCTGTCGTTTACTCACAAGACGGCCGCGTTAAAGGCCACTCTCTCCAGCTGAGCCAACTCACAAGCCGACCCGCCTGGCTAAGAGTATTTTTGTCCTGGATGCCTTAACTCAGTTCAACGGCCATCTGTGATCACCACGACGACCTTTTGGCCCATGATTTGACGCTTGTGTTGAGCGTCGGCGTTGTCTTCGCCGGTTCGATTGTGGAGATAGCCCCCTTGTGAAGGGTCGCTGCCGGCTAGTTGTTGTCGTCGGTGAAGTATGTCTGAAACTGTTCGAACTCAGGAGAGTTCAAGAGTCGCCCCAAAGTCCACGGGAATTCGTAGCTTTCCGATACGATAGTGGCGACGACCTCACCTTCGAGTTCTAAGTGATACTGCATGGCAAAACTTAAAATATGTCTGTAAGCGTCGTTTCAACTTGAGAGATAGTCACCCCTTCGTGTGCCATTATCGAGTTGATTACTTTGCGGTGCAAATTCTTTGCCTGCTCGCCGTCCTCAAAGCTTGCATTTAGGGTAAATTCGATGGCTGACTTACTTCGGGTGAAAGTCAAAGAGTTTATGCCCTTGATTGTTTGAAGCTTTGCTTCGAGGCTAACCAGTGTCGTTGTTGGTTCATCATCAGCGACCCGTAGTTCAAATCGGAAGTCCGTATTCTTCATCGTTGCGTATCTCCCAGAAACACATGACGACTTTGGGATTATTTTGTTCCTCTTTTTGCGTGCTTACTCCCCCATCACCATTACCAAAACACGCTTGGGCCTGCGACCATCGAACTCACCGTAGAAGCCTTGTTCCAAAGGGCCGAAGTTCATCATACCCGCAGAAATTCGAGATGTTTATGCCTAACCACGGTGAAGGATGCATTACTCCAAAGCAGATTGTGGAACTGCTGCGGTCACTCTCTTGGACTTAATAGTCTTACCGTCCGACATCTTCGATTGATTTTCGCGGCTGCTTAGAATCCGTACTGCGTTGATGGCAATGAGTCCCATTGCCGTGTACCGACAAGACGTATCCATTCGGTCTGTAAAGTGACCAGAGTCTCTCTGCGCTGTCTCGTTCAAATCTCCGACAGCTGAGCTGACAACCAAGATCAAAATCAAAACCTGAGAAACCAGTCTTCTCATTCACCGACAACGAAACAATCTTCTGCCCCGACAATCGAGACATAGCTTTCTCGATGCGTCGAGTCGAAGATGATCCGGTCGCAAGAGTCTTGTCGTTCAGCGTCAATTTCCAATAACAACACCAGAGCCACAGCCACCATTACCCGCGCACAGTTACCAATCTGCGAGATGCAAAGTCTCTAACGACCTGAGATTGTGACTCTGTGACGAAAGGCTCTCGAATCTCAAGAGATGGCTTCCCAAAGTTAATGGACAAGTTTGTCTGGCGACCATACTCAATTCCCCAACATGGGTGACCATAAAGAGGACGAAACCACTTCTCGGGGAATTTCTCACTCACGGTTATGATGCCTATTCCCCCATCATCTTGACGAGAATTCGCTTCCGTCTGCGGCCGTCGAATTCGTAGTAGAAGATGTGTTCCCACGGGCCGAGGTGGAGTTTCCCGTCGGTGATGGCGACGACGACTTCACGGCCCATGATTTGACGCTTGTGGTGAGCGTCTGCGTTGTCTTCGCCGGTTCGGTTGTGGAGATAGCCTCCTTGTGAAGGGTCGCTGCCAGCGTTGAAGGGGACCATTTCTTCGAGCCATCGCTCGTAGTCAGCGTGCAAGCCGGACTCGTTGTCGTTGATGAAAACACTCGCGGTGATATGCATCGCGTTGACGAGCACGAGGCCATCCTGGATTCCACTCTCAGCGACGAGTTCCTCAACCTGCTGATGAATGGAGACGATTTGCCGTCGTTTGGGGATGTCCATCCAGAGTTCTTTGGTGAGTGTCTTCATCTCATCTTTCTCGCAGAATTCTCGCCAGATTCATCAACCGCAGACCCGATTTGCCGAGAGTGTATAACACAGGGATTGTTTCGAATAGAACGCTTGGGCAGTCGCGTCCCGTGGGATCTGACAGAAACATCAGCGAAGCTGGCGAAGCGAGTCGAAGTTTTCGGATTGGAAGCGTAAAATCGGACGTGGAACGGTCACGAACCGCACACTCGCTGAGTCTCGCAAAGGAGTGCTGGAGACCGCGAAATCCCGATTCAAATCGGTGTTCCCCGTTCGATCGGAGAGAGTGTGGTGTCGAAAACTTGTCGATCGCCACTGCAAAACTCCGGCAAAACGTGGTGCGTTACTCCGGTCGCGAGGAAGGGTGTTTCTAACCCCCGCACTGATCGTCACTTCGGACACAAAGTACACACGCTTGGCGAACGGGTTTTCGACGCTGCTCAGCTGCTCGAGAATTGCATTAAATCGAGAAATTGCATACACTTGCAAATTCTGAAGCAGCGCCGTGAACACAAAAAGTGGTCCACAGATACTACTGCTGCTTATTTTATTTAAGAGTCTTGAAAGAGACAGGTTTGCTCTTTCTGGCTGTCAATAACAGAACCATCTCCAAACTGAATCAGCACAATGAAGTTGACCTGTTCTCGAAGTCTGTTGGCCTCTGCACTCCAAATCGTGAGTGGAGCTGTTCCGACGCGATCTCCGAAAGAGATCCTCAAGAATATCAAGTTGAGTCTTGGAGATGGAAAAGCGACTCTGCTCGGAACTGACCAGGAGGTCGGGATTCGCTACGAGTTGCTCGAAGTCCAAACAGATTCGGTCGGCGATGTGCTGCTTCCGTATCAGCGAATCACTGCGATCCTGCGAGAAGTTCAAGACGACGAAGTGACCCTTGAAGTCAATGAGGAAGCATTGTGGGTACGGGCAGGCCAAAGTGAGTTCCGGCTAAGCGTCGAAGATCCCGTCGAGTTCCCTGATGTCGCGACCTTCGAAGACGAGAGCTACTTCGTCGTTCCCGGAAGAGCGCTCAAGACCGGGATTCAGCGAACGATCTTCGCGACGGATGTGGAAAGCACACGCTACGCCCTCGGAGGGGTTCTCCTCGAAATCGATGGAGACAAGCTCACACTCGCTGCCACAGACAGTCGACGCCTGGCGGTCTATCAAACCCACTGCTCGACAGAGGGGACTGTCTCCGAGGAAGTCAGCCAACCGGTGGTGCCTGCGAAAGCGATGTCGCTGATTGATAAGTCAATCCACGACGATGAGCAGGAAATCAAAATCGCCATTCACCAGAACGACATTCTCGTTCAAACTGGTTTGTCGACGATTTACGCACGACTCGTCGAAGGCCGATTCCCACGGTATCAGGACGTCATTCCGAACGAGTTCCATCAAAAGATCGAAATGGTGACAAGCCCGTTTCTGTCTGCGGTTCGGCAAGCAATGATCGTGACGAACGACGAGAGTCGAGGCGTCGACTTCAATTTTGAAAGCGGCACGCTGACTCTCACAAGCGTTGGTCAGGATGTTGGCTCATCCAAAATTCAACTGCCCATCAGCTACGAAGGGGATCAGATTGTCATCACCTTCGATCCACGGTTCGTGCAGGAGTTCTTGCGAGTTCTGGACGCTGCCAGCCCGCTGTCGCTGAACCTTGTCGACGGCAACAGTGCTGCGGTCTTCAAGACAGACGAAAGCTACACCTATGTGGTGATGCCACTTTCTCGAGATGACTAGAGTACGCGAACGGCGACGACGTTCATCTGTGCAAACGAGTCGACAGGCAAGAGCCACGTGTTCTCAACCAGGAGCCGGAAATGAGTCGAATTCCGAAGGAGCGGAGCCGACCTTATGATCGGACTGAACCGAAGTCCGTCGGTGATCTCATGAGCGAGTTGATCGCTCTTCGCGGTATTGCCCGAACTCAGTCTCGACGACAGTTTGAGGAAGTCTGGAGAAAGTTGATCGGTGCTGATTTTGCAGAGTTGGCAAAAGCGACTGGTCTAAAAAATGGAGTTTTGCAGGTGGTCGTTTCTAATTCGGCGTTGTTGTCCGAACTCGCTTCGTTCCGCAAGCATGAACTCCTCGAACAATTTCGCACGGAACACGCTGATCTGAAAGTGCGAGACATCAAATTCAAGCTGCGCGGCAAACCGACATTGTAATTCTTCGAGACTGTTTTTCGAACTGGTTCTCCCAGCGACAGTCTCGACACACACTTTGTACCCAAGAAATTGATTCATGAGCGATCAAGCCAAGCCAAATCAGTCAGAAGACTACACTTCAGACACGATTCAGCACCTGGAAGGAATCGAGGGGATTCGCCATCGACCTGCGATGTACATCGGCGGCACGGATTCCGCAGGATTGCATCACCTGGTGTACGAAGTTTCAGACAACGTTCTGGATGAATACTCCAACGGCTTCGCAACAACGGCGAACGTCACGATTCACGGGGATGGTTCCATCACTGTCAGCGATGACGGCCGAGGAATTCCAGTCGACGTGATGAAGGATAAAGGGAAGTCCGCCCTGGAGGTCGTCTTCACCGAGATTCACGCAGGCGGAAAATTCGACCGCAAAGCATACGCAGTCGGAACCGGTGGTCTGCACGGTGTGGGGATCACAGCTGTGAATGCCTGTTCCGAATGGCTGGAAGTCGAAGTCAGTCGCGGGGGATTCAAGTACCGTATGGAGTTCGCACGCGGGCGAATGGTGAAAGATCTGACCAAGGGCGGGCAAACGGATCAAACCGGTACGAAGATTACTTTCAAGCCCGACGGACAGATCTTCCCGAACACAACGTTCAGCTACGACGTCATTCACAAGCGGCTGCAGGATTGTGCTTTCCTCAATGCTGGCGTTCGTATTCTGATCACCGACGAACGTACCGGTCAGTCAGATCAGTTTCACTACGAAGACGGGCTGGCTGAGTTTGTGAAGTGGATCAACCGAACCGAAAACGTCACACATGCTGATGTGATTCGAATCACCGGAACAGTCGAAACGGTCGATGTCGATATCGCTCTGCAGTGGAACGAAGGTTATTCCGAAAGCATTCGATGTTTCGCCAACGGAATTTCGAACTCGGAAGGGGGAACTCATTTCTCCGGGTTTAAGACAGCATTGACGAGAACACTCAACAACTACGGCAAGAAGAACAATCTGTTCAAGGATATGACTCCCAGCGGAGACGATTTCCGCGAAGGACTCGCTGCCGTCATTACCGTTCGAATTCCGAACCCGCAGTTTGAATCGCAGACGAAGATTAAGCTGACGAATCCGGAAGTCGACGGGGCTGTGAACTCTGTCGTTGGAGAAGTCCTCGCGAAGTATCTGGAAGAGAATCCATCGATCGGCAAAGCGATCTGTCAGAAGTCGTTGAGAGCAGCCGAAGCTCGCGAAGCTGCCAAGAAGGCTCGCGACATGGCTCGCAGTCAAACGAAGACCGGCTCAGGCGGGCTGCCTGAGAAGCTGCGGGATTGCCGAAACCATGATCTGGCGGTTTCTGAGCTGTACCTGGTGGAAGGAGACTCAGCCGGTGGTTCCGCTGATACCGGGCGAGATTCCGGCCATCAGGCAATTCTGCCTCTTCGCGGAAAGATCTTGAACGTCGAGAAAGCTCAGCTTCTCAAGGTTCTTGCCAACACCGAAGTGACTGCGATCTTCAAAGCTGTTGGAATCACCCCGATGGCGGAAGAGCAGGACATTGCAAAACGTCGGTATGGCAAAATCATTCTGATGACCGATGCCGATGTCGACGGTTCGCACATTCGAACGTTGCTGCTGACCTTCATCTTCCGTCACATGCGGGAACTTGTGAAACAAGGCTGTGTCTACATCGCGCAACCGCCGCTGTATCGAGTGCTTCAAAAAGGGAAGCGGAATCAGAAGCCTCGCTACGTCCAAACCCATGAAGAGATGATGCGAGAACTTCTGGAGATTGGGCTCCAGGACTCCGAACTCGTTCTGCTTCCTCGTGCCGATTTGATCAATCCGGAAACCGATCAACAGGTCGCGACCGACGTCTCCGGAGAATCACGGACATTGTCCGGTGCTGAGCTGAGTCGACTCGCCGAGACATTGAGCGATCTCATTGAACCGCTCGAAGCACTCGAACGTCGCGGCGTCTCATTGCGTCGACTGGCGGTCGATCACTCGACCGATCAGGGGCTGCTTCCTCGATTCCGAATTACTCAGGCCAACATCGATCACTGGTTTGCATCCAAAGAAGATGTGGAAGAGTTCCTGCAGAAAGAAGAAGAGCAGGGAAGACACCACAAAGTTGCGGATGAAAAACTGAAACCTGCAGATGCTACGAGTGAAGCGAAAGAAGAAACCACCGGCGAACAAGCGGAAGAAGCATCGATTGAAGAGCAAACGACTTTGACTGTTGTTGATCTGTTTGAAGTTCGAACCATCAACAGCGTGCTTAAAGTCCTTCAGGATGAATTCCAACTGACGCTCAATGACTTCTTGACTCCTCCGCCGGTCAACGCGGAGCAGGTCTTTCCGTACCACATTGAGAACTCGGACAACCCGCGAAAGCTGCAGTCGCTAAGAGATCTCGTTCCGACGCTTCGAGAGATGGGTTCCCGAGGTTTGAATTACACCCGCTTCAAAGGGCTGGGTGAAATGAATCCCGACGAACTCTTTGAAACAGCGATGGACCCTGAAACGCGACTCCTAATGCAGGTGACCCTCGAAGATGCAGCTGCGGCCGAAGAAATCTTCCGCGTTCTGATGGGAGATCACGTTGAGCCGCGACGTGAATTCATCGAGAAGCACGCCCTCGACGTCCGTGATTTGGACGTGTAGAGCGCGCGTTTTTCTTCTCTAGAAGAATGTGATCTCCAGACATGAATAAAGGTTTCCCTTCGTAGAGAGGGGAAACCTTTTTGTGCTTTGGAGGTGATTTCAGTCACTTCCGATCAGCTGGAGGTGGCCTGTTTTGCGAGCGGTGACAATGTCGCAGACATCACTTTTCCACTCTCCATGCGTGGGTACTGTTCAACGGTGGCCACGTCGGAGAGCTTTTCAATGAACCCTTCGAGAAGTTCGCGCCCAAGATCGTGGTGTGCGTTTTCACGTCCACGAAACATCACGTTGACTTTGACTTTGTCGCGACGTTCAAGAAACGACCGGGCTTTCTGGACTTTGACCTGAATGTCGTGATCGCCGATCTTTGCCCGCAATCGGATTTGCTTCAATTGCGTTCGGTGCTGTTTTGGTCCGGCGGATTTTTTCCGCTTCTCATACTGAGCCTTGCTGTAATCCATGATTCGGCAGACGGGAGGTTTTGCGTTTGGGCTCACCTCGACAAGATCCATACCTGCCTCTTCCGCCAACTCCAAAGCCTTGGCGGTTTCCATTTCACCGAGCATTTCGCCTTCTGCATCAACAAGCCGGATGGGTGAAATCCGGATGTTTTCATTCATTCTCGGACCAGTTTCAGGTGCCCGAGAAGCAGGTTGAGGTTTTCTGATCGGAAGTCTCCTTCTTCTAAACTATTGATGGGTGATTGGTTCAGCTCAGGCTGATGTGTTACTGACACACCGAATTCACCTGAAACTTGAGATTAACCAATATACGATTCAAAATCGGCTCGTAAATTGCAAAATCTTGTGAAAACTGCTGCAGAAACTCTTTCATTCGGGCAGTTGAAGCGTTCCCTCAACCACTTTCAGCTTCTGTTTGGATTCTCAGACTCGAATTCATTCACTGAAAGTGAGTCGAACGAATCCGGTCTGCCAGAGTGTTCGCAGATGCAATTTCAGCGAGCCAGTTCAGAAATCCTGAACTATCAATCATTTCCTAAAGTCCCTGAAACGTCAATTCCAACGTCGGTTCGCGGGAATTTTTTCTTCTCCCAAGACCCGATCGAGCAGATTTGACCTCTCCAGACCGACAGGCTGCGGCTCGGAAGGTTTCTGGCTGTTGGCGGAATCGACCCGAAGTTTCCGACCATGAAAGTCGGTTCCGTTCAGGCGGGCGATTGCCTCCTCAGCATCTTCCCAGCTCGGCATGCGGACGAATCCGAAACCGCGTGAGCGGCCGGTCAAAGGATCGGTCATCAAGTCAACTCGAGACACACGACCATAGCGTTCGAATCGCGACTTCAGGTCGAAATCAGTCGCGTCATAGGGAAGGTTCCCGACATAAATACTTTGCATTGTTTCCTCTGTTGCAAAATTGTTGTCCCGTAAGCAGGACGGGCCTTGCGCGGTGGAGAGCCCACAGTGGCAAGGATTTCAAGAAAATGTGGCGACCAAACCGGAGCGGTTCGACCACTCTGTTGGTTCCTCTGCACTCACCAGAACTTGTTTCAACCGATGAAACGAGTCGATTCCAACGAACGGGTTGAGTTCGAGATCGCTCTACTTCGAGATCACAAAATTGAATGACTCGAGAACGATACACAGGAGAAACCTGGGTAGAGATCTAACAGCTGGAAAATTGCGTCTTCTTCAGTGGCGAAGTGTGATCTGCCGTGAGTCAATCAAGTTGATCTAGACACGGCTTTGAAGAGCTTCTTCACACAGTATGTCGGAAAGTGATTTGACCACAGATGCGCCGAAGGATTCTTCATTCGGTAAATTGATTGAGAGAAACATATCTCCCAATGCTTGGGCACAAGCTGGTCAGTCAAACATTCCAAGCAAGAAAGTCTTGGCGGAAATCGTTTTCTGTCGAATTGCGCGACGATACGAAAGTCGCTTCAGAAAACACTCTTCAACAAGCTTTTCAGAGAAGATCGCCCAGTTTGGAACAGAAGCACTCTGTACCACAACGTCATCACTATATTCTTCTTTCGGCTGTTTGGCGATAGGAAAACGCGAAAATATGCGTGATTCCTGATGGATTGGTCGCCGATGCTGACTGTTTTAGTCGGTTTTCATGGCCCAATCGGGCGAATCGTAGCTCATCAAGGGCGGTGCTTGACGTATACGTATTTCGAGATGTTTACTCCGCAGATGCCTTCCGTTCGATGATCTTGACCGGTGCTGCCATGTCTCGAAAGAGGGGAATGTCGAAGGTTTCGAGGAGGCCGAAGCAGAACAATTCGGGTCCGTCCGGGATCTGTAAATCGCGTGTGATGATGTCTTTCAATGAAGAGAATCCGTCGACGATTTTAACGCGATCAAAGTACTCCGGATGCAGTGCTGCAGCCAGAAGGACAGTGAGCCCCGACTTGGGACCGAGAGCCAGGAGTTCGATCGGAGCCTCAGTTTCTGTACGGTGCATTTCGACTATGGAGAGCAGCTGGGCGACTTGAATTCCTAGCGGTCTTTGTCCGACCGAAGAAACGAGCAAGCCGTAGAGGAAATCTCTCTGAGAGATGGTCGATTCGCCGTGGCTGAACAGGTCGACTGCAAGCACACGTCGGCCAGCTTCAAGCTGTTGAGCGACTTCCTCAGATGCCTGAGCCCGTCCTTCATCGGCGATGACGATGATCAACGCTTCGGGTTCTTTGTGGGGAGTGAACTCCGTAGCTGGCAGGGTCCAATGGTGATCGACTCGAATTCGTTGTCCGCTCGATGAGATCGATGCTGTTGGAAGCGGAGACGATTGCACCAGCTTTGCATCGACTGCTTCCAGCTTGAGAAGCTCTCGCAGCTTCGATCTGAGTTCATCTGACGATAACTCTGCACGGCCTGCTTCACGAGGCAGCTGTGACTGAAGTTTCATTGCGATCGAATGGAAATCGTCAGTCTGTTCAGGCAGCGGAACAAAGAGTTCATCGCTTGTCTTCAACTCGTCTTCAGACTCAATTTCTTGAGCGCTCTCAGGGCGATCGTCGTTGAGGAAGTGAGTGTTCAACATCGAATAAAGTTGTTCTCGATTCTCACGTTCGAAATTGTGTGTGCCCGGGTCGTGGTTCACGTGAGTGCGGAGATTCTGTTTTTGTCCGTACAACTCATAAACTGGGAGGGCTGCTTCCTTGAGAGGTTCAAGAGCATGATCAGCTTTGAAGCAACATTGATCGAGCGCATTGAACGTGAGCAGTGTTGGACGGGGTGCTCGCATGGCTGTCAGATGGGTGTAGTCCGCAATCATGGCCAGATCGACCGGTGTTTGTTCTGAGTCTCCAAGATCGGAAACGTGAACAGCTCGCGTTCGATAACTCGAATAGCCAGCGACGGGATTACTGAGTGTGATGCGGGGGTCCAGAGCACTGAAGAAGATCGTTTGCCATCCTCCTCCTGAAAGACCGGTGACAGCGACTCGGTCTGGGTCAGCGTGAGGATGCTCCAAGAGCAAGTCGATCGCACGAGAGAGTGCGAGATAGTGAATGGCAAGGCCGCTTGTGCCACAGAGATCGATCTGGTTGCTTCGATAATGACTGAAGCCATCGGACTTCAGTTGGCCCATCCCGATCCACTCGACATTCAAAGCGAGCATTCCCCGCTTCGCCTGATTGATGCACCGAATTTGTTTGTAGTCGGCTGCCTTGCCTTTGGAATCATGCCCGTTCACATTAAGAACGACGGGAGCTTTGTCACTCAAATCGTCCGGTTCGTAGAGCAGGGCCGGAATCCAAACGTTGGGAATTGCTTCGTAGCGGAGCTTCCGAATTGAGTAGCCCGGTCCACCCGGGATTCGCTCCAGCCATTCGACTTGGGTTTCTGCATCTCGCCACGACTTCGCTTCACCACGGAAGACAACGTTCTCCAAAACTTGTTGTCTTGTGGTTTCGTTTTGTTGATTCCATTCCTCAAGAGAATCGCCAGGAGAGAATCTTCTCACGAGCGACTCGGTAAAGATGCGAACTTCTTTCAATGGGAGTTCGACATCAATCTCTCGATGTTGCAACGATGCGGAGACTTCATCGCGGTCGACTCCCCAGACCGGAGTAATCAGCACTGAGAAAGCCATGAGTAGCTGTACTTGAAACGATCGGCAGGACATCGAGGAGCTCCAAAACACGATTGCCTCTTCTGACGGGAGTGTTTGTTCGTTGTCGAATCGATTGAACATCATGACAACAGGTCACCACGTTACCAAAGAGTCCCGTTAGATGACGACCGATGACGAGTTCTCTTCGCGCTCAGGTCTTTAGACAGCCACGAAGTCAGTCCCTATTCTACATGGTCACTTTTACGATGAGACACCATGAAGACTTCACCATTGCCGCACATCAGAGAGAGATGTCACTCCTCTGAGAGACAGCAGGAGAAACGAATGCTTCGATTGACAGCAGTGATTCTATTCGCGATAGCAGTAACTCCTCTTCAACTTCAAAGCGTTGATGCAGCAGAGCAACGGGCAACCGTTTTCGAAGCGGGGACGGAGGGTTACAAGATCTACAGAATTCCTGCGATCGAGCGGGCTGCCAATGGCGACTTGCTCGCTTTTTGTGAAGCTCGGGCTGGTGGGGATGCCAGCGAGATTGATCTGGTGATGAAACGATCTTCCGACGGAGGTGCGACCTGGGGGAAACTGCAAGTCGTTCAAGCACGCGAACAATTCGAGTCGCTGTATCCTGACGTCCCGGTCACAGTGGGGAATCCCGCACCTGTGGTTGACCTGCTGGACCCCGAACACCCCGGGCGAGTCTGGTTGCCATTCACAGTCGAAAACGATCGTGTATTCGTCACTCACAGCGACGATCACGGTAAGACCTGGTCTGATCCGCGCGACATTACAGAGAGTGCGAAGCTGTCGACATGGGGCTGGTACGCGACAGGGCCGGTTCACTCGATTCAACTAAAGTGGGGAGCTCACAAGGGGCGTCTTGTGATTCCGTGTGACCATCGACTTGGAGATGATGGAGAAGATCGAGGCCCCAACGGAATTCATGTTGTCTACAGTGATGACCATGGAAAGACTTGGAAGCTGGGAGCGATCGACGACACCTATGAAGACGGATTGAATTCGAACGAAACAGCGGCGGTGGAACTCTCGAATGGTCGGGTCTACTTCAATACTCGTGATCAAAACGGAGATGCACCCGGCACTCGCGGCGACGGTTACAGCGACGACGGTGGAGAGACATTCCTGCGAGCTCAATCACCGAAGTATTTGTACATTTTGCCTTCACCTCCGATTCTCGATCCTCCCGTCGTGCAGTGTTCACTCCTCCGGGCTGCTTCCATTCGTGATGAAGATCCTCAGAACGTGATTCTCTTCGCTGGCCCCGATGAAGATGGTCCATCAGGCAAGGGGAGAAGTGATCTGAGAATTCGCTACACGACTGATGAAACGGTTTCCTGGAACGATGGTCCATTGCTTCACGAAGGGCCAGCTGCCTACAGCGATATGGTTCTGATCGCTGCTGATAAAGATGATGTTGGCGTCATTTTCGAGTGTGGAGACAGCGGGAAGTCAGCGTACCAGCGGATTGATTTTGTTCGTCTCCCGCTTACTGATGTCGTCGACGACTAGAAGCCTCTTTCGAGATACCATCGGGCTTTCAGTCGCGTAAGCAGGACGAATTTGTTCCCGATGGGTTCAGACATGTGCCTGCATAGGAGCTGCGTGCTTTGCGGGAGTCCATGCTGCCCGAAGCCTTGTGAATGCCAGTTGGGATTGAGAGTTCGAGGAAATCTGGCTAGCATTTGACGTTTCACATCGTGCCGATCAATTCGATCGGCACTTTTGTTTTTAATTGCCAACTCTGGCAACCGTTTGAACTGCTGTCTGGTGAAGTGGGTTCTCAATATCACATCCCGATGTGAGCAGCATCTGACAGTTGTCGGGTCAACTCAGGTGACGTCATGTCGCGAATGTTCGTGAATAGTCTGCAAGACGGTGAAACAGTTGATGAGGTCTATCTTCTTGCAGATCGTCAGCTGCGGGCGAATCGCAACGGAGACACGTACTTCCTTGGCCAGTTGCGCGATCGCACGGGGCAGATTTCCGGGTTGCTGTGGAATGTCAACGAATCGATCGTAAGTCATATCAACACAGGGGATTACGTTCGTGTGAAAGGGAAGATTCAGCTCTTCCAGGGCAATCTTCAGATGATTCTCACACGTATTGATCTGGCAACCGATGAATCGGTGAACTCTGAGGACTTTATTCCGCAATCGAATTCCGATGTGCTTGCCCAGCTTGAGCGTCTTCGCGAGATTCTCTTAGACCTGAGTGACTCAGATCTTTCCGAGTTGATGCAGTCTTTCCTGTCTGACGATGAAATTATTGAGGGTTTGAAAACTGCGCCGGCCGGAATTCGTCTGCATCATGCCTATCACGGCGGGCTGCTCGATCATATTGTCAATCTTTGCGAGACAGCCAGTCGCCTCACGGATCTGTATCCGAATGTCGATTTCAATCTTCTGCTGGCCGGAATCTTCCTCCACGATCTCGGAAAAATTCGGGAACTCAGCTACGACACGTCGTTTCAATACACTGATGAAGGTCAGTTGATTGGCCATCTGATCATCGGGATCGAGATGCTCGATGACAAAATTCGTGAGACGGAAGACCGGACAAATCAGGACTTCCCAAAGGAAAAGGCGCTTCGCTTGAAGCACATGATTGTCAGCCATCACGGGGCTTACGAATTTGGAAGCCCGAAGCTTCCGATGACTCCCGAGGCGATTGCGCTTCATCACCTCGACAATCTCGACGCCAAAACGAACGAGTTTCAGTCGCTCATTGAATCAGATCCCAATGCAGCTTCGCACTGGACTCCGTATCAGCCCAACATGCAGCGAAAACTCTACAAAGGTAGTGCTGAGTAATTCGCTCGTTCTTGAGGCGAACCAGACGCTCGCTAACGGTGTCTGGGCATTTTTCATTTGCATTGACGATGACGGAATTGATGACGGGAGACCCCCATGAAACACCTCACTTCTCTCTTTGATGTAACTTCCAGCGAAGTCCTCGAAATCCTGAAAATCGCTGCCGATCTGAAAGCAGAAACGCAGTCTGGAAAACGCCAGCCACTTTGTGCCGGGAAGGTTTTGACTCAGGTTTTCGAGAAACCGTCGTTGAGAACGCGCGTCAGCTTTGAGGCTGGGATCTCCCAACTTGGCGGGACCAGTATTTTTCTGCATGGGAAAGAAGCGGGGTTACAAGGACGAGAAGAGATCCTCGATATCGCACGCGTTCTGGGAGGGTATTCCGATCTGATCGTGTTGCGAACATTCTCTCAACAGTTGATCGAAACCGTCGCGAAACATGCTGGCTGTCCCGTCGTGAACGCACTGTCGGATGATTATCACCCTTGTCAGGCTCTGACCGACGTGATGACGATTCTCGAGCATGCTGGCTCGATTGAAGGTAAAGAAATCCTGTTCGTCGGGGATGGGAATAACGTCGCTAAGTCGCTCGCTCTGGCTTGCGGTCACGTGGGAGCCAAGTTCACTCTGGCAGCACCGGAAGGTTATTTGCTAGCGGATGAGTTTATTCAGCGACTTCAGTCTCAGTTCCCCGACTTGAAGTTCGATCAGACCACGGACCCATTCGCTGTCGTGAATCGTGCGGATGTCATCTACACAGACGTCTGGGCGAGCATGGGACAGGAAGAAGAGAAAGATCAACGCTCTGCTGCGTTCGCGAACTTTCAGGTGAACCTTGAACTCCTCGATGCCGCTCCGGGACAGGCTCTTTTCATGCACTGCTTGCCAGCGAGACGCGGGTTGGAAGTGACTGAAGAAGTCATGAACGATTCGCGAAGCATCGTTTTCGAACAAGCTGAGAATCGAATGCACTTAGCGAAGGGCTTGATCGTCTGGTTGCTCGAGCACGCCTCGAAATAGAGCAAGTTGCTCTGCCCTGTGCACTCGCTTGCGCTGCTTCACAAGATAAAAGGCTGTTCTTGCTCGTGCGAGATCGTGCCCACCAAATCAAAAAATGCTCTAGAAGCAGCGGTCTTCGAGAGCCGAAAGTCTCGGTAAGTGCAGAGAGGTGATCACGACTTTCTGAGGTTCCACCACGTGGACAGTTTGTCGATCATTCTTCGAAACCAGACTCGACCGATGGACCGGTGACCGCAGGAAATTCTGCATTGAACACTCGATCCAGGGCGAATCCCCGGATCGAGATCTGCATCAATCGAAGCCTGCATTTCGAGCGAGACTCCGCGTCCGGTTTTGACAGTCATCGCTGGCGCAATGGATTTCAAAGTGGCTGCAAACGATTCATTCGGAGCATCTGCGGTCACAATCGCGATGGAGATTTGATCGTTGTTGACTGCATCGAGTACGGGACCGGCGTCACGTTGATCGACGTAGAGATCGACAATCCATGGCCCTTCAAGATCGGCGACTCTCAACAATCGATCTGTGCGTTGAACAGGTCGACCGACGGGTAAGGTTGAGTTCAGATCTGGAGTGAGAACCGTTCCCCGGATTGGGCTTCGTAGAGTCAGTGCAGTCTGTTGATCTTCGAGGCTTTTGATTTGCGTTCGAATATTTTGTTCGAGTGCTTTCAGTTCTTCACGCCGAGCTGCGAGATCGTGAATGCGATTCCGTTCTCGGGACGACGCTTGCGGATCGGTTCGAAGAGTCTCGAGATCCTGAATTTTCTGGGAAGTGGTTGCGAGTTCTCCGCGCAGTTCGGAGAGACTCATCTGCAACTCGGGACTTTTGAGCTCAATGAGTTTGGCATCGACTTCGACGTTAGCTCCGGTCGTTACAAACACGCCGTCGATGAACCCGTTCGTTCCGGCAAAGACATCGCGCTGATGGTCGGGAAGAAGGACTCCGTTTCCGTAGATCACCAGCTCAGTCGGCACAGTCGCCAGCAGGAGAAAAGCCAGGGCGATTGTGCAAAGCACAATGAGAGCTCGCGTTGCTCTTCCTTGAGTCCATGAAGAACGCAAACGACTCAGGAAGCCTTGCTGCAATCTGGAATGATTCAAAGCATGCGTGAGCGCTGTTCGAATGAGCGGCAGGCCTTCCTTCAAATCGGACACAGATCGAGCAAGTGCGGCGTTCTCTTCAAATTGATCGAAGACCAGAACACCGATCAACGCCGGGGAAGGATCATTCACTTGGTTGTAGATTGGGAGAACGACCACCCGTTGCGTGCGGCAGCGTTCGTGATAGCTGCGACATTCGTCTGATGGGTCATCTGCTTTGGAATCAAGGACGTCACCCGAGTCCCAACTGACCTTTGCGATCTCTTCCAGCAATTGAGTCGTGGACGAGCGAGGGTCGATCGATTGAACACCACTGACCGACTTGAGGCGAAGCTTATCTCCGGCTCTCAGCAGCAGACTGACTCGATCCCAGCCGGACCACAATCGCGTTTCGTTGGTGGTTGCGGCGGAACACTCTTCGACATCAAGAGATCGATAGATCCCGGCAATCCAGTTCGGAGTGTCTAATCTGTGACCATCATCTTGAGCGACTGGCTGTGATGGCACGGTGTTGATTCCTGCTCCGACTGGACTACTCATTCACACGAATATCAACGCTTGCTCGGTGAGCTGTCAGCCCTTCCTTGTCCGCGAGGACGCGCACGTTCGGAGCATCTCGACGACACGCTTCCTCGTTGTACGAAATAATCGAAGAGCGTTTCAGGAAGTCGTTGGCACACAACCCATTGGCAAAACGCGCGGTTCCGCCAGTGGGCAGAACGTGTGACGGGCCAGCGACGTAGTCTCCAAAAGCGACCGGAGTGAAGTGTCCCACGAAAATCGCTCCGGCATTCTGAACGCGATCCAACATGGCTTCTGGATGGTCCATCGAAAGATGCAAATGTTCGGTCGCTAACAAGTCGGTCAGCTTAGCTGCTTCGTCTTCATCGCGAGCAAGAATCAAAGCTCCGTAGTCTTCCAGGCATTTCCGAGCCAGGTCTCCGCGACTGAGTTGACCCAGCTGAGTTTCGAGTGCTTGCTGGACTTGTTCAATCAGTGGAGCGTGCCAGGTGATGAGAACACCGGACCCAGGGCTGTGCTCTGCTTGAGAAATCAAATCGCTGGCGATGTAGTCGGCTCGGGCTGTCTCATCCGCGAGGACAATGACTTCGCTCGGACCAGCGATGCTGTCGATATCGACTTCGCCGAAGACATAGCGTTTGGCGAGTGCGACGAACAGATTTCCGGGGCCAACGATTTTGTCGACTCGCGGAATACCTTCAACTCCATATGCCAGGGCAGCGACTGCTTGAGCCCCACCGACGCGATAGACCTCCGTGATGCCAAGCTCATGACATGTCGCCAAAAGATCGGTGTTGTACCCACCGAATTCTGTCGGAGGAACAACGATGGCGATTTCCGGGACGCCTGCTGCCTGAGCAGGGACTGCAGTCATGAGCACAGTCGACGGGTAAGCAGCAGCTCCTCCGGGAACGCAAATTCCGACCCGTTTGAGAGGCCGGTATCGCTGTGTCAATTCGACGCGTGCGTCGTCAGATTCCCGAACGATTGAGACATCTTCGGTGAGAATCGCCTTCTGAAACTCCATGACGTTGTCACGGACTTGCCGAACAGTTTCGAGAAATTCCGCGTCAGCTTTCGCATGTGCGGCAGCGAGTTCGTCTGTCGAGACTTTGAGGTCCGAGACATCGAAGTCGGGACGATCGAGCAGTCGCGAGTAGTTGAGTAGTGACTCAAGTCCTTGAGACTGCACGTCGTGACAAATTCTTTCCACAACTTGCTGCGGAGAGAGTGGTTCCCCAAACAGTTCGACGGTCCGTTGTCGACCTGCCTCGGAAACGACATCTCCTCGCGGGCTGAGTTTGTCTCTGAGTTCCGCGAATAGTTCTTCAGCGTTCCCCAGCGAACAATCAATCGTCGGAATCTTCAGTGACATGATGTTGCGGATATCTTCAATCAATAAAGTCGTTAGAGCATAAGAGAATGGATCGAGTCCTCGTCAGCGACGCTTGGAATTTCAAAAGAAACAGCCAGAGCGGACACGATCCCCACGAGACGGGTTCACTCATACTCCCACTTCATGATCCATGGATCGTCCATCTCTTGCTGGAACTGCTTGAGCTTCTCCTGGTAGGTCTTCAGGATCTCAGCGTATTCGCTTTTCACTGCGAGGTTTTCGGATTCGTACGGATCTTCAGCAATGTGATAAAGCTCGAACTTCGGTCGGTGAATATAGTCACCAACAGTTTTCTGCCCATACGGTGCGGTCATCCCCTTCTGGAACTGGGCCTGCCACGACGAGGCAGCCCACAAATCTGAGGCGAACGGATAAGGCAGTCCGTGAGCGATATTCCAGATCAGCTTGTACTCTTTATCCCGCACGACTCGCATGGGGTAGTACATCTGAATTTCATGGAATGTGTGGGAAGCAAAGATTGTGTCCCAGTGTTCTGCGTCAGCATCACCCAGAATCGGAACCCAGGACTTTCCGTGGTAGCTTCGAAACTTGTGACCACCGTTTCTGTTTTCCAGCAGGTTTTCTCCACGCTCTTTCCAGAATTTGTCGGGATCAACCCAGTCTTTCGGTCCGTTGGTTTTGGGATCGAGACCTCCTGCGAAGTCGAGAAGTGAAGGAGTGATGTCGATGTGGCTGATCATCGCTGTCGAACGGACTCCACGATTTTCTTCGTATGGATTTCGAACAACGAACGGAACTTTCAACCCAGCTTCGAAGACCGTTGTTTTTCCGCCGGAGAAGGCCATTCCGTGATCGGAGGTGAAGACGATCATGGTTTTGTCGTACAAGTCAGCCTCTTTGAGGATCTCGACAAGTCGAGCGACTCCTTGATCAATACGAGCACATGACTGGTAGTAGTGAGCGAGTTCTTCGCGGGTTTCCTGTGTGTCGGTCATGAAGTGCGGAATCGGAACATCAGCTGGATCGTAGAAGACTTCTTCGACACCTTCATGTGAGCCTTTGTTGGGGCGATTTCCGAATAGATCCGGTTTCAGTTCGCTGGTGGATGTCTTATCTGTTCCGCCGCCTCGATGAGGATCGGAAGTTCCGAAGTAGAGGAAGAATGGTCGGTCATCAGACTGATCGGTGATGAACTCTCGGCAGTTATCTGCCATGGCAACAGCGTTGCGGCCGTTGCCTTTCATGTAGGTTTCGTAGTGGTAAACCGTTTCGGGAGCGACGTGATATTTCCCGATGTGTCCGGTTCGATATCCTGCATTCGCCAGAACACGAGGCAGGGCCAAGCTGACCACGTTGTCGAAAGATGAGAACTTGTGGTAGTGATGTTGATGCCCGTATTGGCCGTTCTTATGGTTGTGGAGCCCAGACATCACGACTGACCGACTGGCGCTGCAACTTGCTGTCGTCGCGAAAGCGTTCAAGAATAGCGTTCCATCTTCAGCGATGGCGTCGATGGCGGGAGTTTTCGCAACAGGATCACCATAGCAACCGAGAGTCGGGCTCTCATCATCTGTGATGAAGAAGATGATATTCTTTTCGGCCGCGATCGAGCTGTGTGCAAACCCGAAGATCGTCAGGAAGGTGAGACACAAAAGTTTGTGCATGGCTTTCGGTTCCGGAGCTAGAACAAAGGCAGGGGGATCGTTCAGTCTGTGTGAAGCACAAGCGGGAAGTTGCCTGAGATCAGAGGGGAACGATGTGTATGGGACAACCAGATAAAATTTCGTTTCAAGCTTTTCGTCGTGACTGACAGAGTAACGAATTCACAGACGTTGTTGCCACTGATTGCTTGGCGGCAACGATGAATCGGGTAGGATACGCAATTCTGAATCTTTCACGAGATTTGACGTCATGGATGAATTTCTGAACTCAATTGTGCATGGTGACTGCGTTGAAGGTCTGAACGGACTTCCGGCTGAGTCAATCGATCTGGCCTTTGCTGACCCGCCCTTCAATATTGGATATGACTACGACATCTATCAGGACAAGCTGGGCCGGGAGAAATATTTGCAGTGGTCGCGGGACTGGATCGCAGCCACGCACCGGGTTCTGAAGCCCAACGGAACGTTCTGGCTGGCCATTGGAGATGAATACGCAGCAGAGCTGAAACTGCTGAGCCAGGAGATCGGTTTTCATTCTCGAAGCTGGATCATCTGGTACTACACCTTTGGAGTGAACTGCAAGCAAAAGTTCACCCGCTCACACGCTCATCTCTTCTATTTCGTGAAGGACCCGCAGCGGTTTACGTTCCGAGCGGATGAGCTGGAAAACCGTATTCCGTCTGCGCGAGAGCTGGTTTACAACGACAAACGAGCCAATCCAAAAGGCCGACTTCCCGACGATACCTGGATTATCCGTCCGGAAGATGTTGTCGGAGAAATGATGGCCGAAGATGGGACATGGAGTTCTGACGACCTCACACCCAAGCATGACAGCGAACGAACCTGGACCCTTCGTCCTCAGGATTTGCAGGGGTGCTTCAAAGGGGAGGAAGACACTTGGTATTTCCCCCGGGTCGCGGGAACATTCAAGGAGCGACAGGGGTTTCATGGTTGTCAGATGCCGGAGCAATTGCTCGGTCGCATTATTCGCAGCTGTTCGAATTCAGGGGACGTTGTCATCGATCCGTTTTCGGGAAGTGCGACGACGTTGGCTGCCGCAAAGAAGCTGAACCGCAAGTTCGTGGGCTTTGAGCTCTCGGAAGATTACGTCAACTACGGTCGCGGTCGACTCGAACAGATTCGAGTGGGTGATCCTCTCGATGGCTCTGCGGAGCCGACCAAAAGTGCTCCCGCCACAAAAGCGATATCGGGCAAATCATCAAGATCGAAAGAGGAGATTGGGTCGCCCGAACGTGACCCCTCCGAAGAGCGGTTGGCCGAAGCTCAATTGCAGATCGTCCTGACCGGAATCATCGAAGCCTTTCAGATGACACACGATGGGTTCTCTGTCGATCGAGTCGTGGCTGATCCGGCGCTCAACGATGAATTCGTTGAGACCTGCCGTCGACTTGGTCTCGCTGGCGAGCCTCGCACCTGGAATTCGCTGTTGTTTCGATTGAGGAAGTCCGGAAAGCTTGCTCACATCGAAACGGTTCGAGCGACTTCCATGAACTGGCTGGATGTCGATCCGTTTCTGCATGCCAGCGAGATCGCGCTGCAATCTCTGCTTAACGACGAGCTCGCCACAAGCTTGGATGAAATCCTCGTTGATCCTCTGCTTGCTAAGAAATTTGATGACCTCGCTCGCCAGTTTGCACCCGGACGAAGCTCGTTTGAAATGCGGTGGGCAGCCTTGAAGATTCGTAAGCAATCCAAAACTGCTCGGCAACGCGGAGCGATTCTGACTGCTCCTAAGCGAATCGGGAAAGCGATTGTCTTTTCAGAGCTGGACGTTTCACAGATTCCATCGGGACCGGGAGTCTATTTGCTCCGTTCCAAGCAGAAGAACAATCTCTACGCCGGGGAAACGTTGAATCTTCAACAGCGACTGGCTTTGCATTTCAATTCGTCACATCCGGTCGAAGTTCTTCCAGAGAACACGACGATTCAAATCTTCCCAACACAGACTCGACCATCCGAAATTCTCGCCTGGCAAAGCTGTTTCGTCAGAACACACAAGCCTAGTTGGAACTACCAGGAACTCGGTTAGACGAGCAATTCTAGAGCAAGTTGCTCTTTCCTGTGCACTCGCTTGCGCTGTTTCAGTAGGTAAATAGGCTGTGTTTGCTCGTGCGAGCGAGAACGAGCCAAACCTGAAGATGTTCTAGTCGATGTAGATGAATTCGTTCGAATTCAAGAGGACGTGACAGAAGTCAACGAGTTGAGACGGCGGAGCACTCGAGAAACTTTCCACACACAGTTCGCGGTTGTGAACGCTGTCGAAGAGTGCTTTGCTACCTCCGTTGAAGTTCCATTTACCGACGATCTGTTCCGCATCGGTGTTGGCTTCGGGGTTAGAAATCTCGTCTTCGGTGAGAGCTGACTGGAACAGATGCAGATCGTCGATCCAGCCATCCCAGCGATGGCGATTCTGTCGAACACGTCCTCCCACAACAAACGGGAGGCGGTTCGTTTCTGATTTGACGACTCGATGGTCAGCATGTGTCACCGTTTGCTCATTGGTGATGAGGTTCCGAACGACAAACGTGATGCCGTTGGCGGTCTGGTCCTCGAGGTCGACTGAGACAGCGACGAAGTAAGGTCGATTCAAGTCCAGGTGAATTCCGGACCGGACAACTTCGTAGGTTCGCTCTCCGGAAGAGTTCTTCCCGACCAGTTGCAGAATGAGATGCCTTGGTTGATGAGAAGACTTGGTCGAAGTCACTCCCAGCGACCAGCCAGATGTTTCAGAATCAGAGTTCCAGCTGGAGGCGATTGTTCTGACTGAAGCATCCGGATAGATCGACCGCAGTAGGAGAGTGGCCGAGACTGTGAATTGATCCCGGGGAAGTCCTTCAGTATCGACGGTCTGGACCGGAGACGCCAAGGGAGTTTCTTTGACTTCGAGCACCTGCGTATTGGTTTTCGCTCGAACGACTTCCTCAACGACGGTGCTGGTCTCCTGAGATTCTTCGAGGAAACGAAGCGTTCGATTTAATTCCTGTTCTGTGGGTGGACGTTGCAAAGCGGTGAGATATGCATCGCGGATTTGTGATTCGAGGCCGCGATCGTTCGATTTCACAAGTCGTTTGGCGAAGTCCTCTGCATGTCCCAAGGTCTGCTCCCCATTGATCAGTAATAACGACTGAGAGGGGGACGTTGTGATGTTTCTGGAGGGGCTGCTGGTGATCCGATCAGGGAAGTCGAACAGATCGAGCAGGGGGTCTCTGGTGTTGCGGATTACCTTGTTGAAGATCGTGCGGCGATGAGAGTCCGGCTCCGCAGGCGGGCCTCCGGATTCAAGATCGAGAGTACCCGCGACAGAGAGTTGTGCATCGCGGATTTGTTCTGCGTTCAGCCGGCGAACGTTGAACTTCCACAGGAAGCGGTTTTCCGGGTCAATTTGTTCGGCGCCTTCGTTCGAAGTGAGTGATGACTGGCGATAGGCTGCGGAGCAGACAATTTCTCGGTGCAACCATTTGAGGCTCCAGCCGTTTTCAACGAATCGAGTGGCCAGCCAGTCGAGCAGTTCCGGATGAGTCGGAGTTTCTCCAAGGTGACCGAAGTCGCTGGGGCTGTTGACGATGCCAGCACCGAAGTGCTGCTTCCAAATCCGGTTGACGATGACTCGAGTTGTGAGCGGATGATTTTCCTTCGTGAGCCAGTTCGCGAGAGTTGTTCTGCGTCCAGTTGTCGGTTCGGGGAGATTCAGTTCTGCGATGTTGGCTGACTTTGGGTCAAAGATCGTCAGAAACCCGGGTTCGATTTCTCCCAGTCGCTCTTTGCTGGGAATAAAAACCTCGGGCGCTTGGTCCCCGAACTCGGAGATAGATCGTCCTTTGGGAAGAGGTTCCGGTTTGAGGTGATCGAACTCAGCGAGCTCTTTCTGGAGAGCGTCCCATTTCTTCTTTTCTTCCCCTTTGAAAGTTGTGGGAAGTGTTCTGTAGCGATCAAGAACTTGCAGGTAGACAAGGTGGCTCAGTTGATTGTCGAGTGAGCTGCGCGTTTCAGCGGGTTGATTGTAGATCTCCTGAATCTCTTCAGGGAACATCATCACCATTTTACGTTCGAGCTCTTTGAGTTTGGGTGTCTTAAGTTCATCAAGCTGTTGACGAATGCTTTCCGTTGAAGCTTCCCATTCGCTCAGTTGGTCTTCGTAGCGAGCCATTTCTTCCGGAGAAGCGAGGATCTTCTCGTCGTCGAGTGCAATGTTCGCGAAGAACGCTTGAAGGCGGAAATAGTCTTTCTGAAGGATGGGATCAAACTTGTGGTCGTGACACCGGGCGCATCCCATTCCGACCCCGAGGAATGTATCACCAACGGTATCAGTGATGTCGTTGAGCATGTCCTGCCACTGAGTACGAACATCTCGCTGGTTGTACTCATAGATTCCGCATCGCAGAAATCCCGTGGCAGCGATGGCTTCGGGGTCATTGGGAGCGATTTCGTCGCCGGCGATCTGTTCTCGCACGAACTGATCGAACGGTTTGTCGGAATTGAAAGCTTGAATGACATAGTCTCGGTACCGCCAGGCATTCGGGCGGTAGTCGTCCTTTCGATATCCGTCTGACTCTGCGTATCGCACAAGATCCAGCCAGAACTGCGCCCAGTGCTCGCCGTATCGCGGGCTGTCGAGCAGATCATCGACAAGATGTTCGTAGGCGTCGGGCGAGGTGTCGGCGAGAAACGCATCGACTTGCTCAGGAGTTGGTGGTAAGCCGGTCAAATCGAAATAGAGTCGTCTCAAGAGAGTGAGCGAACCGGCTTCGTCGCTGGGAGCAAGACCGTTCTCACTCATCTTGCGGAGAAGAAATCGGTCGATGTCATTTCGAGGCCAGTCTGTTGGTTCGACTTGCGGAACGGCGGGATCGCGAAGCGGTTGAAATGACCAGAACTGGCGGTCTTCGTCCGTGATTTTGTCTGCGGAATCGACCGAACGAACTGTGCGATCTCCACCCGGCCAGGGAGCACCCAAATCAACCCACTTCACCAGGATGTCGACTTCCTTCTCGGAAAGCTGACCTGCTGGGGGCATCTCGTAAGATTCGTATCGAATCGCTTCGACCAGCAGACTCTCGTCCGCCTTGTGAGGCGTAACAGCTGGACCGCTTTCTCCGCCGGAGAGAATATTCGAGATTGAGTCCAGTTTTAGCCCGCCTTTACTCACTTCTCCACTGTGACACTCATAGCAGTGTTTGACCAGCAATGGTCGAACGCGCGATTCGAAGAATGCCAGCGTCTCGGGATTGATTTCCGTCTGAACCGCAATCTCTTCCGTCGCAGGGGGTTCCGAAGCTGTCGCGACAACTCCGGTGAGACTCAACACGAAAATGAGGCATATCTTGTCGAGGGCGCGAAACGATTTCGAAGAAAATTCGCAAATGATCATCAATTCACCAGAAGACGCAGCTATGTAATGAGGTAACCCTGACACACCCTCGTTTTGGGTTTTGTGTTAAATGGACGGACTTGGATTTTTCGTGATTCTCGATATAGAGTATGTCATTGGTGGATTCGAATGCGAGTTCACCTGAGATTACTGAGGCGAAATAACGCCTCCGGTTCCTGTCAGCATCCGACTCTTTTCAGAGAATCTCTTGAAGACGTGGAGTCTGTTTCAACGTTTTCACGGATGGTAACGATCCGACTGAATGTGCCCAAAAGGACGGTTGCGCTTTATGATGCTCCCTCGTCGGTGTTGTATTCTTCTCATCATTGTGTCGCTGACCCTGTGTCTCTGCACGAACACCAGACTTCTGGCTGCAGAACCGGTGCTGGAGTTTGTCGAAGGTCTCCGCCAGCGTGGATATTATGACACAGCTCTGGAATACCTGACCGAAATCGAAAACCGTCAGAACCTTCCCCAGAACATCGTTGACGTTCTGGCCTACGAACGAGCTGAAACGCTTCTGCAAAATGCTCGTCGATTGAAGAACCTCGACGATCAACGCAAACAGCTGGATGCTGCGCAAGCATCATTCGAACAATTTGTGAAAGCCTCTCCAAATCACCCGCTCGCTGGTCGAGCGAATACCGCACGCGGACGAATTCTTCTCGAGAAAGCTCGTGTCGAAATATGGGATGGAGATAAACCTTCTAACGCGGGTAGCCGCGATCTTTACCGACAGAACGCTCGCGACCTCATTCAACAGGCTCGAGGCATCTTTCAGCAGGCAGTCGGACAGCATGAAAAAGCTGTGAAAGCGTTTCCGACGTTTATTCCTCCTGAAAACAAGGAGATGAGGGCGGAGCGAGCCGAGGCGGAGTCTCAGTTCATGGAAGCTGAGCTCGATCTCACTCAATGCAAATACTGGGAAGCTCAAACCTACGACCGGGGCAGCGAACAGCACAAAAAAATCCTCACCGAAGCTGCCTTCGAGTTTGAGAAAATTCACGAGCGCTATCGTAGTCAGCTGGGTGGTCTTTATGCCCGAATGTGGCAAGGGAAGTGTTTTGAAGAGCAGGACGAAATCGGAATTGCACTTGGAATTTATGAAGAGATTCTAGGGCACGAAGGTCGTTCGGATGCGATGCGAAGCTTGAAGGATTCTGCACTTCGGTTTCGATTGATCTGTCTCAATCATGAACAACGTGAAGACTATAAGTTGGTTGTTCTCGAAGCGGAGGAATGGCTGCGAGATGCTCGAACTCGATCAAGAACTGATGTCGGGTTGGGAATTCAATGGGAGCTGTGTCGCGCTCTCGAAGTCCTGGGAGTCGATCGAACTCTCTCGGAAACCGAGCGACGAAACAATCTCACCGAAGCACTGAACCGAGCCCGCACGATTGCACGTTTTCCGGGAGAACTGAAAACTCCTGCTTCCGCGATGATTCAGCGTTTGATGGTCGCGCTCAATCGTGATCCCGGCGATCCGAAAGACTTCGATACCGCTTACGGCAATGCTGGTCAGATTTATGAGGAAGTCAATTCCTTCAATCAAGCGATCAATCAAGCCAAACTCGACGGCAACCTCGCACAAGCCAAAGAGATTCAGGAAACACTGATTGCGACCGCTGGGGAGATGGCGAGGCTTTATGATTTGGCGATTCGGTTTGTTCAGGCGGACACCGATCCGATCATGGTCAACATCGCCCGATTGAGACTGGCTTACGGTTACTTGCTCCAGCAGAAATATCTCGACGCTGGCGTTGTGGCCCAGTATCAGATGGACAAGTACGGTGATGCGTTTCCCGAAGTTGGACGGGAAGCTGGTTTCATCGCGATGACGGCCTTTGACTACGCATACTCCGATGCTTCTCCGGGGAACCGAGAGTTCGAAGCAGCCATGGTCAAAGCGATGGCGGAGAAGCTCGCCAGCCGATGGCCGGATTCCGGCCGAGCGAATGACGCTCGAAATGCTGTGGCGAAGATCGCGTTTCAGGATGGAGACCTCCTCGGGGCGGCCGAATGGTGGGATCAGGTACCACAAGGTTCCTCCGATTACGCGAACGCACAGATCCGATCCGGAAAGGCATACTGGCGTCAGTACGATCTTGAAGCATCCAAACCCGCTCTCGAACGTCCCACTCCCGAGCAGTTGAACGAATGGAAAGCCGCTGCGATTCAACGTCTTCAGACGGGAATCGCGGAAGCAGAGAAGAACATTCCCGCGGAAAAACCGCTGCCTGACGAAGTCGTCAGCGCGAAACTCTCGCTTGTCAGTATCCGCAACATGGATGGGATTTACGAAACTCCCAAAGATGGGCCGACCGGTGCGATCGAGCTGTTGACCGTCGGTCCTCACTCGGTCATCGCCAGTGTTTCCGTTGCTGATGGAGAATCTCGTCCGACTGAACCTTCGAGTGCGAAGAGCCGAGAAATGGCCAGCTTCGCCTATCAACAGCTTCTGCGAGCATATATCGGGATCAAGAATCTCGACGAAGCTCGGAATGCAAGGATGCAGCTGGAACAAGTCGCTGGGAGCGACGACGCAGCGGCGCTGACGCAGATCTTTGTCTCATTCGGAAGAGAACTCGAACAAGAACTGGAACGCTTGAAAGCTTCCGGTGAGAACGAACGTGTTCAGGAAGTTCGAGAAGGTTTCGAAGGCTTCTTGAATGACCTCTCGAACCGAAAAGAAGGACAGACCTTCTACTCCATGCTGTGGATCGCGGAAACATTCGCGAGTCTTGGAGATGCCAGCCGCGACGACCAGCAGAAGTCCGAAGAGTATTTCACCAAGTCTTCCGACATCTACCGTCAGATCGTCGAACGAGCCGGTAGCGAGCCCGACTTCGTTTCCGATCCACGTCAGATCACTTCGACCAAACTTCGACTCGTCAATACGCTCAGACGAAAGCCAGAGTTCCCCGCCGCGGAGACTGTCATCCTCGAAATTCTGCAAGAGAGTCCCAACGCTCCTGATGCACAGTTTGAGGCAGCATCGCTTTATCAGGATTGGGGACAGCAGGGCGGACCTGACGCACTCGAACACTTTCAGATGGCGATTGCCGGTCAGAAGGAACCGATTCGAGTGTGGGGTTGGGCATACACCGCTCAAGCTTTGCAGCGAGCGATCTTCGGAAAAGACGATCCTCGAATGGAACAACTGCACTTTGACGCGAGATACAACCTCGCGGAAACAGAGTTTCAGTATGGAATGACAGCCCTCGACAACGAAACTTCCGTCGAGCACCTGCGTCGAGCCCAGGCTGCCATCTCCGGATTTCAACGAGTTTCAAATCGCTGGCCGGATGCGGAGTATCAGCGTTTCAACAAGCTCTATCGTCAGGTCCTCGAAGCACTCGGAAGTCCGGTCGTTGATC
This sequence comes from Thalassoglobus sp. JC818, assembly GCF_040717535.1. Classification (NCBI taxonomy): domain Bacteria; kingdom Pseudomonadati; phylum Planctomycetota; class Planctomycetia; order Planctomycetales; family Planctomycetaceae; genus Thalassoglobus; species Thalassoglobus sp. JC818. Next base: position 96,002 of record NZ_JBFEFI010000002.1, read on the forward strand.
TCCCGCGCGACGTCGATCGTCCGCAAACTTCTCCAGATAATCCTGTCGAACAAGTGGCTCAACAAACCGATCCGACCACTGCGACCGAAGACTCAGCAGCCGCTACTCCCGAAAGCTCGAGTAGTCCACTTTTGATGATCCTACTTCTGGTCGTGGGTGGAGCGGCGGTTGCCGGGCTCTACTTCCTTGCAGTCGGTCAGAACAAGCGGAAGTACTCCAAGTATCAAAACTCGTCAGGGACGCCAGCGACGAAGAGTCCTGCTCCGGCGGAATCAATTCAGTTCGACAATGTCTTCGAAGCACCGGCTGATGTCGCTCCAGTGATCAACGTGCCTGATCAAGTCACCGCCGTCAAAGCTCCACCGATTGTGACCAAGAAGTCAGCTTCCGCGACAAAGTCAACGGCTGATGCTCCGGTGAAAAAGAAACGCAAGCTCACCGAAGAAGAAGTGAAGAAGATCAAAGCGGCCAGAGCGGCCAAGGCAGCGAAGCAAAAAAGTGCCTCAGACGGAAAGTCCGCAACAGGGGAAACGCCGACGAAGAAGCGTCGCCCCAAACCGCCGAGTTCCGAGTAGCTATTCAGCGATTCATTCGAAGTCACCCCACAGTTTTCCAAAAGCGCAAAGCAATGCAGATCACTCCGACTCGTCGTCTTTTCGTAGCAGCACAGTCTCTTGTGTTGTTGCTCTTCAGTCCCGTGCTCGGGCAGGAAATTGACACTGTCTACCTGAAGGGCGAAGCGAAGCCTGTTGCAGGAGAAATCACGGCTGTCGACAAGACGTCTGTGACCGTCAATCAAAAAGTCGCGAGGAAAGATGTGCCGGTCCCGGCGAATACAATTTCGTACATTGCCTGGAGTGGCGAGCCGCCGACGCTCAATTTGGCTCGCAGTAATGAACGTGCTGGAAACCTCTCAGAAGCTGTGGCAGGTTATCAGGAAGCATTGTCGGCGATTGGTTCTGATAACCCCGATATTAAGAGAGACGTGGAGTTCTTCCTGGCTCGGACGACTTCCAAACTCGCACAGGCAGATCCGGAACAACTCCAGGCAGCGATTCAACAACTGCGACAGTTTGCCGAGCAGAATCGAAACTTCTATCGCTACTACGACACTCAAATTCTCCTCGCGGAGACTGCACTTCTCGCGAATGATGTTTCCTCAGCTGAGGCAGCTTACACGGTTCTCGAACAGTCTCCCTGGCTCGATTACCAGATGGCAGCAAAGATTGGACGGGCGAAGACATTGCTGGCCCGAAACGACATTGCAGCTGCCAAGCAGGTGTATGACGAAGTCGCTTCGAGCAATCCATCTTCTCCGGCTGAAAAGGCGAAACAACTGGAAGCGATGTTAGGTCAGGCGGAATGTCTTCAGCGCCAGTCTGCTTACGATCAAGCTGCCGACATTCTTCAAACGGTCATCGATCAAACTTCAGCAGAGGAAAGCCGCGTTCTCGCCGAAGCATATCTGAGGCTCGGCGACGGATACGCTGCCCAAGGTCAGAAAGTGAAGGAAGCAATTCTTGCTTACCTGCATGTGGATGTCGTCCCATCTCTGGCTTCTCATGCAGACTTGCACGCGGAAGCCCTCTATCGTCTCGCTCAGCTCTGGCCTGTAGTCAGTCAGCCCGCGCGGGGAGCGGATGCTTCTGCAAAACTCGAAGCCGATTATCCCAACAGCCCATGGGTTGAGAAGCTGGGAAGCGGTGGCTGAATGGCGAAGAGTCGCCCGGTCATTCAGATGAATACTCCTGTTCCGATTTTGCGAGAAAGATGTCTTCATCAAACAGACAAAATCGATGGGAGTCAATGGCGACCCTCTCCACAGCGTCTTATGATTCTTTGAATTTCAAGTCTTAAACATCTCAAGAACACTCTCACGGTCGACAGTTTCCCCCCACTGCGCGGCCGCTGTTGTTAGCGGAGAATATGATGCTTTCTCGTCTCAGTGGACAACGCCGTATCTGGCAGGCAACCTCTCTGATGATGGTCATCATGGCCATGCTGATCGCTTCGGTTCCGAATGCAGGTTGGGCATTCCAGGACGATGGAGCCACCGAATCTGCTCCAGCGGCAACCGAGAACGCTGCCGATGATTCAGCGACCGAAGCCGAAGCACCAGCAACGGCTGCACGAGAGACCATGCTCAGTTGGATGATTCGCTCATCCGGGTATTTCGGAGCTGTGTTGCTTCTCATTTCATTCATCATGGTGGCTGTCATCATGATGAATCTTCTTCAGGTGCGAAGAGATAATCTTCTGCCGGAAGAATTCGTGATTGCTTTCGAAGAGAAGCTGACCGCGAAAGACTATCAGGGGGCCTATGAAATCGCCCGCAGCGACGAATCACTGATCGCTCGAGTTCTCGCAGCAGGTCTCGGACGATTGAATCGAGGCTACGAAGAAGCTATCGAAGGAATGCAGGAAGTTGGCGAAGAAGAGAGCATGATGATGGAACATCGCCTCAGCTATCTGGCACTGATCGGTTCGATCGCTCCGATGATCGGATTGATGGGAACGGTTTGGGGTATGATCCAGTCGTTCCGTGAAATCTCGACCGCTGCCACAGCACCGAAACCAAAAGACCTCGCAGACGGAATCTCCACCGCGTTGTTTACGACTCTCGAAGGACTCGTTGTCGCGATTCCTGCGATCATCGCTTACGGTCTGCTTCGCAACCGCGTCAGCCGACTTCTCTTGGAAGTTGGTCGAGTGAGCGAAGGACTCATGGCTCGCTTTTCAGCAGTTGGAAAAGCTGGCACTGAAAAGGCCTGATCACAGGTCAAACCGGATCGATCCAGCAGTAAGGTTGATTTCAGTCGCCACTTCTGAGTGAAACAATGAAGATCAAACACGCCAAGCCCACGATCGTCGAAGCGGATATGACTCCGATGATCGACATGACGTTTCAACTGATCGCGTTCTTCATGATCGTGACGAATTTCGAGCAGACTCAAGCAGACGAGCGAGTCAAGTTGCCTGCCGACAAGCTCGCACGTCCTCCGAAAGTTGCCCGCGAAAACGATATCGTTTTGAATGTCGGATTCGATCGAAACGAGCTTGGCCAGAAGATCAGCGAGGAACCGGGAATCTTTTATGGAGATCAGCCGATTCCGATTCGCGACTACTTCCCGCGACTGAAAGATGAATACACCCTCGCTGCCAAGCAATTCGGCGAGGCTGAAGCCCGGGACCGGACCATCGTCATTCGTGCCGATGGAGATGTCCCCACAGGCTTGATACAGGAACTGATCAAGCTGGGACAGGAGGCAGGCTTCGAGAAGTTCGCCTTGAAAGCCAAGTCTGACGACGAAGCAGGATAGCTTCGGAATATTGTTGAAGTCGTGAGTTGATCAGAACACGCCGCCATTCGATTTCAATTAATCCACAGCAACTCAGCTTTCTCGGAAGGTTCACATCCCTGACTCAGGTGATGCTGCAAAGAGCAGAGATTAATCGATGAAATTTCGCAAACGAGAAACCGATACCAAAGTCGACATTCAAATGTCGGCCATGATCGACATCGTCTTTCAGCTGCTGATTTTCTTCCTGCTCACACTGAAGATCATTCCGCCAGAAGGGGATTTCAACATCAACATGCCGATCGGTGCTGTCGCCAATGCGAATGACGACATTCCACCGATGGATCTCAAGGTGAAACTTGAAGCGAATCCAGATGGCACCCTGAAACAGCTTTACTTCGGAAGTCGTGCTCTAGGAAATGACTTCCCATTCTGTTTCGAACGGTTGAATCAAGACATCGCTGCGATCGCTGGAGGTCAGCAAGGCTACAGCGATGACCTCGAAGTTGAACTCGATCCAGACTACGGTCTTCACTATCGCTACATTGTGAAAGCCATCTCCGCATGCCGCGGCCGCATTCAGGGAGACCAGCAGGTCACCTATATCGAGAAGATCAAATTCGCTCCGGTCGATCGACCGGAATAGAGAGTCTTTCAACTCGCGAGCGAAGAGCCGATAAGAACTGTTGCGGCGCTCTATCGAATCCAGCCGCCACCGAGAACTCGATCATCCTGGTAAATGACAAGTGCCTGTCCGGGCGCGACTCCGAATTGCGGCTGTTCAAATTCGACTCGAATCAGGTCGTCTTCTTCACGATAGACCACGCACTCACCGGGAGTGTGCTGATATCTGATCTGTGCTGTGGCATGAAGTGGAAACTCCAGGTCCTCTTTCAGCCAGTTCAGTCGATCAGCTTCAACCGAAGTCCTGCCGAGTTCGTCTTTTGTTCCGATGACGACTCGACGCGTTTCCGGTTCAATGCGAACGACAAAACGTGGCTCGCCGAATGCGATTCCGAGACCTCGCCGCTGACCAATCGTGAACTTTTCGTATCCGCCATGCTCTCCGAGCACAGCTCCGGACGTATCGACGAGTTCTCCAGCAGTCTCTTGTGGACCACGGTAGTCGTAGAGAAATCGCGCGTAGTCGTTGTCCGGGATAAAGCAGATTTCCTGGCTGTCAGGTTTGTTCGCGGTTCGAATTCCGGCATGCTCAGCGAGCCGACGAAGCTCTGTTTTCTGATATCCCCCGACGGGAAACAGGATTCGATCGAGAAGGTCACGTTCGATACCGAACAGAACGTACGACTGGTCCTTACTCGCATCGAGGCCGCGATACAATCCGGGTCGGTCTTCTCCTTCTGCAGGTGCGAGTTGAGCATAGTGGCCCGTCGCAATGTGGTCCGCACCGACATGTATTGCGAAGTCCCAGAGCTTGCCGAATTTCAGCCAGACGTTGCACATCACGCAGGGATTCGGAGTTCTCCCAGCGAGATACTCGTCAGCGAAATAGTCCTTGATTTGTCCGAATGCATCGCTGAAGTTCAATGCGTGAAACGGAATGTCGAGGGCGTCAGCCACTCGTCTTGCATCCGCTGCATCGGAAGCACTGCAACAGCCTTGTTTGTGTGATTTCGCGTCGACAATCGGAAGCCCACCGATTCCGGTCTCGCAGGCATCTTCAGAGACACCGGAGCGCATGAAGAGTCCCACAACCTCGTAACCTTGCTCTTGAAGAAGCCAGGCTGAGGCTGAGCTGTCAACTCCACCACTCATTGCCAAAACGACGCGCGACATTGGGGAAAACGTTTGAAGAACAAGAAATCAGCATGCTGGATGACAAAAAATCAAGCACTCTATGACCCGTATACGCTTCTATCTTAGTCAAAAGGGGTCAAAATGGTAGATGATCCACTCCAAAGCTTGTCGAAAGAACTCGCCGTGCCGCAAAAACCGTTTCTGAACACTCTCGGATTTCTGATGCAATTTGCTGCACTCACGTTTCTTCCGCTGTTGATTCTGTGGCAACTGAACTTCGGTTTTCAATTGATTTGGATGCCTGCACTGACCACGGTGGGAGTGGTCGTCTTTTATATCGGTCACAGGCTGCGCGAGAACGACGAATGAGCTGGGCACCGGGACGGCGACGCGGAACTCTGGTTTCACAGCTAATCGGATCGACACTTCTGGTTCTGATCCTCGTTCAGGAAACGTTCAGTCAACCGGTCCCGATTGTCCCATTGCAGACGCCTCAACGACCTGCCGAAGCTCGGTTGCCGGGTTCAGAAGTTCTGGGTGCTCCGGTTCGTTTTCCGATTGTGACGGAGACCGATTCTCAGCTGGAACGAGCGTTCGAGTCGATCAAATCGCTGTTGCAGAACGATCAACTCGACACAGCCCAACAGCAATTACAACTACTCGAAGACGATTCCGCAGGTCGCCTGGTATCGCTCGACAACCGGCGGCGAGTGGAATTCCAGTTGATGGTCGATCTGCTCTTCCCCGAAATGGAAACAAGCACGCGGAAGGACTCTCGATCCAATTCATCCGGGGAAGTGTTCTCCTCGCTTTGGAGAGACTTGCTGACGAAGTCAATAACGCCCGCTGAAGTTTTTGAATCAGCGGACCGTTCCTGGAAGGAAGGCGAATTCGAAGAAGCAAGACAGGTCTGGTTGACGCTGCTTTACTTTCAGAATTCCTCGGGACCGGCTGCTGCAAGTCGCTCAATTGGCGAGATTGAGAAAGCCGAACTTCTCAAACGATTGATCATCGCCGATGGAGTGACCGGTCGATTGCTCACAGCCCGTGAGCGACTCAATCGCTGGCGTGGAACGCTCTTAGATGTCAAAGGAGCCGTGGCTGGCGACACTGGAAACGTGGGGGAACTTCTGGGGCGATGGTTGGACCATCAGTCGTCTCTCGGACCTCAAGGCTTTGTTGCAGAACATGACTCACTTCCCTTTCAAAGAGGTCGATTCGACTTTGCCGAAGAGAAGTGGTCGATTTCGGTGGAGTTTTTAGCTGAATTATCACGCATCCCTCGACCGGTGATCTGGAACGATGTTTTGCTGGTTTCTGATCAGGGTGGGTTACGCGGGCTGGCTCTCGCTTCCGGTGAGGCTGCCTGGCCGGTCGATCGCGAAGATGCGGGGTTTCTAATCGACACTCCTCCGTTGATGGAGAACAGAGAAGTGATTCCGTTCGCTCAGGAATCGGGAAGCCTGGTCAACGACCTTTGGATTGGTCGGACGGGTGTGGCTCGGTTTGTGGTGAACCGAGTGCGAGATGAATTTCAACGTTCGCGACTGTTTGCCACCGATCTGCAGCGAGAAGGTCAAATCCGATGGACTGTAGCTGCGAATGATCTACGCTCCCATCCGAACGACGAAGCCCAATGGATCTTTTCCGGTCCGCCGCGTGTGGAGAAAGGGCTCGTTGTCATTCCGATGCGAAGTGCCGAGCCAGATTATGGTTTGCGAGTTGTGGCGTTCGATCATTCCTCCGGTGAACTTGTGTGGGATGAGCGGATTGGATCGACACTCGGAGAGACGTCAACGCCGGACCGAGTCTTCTTTGACGAGATTCACATTCAAGATCGACTGATCTTCTGGAACATCGATCAGGACGCAGTTGCCTGTCTCGACCTGTCGACGGGGCAGTTATTGTGGATCACTGCTCTCCCATCTCAAAGCTGGACTCAGGTCGACGCAGAACTCTTTGAGTCTCCGCCGATCGACGGAGCAGTCTGGGGAAGCGATCAATCTCTGTTCGCACGTGCGAAAGAGGGAATCACGCGACTTGACCCGTACACCGGAGATTTCATCTGGCATGCCTGGAGGCCGTTGGGTTCCGAGCAATTCATCGGAGTTCACGAAGGTGGGCTACTGGTCAGCGGTTCCGGGCTTGCGAGTTTGGATGTCGATACCGGAAACGTTCGATGGGAATACGAGCTTGCAGCTTCACCGATGTCGAGGAAAGTCGTTCTCGACGGAGGTTCTGTCATCGTCCCGACTGGCGATGAAGTCTGGACAATTGATGCTTACTCGGGACAGATTCTTCAGCGCGACTTCATGCAGTTGCTGACCGACAAGGATATCGAGTCCGTTGTCTTGCGAAATGAGTTGATGATCGCGGTCGGACGCGAGAAACTATCGACGTTTGAAGTCGTTCGTTTCGCTGAGTCGCCTCTGCACCTTCGTGAATAGGCGAACGACAGCAAAACCAAACGGGCTCCGCAACTGGTGAGTTGCAGCTTTCTTTCGTCAATCGAAAAGCAGGCGTTCTCGGACGTCGGTGAAAATCGACAAAACAACCGAAGCTTCTCCGGCCGAGACGGGTATTCCATCGGTGGTGGACTCGTTCATCTCCGAGGCTCGCGTCTCAGTTAGAATTGTGGGCATCCAGGTTTTCAGGACCTGATTGATCAGGTTGGAATCATCAGACGACGACCACGAGACACGAATGCGATCGTTTTCTTCGAGGTCTGCATCTTTGCGAAGTTGCTGAATGTGACGAATTAAGTCGCGAGCCATTCCTTCGTGAACCAGTTCCTCGGTCAGCTTCGTCGACAACGCAATCTGAATTCCATCAGCATCTGCGCTGGCCCAGTCCGTTGCTTGTTCGACGCTTACCAGAACATCATCCGGACCCAGAACGACATCTTCGCCGTTGATGGAGATGGTGACGGACTGACCGTTCCGCAGTGGAGCCAATTCAGAGCCTTCCATCTCCGGTAGCTGTTTGCGAATGGCACCGAGAAGTTTTCCGTACTTCGGACCGAGAGTCTTTAGATTCGGTTTAAAGATGTAATTCACAAGATCGTCGAGATCGCTTACTCGCTGGACGGATTTCACATTTAACTCGTCGCCAATGACATCGAGTGAATGCTCCAATGCTTCCGCGACAGCTTGATCCTGACAGGCGAAGCGAAGCTCGGCAAGAGGCTGTCGAACTCGCAACTCTGCTGTTTCTCGCAATCGATGTCCCATTCGAACAAGTGTTTGAATGGCCTGAACGCGGGCACTTAATTCGGGATCGAGCTTCGCTGAGTCGACTTCCGGATAGTCGCACAGATGCACAGAAACAGGGTTCCCCCCGTCGTCGGTGGACACGAGGTTTTGATAGATTCTTTCACTTAAGAAGGGAATCGCTGGTGCCAGCAGTTTCGAAAGAGTCACGAGGACTTCATACAGTGTCTGATAGGCAGCCAGTTTGTCGGTGTCCCATTTCGGACCTCTATTGCTGTCGCCAGATTCACCTTGTTCGACGGCTTTCCAGAATCGGCGTCTATTGCGGCGGATGTACCAGTTGGAAAGTTCATCGATGAACTCGGTCGCTGAAGACATGAATCGAGCGACATCAAACGCCTGAAACGAATCATGGGCAGTTTGAGTGAGTTCCTGAAGCCTGGAAAGCACCCAGCGATCGATTTCTGGACGTTCTTGCAATGGAACCGGGTCTTGCTTCGGATCGAATCCGTCGAGGACAGCGTAATTCACGAAGAATGCGTAGCTGTTCCACAGCGGGATGAGGACTTGTCGACGGACATTGTCCGCGGGCGTGCTGGTGACTTTGCAGGTCGGCAAGCCTTCTTTCGTCTCGGAAATCGGGCCGTCGACCGTTTCGAGTGTGACCGGTTCCTGCGGGATTCGCAGACCGAATCGCAAATCGCTAGCGGGATTCTGGGCGAGGTACATCCAGCGAAGCGTGTCGACTCCAAGTTGTTCAGCTGCTTCTTCAAACCAGATCGCTGTGCCGTCCGACTTGTGCATCGGATTGCCATGCTCATCCATGACCAGACGATGTCCGAGCAGATTTCTGAACGGCATCTTTTCCTTCGGGTCATCGGTCTCGTCGTAACGCATCATCGTGGCGAGCGACAACAACGAATAGAACCAGTTGCGGAACTGACCGGGGAAGCACTCTGTGACGAGATCGGCCGGGAACCACTTTTGCCATTCGGTTTGATCGTGGTTGTACATCATCGTTGAGAACGGGACGATTCCGGCATCCAGCCACGGGTTGCCGACATCTTCGACGCGCTCAAGGAGTGCACCGGTTTTCTGGCTGCGCAGCTTGATTTTGTCGATCCAGGGTCGATGCGGAGTGTGACCTTCGAACTCGTCCCAGCCTTCTCCGCCGTCGCGGGCGCGTCGTTCCAGCTCTTCGAGAGAGCCGATCACTTCGAAGTCAGTCGGGTCTTCGGGATTGACCCAGATTGGCAGTGCGAGTCCCCAGAATCGTTTCTTGGAGATCATCCAGTCACGCATCGTCGACAGCCATTCCAGCTCTCGATCTTTCCCCTGAATGCTTTCCGGAATCCAGTTAATTTGTTCGGTGACGGCTTTAATTTCATCTCGCCAGTCCATGTTAATGAACCATTCATCCACGAGACGAAAGACGAGTTCTTCGCCGGTCCGCCAGCAGTGCGGATAGACGTGAGGATAAGTCTCTACGTAAACGAGAAGCCCTTTCTCTTTTAACGAATCGAAGACCATGTCCGCAGTGGCGGGATCGACAGCTTTCTTCCCGGTGAACGGGCCGAAGCCCTCGCTGAATGTTCCATCTTCACGGAGCGGCGCGATGGCAGGCAGGCCAACTTCCATTCCGATTTTATGGTCGACATCTCCGCAGCCCGGAGCGGAGTGAACGATTCCCGTTCCCTCGCCAGCGACAACGATCGGATTCCCTTTGAAGTCCCGTCCGCCGTCGATGACTCGATGAGATTCGACAGAATTCGGTTTGTCAGACTGGCCTCCCGTTGATGGCTGTGACGGAAAACCACCCGGCAGTTTTTGTGCATCGAGTTCATCGAATGGACCTTGATATTTCCATCCGACCATCTCCGCACCTTTAACTGTGCCGAGTTCTTCGAACCCACCTTGTTCTTTAAAGATCTGTGCGATCGTTTTTAGCTTTTGAAGCCCTTCAGGCCATTGCCATTCGGGGCGACCGAAGCCTTCTTTAAACTCTCGTTCCAGGCGTTTGAAGTTTAGATTGTCTTTAGCGAAGTAATAAACCGCCGGTTGTTCATCGCCTCGAATCTGTGCTTTTAGGCAAACGTAATCGAGATCGGGATTGATCATCGTGGCGACGTTCGACGTGAGCGTCCACGGCGTTGTCGTCCAGATGAGAAGATATGCCTTGAGTTGCTCATCGTTGGCCCCGGGTGACTCACCCGGGGCTGAATTGTTCTTGTCAACCAGTGGGAAGCGCGCGAAAACCGACTTGTGAGTGGTCAGCTTACGGCCATCCGCGACTTCCATCTGTGAGTACGCGCTGCCGGACTTTCCACCCCAGGGCATGACATCGTGCCCGAGGTAGACCTTCTTGCGTTCGAAGCACTTCTTCAGGAACTTCCAGATCGTCTCGTTGTTTTCGGTGGCGAATGTGAAATAGCTGCCACCCCATTCCGGATTTCCGAGTCGGGCGACGAGCTGTTCGGCGGGTCCTTTCTCGACGACACCTTTGGGAGTCGCGAGTTCGACTGTCTCATCGGTGTCGATTTTCGCGGCGAGCTTCCGCAGTTCGTCGGGGTTGTCCCATTCCATCCAATAGCCCAGGCGGATGGATTGTTCGGTTTGGCGGGCAGCGAAGTTCAGGACTCTACGCTTACATTCGTGAACGAACTTGTCGATACCGTATTCGGCGATGGCGGACTTGGTTCCGAGGTTCAATTGCTTTTCAACTTCGACTTCCACCCAGAGACCCTGGCAATCGAATCCGTTCTGATAGCGGAGTTCGTGCCCGGTCATTGCGAAGTATCGCTGATAGGCGTCTTTGTAGGTTCGACCCCACGCGTGGTGGACACCCATCGGATTGTTAGCAGTGATCGGCCCATCGAGGAACGACCAGGGCTTCTTCCCCTGATTCTTCTCTTGTAAGAGTCGAAAGACGTTCTGATCGCGCCAGAAGCGGAGCATTTCGTGCTCACCGGCAAGAAACTGAGCTTGATCGACTTTTTGTAACATGTTTCTCAATAACCACTTGGGAGAACGCAGGAGGTGCGGTTTCCAGTGAGGGCGAATTGCCACGGAAGCAGATGTGCGACAATCTGCAAAAGCGTTCGCGTCGCAGCGGCCTCTCCGTTGAAAACGGAATGATACTCGCATCACGCGGGATGTAAAACGCGGGAACGCCGATGTGAGCCTAAGACTGACATCGGCGTTCGCTGATTTTTGTACTATGAGAGGCGAATATCGCCTCGGTGATTTTGCAGCTGTTTGAAAGCAGGGATCAGCCAGGACGCTGACGACTGACGCTTGCGTAGCTGACGGGAAGGGCTCGCGGCTTCATTTTGATTTGAAATCAGGTCGCGAGAGTCAGTCCACCTTCTGGAGCTGGCGATCCCGATTGGATGAAGGTTCGGTTCACGATTTCTTAAAAGTCGTCGTCATCGTCGACGAAGCTATCGAAGTCATCGTCGTCGTCATCATCGTCGTCCTCGTCTTCATCATCATCGTCGAATTCGTCGTCGTCATCGAAGTCATCATCGTCGAAGTCGTCGTCATCAAAATCATCATCGTCGAAGTCGTCTTCATCGAAGTCTTCGTCGTCGAAGTCGTCATCATCAAAATCGTCGTCGTCATCATCGTCATCGTCGTCGAAATCATCGAATTCTTCGACGTCTTCATCATCAGATGCAACGATGGCGTTCCAGTGGTAATCCTGATCCAACTGGTCCGCTTCGGGGGAGCCGGCTTGAGGCGACCGCATTCCGAATGTGATGGTCATATTCTAGAGCCTTCTCGATCTCAAATGTTTCGTCCTGTCCGGCTACCATCTGCCGGCCTTTCGGTCGCTTAGGGACGTCGCTTTTCTCGCGTGTCAGTAATCGATTGAAATGGTGTTGTCAACCGCTTTTTCCCGTCGAGCACTGAATTGATCGGATCGACCGTCAAGCATGTTGAATCTGATCAATCTGGCAACACAAGTTTCTCCGAATTCTCTGTCTCATTTTGGGGATTCTGAACACTTCAGAACACGTTTGTCTTTGAGTCTTGCAGCGGCACTGGGACCACGGTAATTTTTCTTTATGAACAAGAAACCCTCGCGAAATTCTGATGATGATGTCGAAGCCCTGGCCCATGATCTGCTTGGTGTCGACCTGAATGCGTCTGACCAGGACGATGAGCCTCTCGAAGTCGATGGGCTGGGACTGGATGATCTGGGATTTGCGATCCCTGAACCGGAAGTTCCGGAAGCTGAACCGACGACGGCTGCGGAGCCAATCGCAACGTCTGATTCCGAGGAAGATCCGCTCGCTTGGATTGTTTCTGCATCGAAACAACCGCCTCGACCGAATGTCGTCAGCCCCTTCGACGACTCCGAAGATGATGACTTTGGAATCGGTCTGGTCGAAGGCAGTGCGTCCGATGACGAGGACGATTTCGAATCCGGTCTGGAAGACGACGCTTCGGAAGATGTTAGTGACACTTCCGAGATGAGCGAGCGAGACGCTTACTGGGATGCTCTCGACGAATCGAGCGAACCCTCACGTCGTAGTGGATCGCGGAAGAAGAAAGCTCCAGCTGAGGAAGCTTCCAAGTCTCGACCGAAGAAGAAGCGACGTCGAAAACCTGTTCAGGAAGAGAAAGCCGAAGAGCAGTCCGAAAAGCCGAAGAGAAGACGCAAGCCTCCGACTCGCAAGAAGGAAGTGGAATTCGAAGAAGTCGACGATGACGGCTTTGGTTCCGGAATCCTCGGACCGGAAGCGGTCGAGGACGAAGTCGTAGCAAGCTCCGCGAGTGACGAAGAGTCTTACGAAGAAGACGACTTCGAAGAGCCTGAAGTGAGTGAATCTTACGAAGACGACACGAGCGACTCCGGGGACGACTTTGGAGCAGGTCTCGATTTCGATGATGAGCCTGCAAAGCGTTCTTCGCAGCGATCCCCACAGCGGCGGCCACCAAAGCAGAAGAACGTACAACGGGAGTCTGCACGTCCCGCTCGTAAGCGACGTCCGACTGAGCCCGCTCAGGAAAAACCGACTCGTTCGAAGACGAAATCAACTTCTGAGAAACCCGCAGCCGAAGAGAAGCGGGAGAAGCCGAAGAAGAAGGACCGATACTCTGGAATCCCCAGCTGGGAAGAAGCGATTTCCCATCTCGATACGAAGAAGCAACATTCTTCGTCGGGAAAAACGTCTTCCGGAGGCCGCAGCAATCAGAGACGTGGCAGAGGTCGTCGATCGAACAAGGATTGACGGATCTTCAGCAGAATTCTGATGGCTCCCCATCCTGAGAGCGATGGCGAGTAAGACGGACACTTTTCTTAGACCGATATTGATCTGCATATTTGAGGATGATTCATGGCGAACGTCGCACAACTGGCATCTGCTGCTCTGACAGCCACAGACGGGATTCTCCGCCTTGCACCGAACTGGGTTCCCAGATCGTTTCTGCAACCGGGACGACGACTGAAGCTGCATCCGAACGATTACTACGCGTACGGAATGAATCGCGGTGGAATCGACGAGCGATGGTTCGGTTCGACGACGGAAGCTGCCAACGACAACAGAAACTGGGACGAAGGTCTCTCGTACTGTGTTCACGGTGGCGAACGATTTCTTCTCCGGGATGCTGTTGAAGAACTCAAAGGCGAGATCATTGGCGATGCCATTTGGGACAAGTACGGCAAGTGGCCTGTCTACTCGAAGTTTTTCGACAACATGGGCCCCATTCCTCACCATATGCATCAGAACGCCGAGCAGGCAGCCAAAGTAGGTCAGGAAGGAAAGCCAGAATCCTACTACTTCCCGCCTCAGATGAACGCCATCGGAAACAACTTTCCGTACACGTTCATGGGCTTTGAACCGGGAACCACCAAGCAAGACGTCATCGATTGCCTGGATCGCTGGAATGAGGGGGATAACGGAATCCTCGATCTGTCGAAAGCTTATCGACTGAAGCCCGGAACAGGTTGGCTGATTCCCCCTTGCGTGCTGCACGCTCCCGGTTCACTTGTCACTTATGAACCGCAGTGGGGAAGTGATGTCTTCGGGATGTATCAAAACCTCGTAGAAGGTCGCGAAGTGCCACGTGCTCTGCTGACCAAGGACTTCCCGGAAGAATTCCACAACGACAACGCCTACATGGTCGACGCCCTCGACTGGGAAAAGAACGTCGATCCAAACTTCAAGGATTCCAACTACCTAGAGCCGATCGTCTCCGAAGAAGGAGATGGCTGGGTCGACAAGTGGATTGTCTACGGAACCGTCGACGGGGAACAACTTTTCACCGCGAAAGAATTGACGGTTCAACCCGGTGCCAGTTGCACGATCAATGACGGAGCAGCCTTTAGTCTCATCACAGTGCAGGGTAGCGGCCTGATCGATGATTTGGTCCTCCAGTCGCCGGTCATGATTCGGTTTGGCGAAATGACCGAAGACGAAGTCTTTGTGACTGCGAAGAAAGCATCAAGCGGAGTGACCATCAAGAATACCGGCAAGGAACCGCTTGTTGGCCTTCGCTACTTCGGTCCTGGAGCGCAGCCAAGTGCCCCGGCCGTTGGAGATGCACGGAAGTAAAAGTTCAGGCAACACTCGCTGGCTCCGTTCGAAGGGGCCAGCGAGATGTTCAATCAGGCGGTGTGTGCTCGTCATCGACCAGAGTGTTTTGGTGATCAACCAATTCGGGCTTAGTCACCAATCTCAACCACGGAGGAGAGGGAGATGGACGGAATCGGAACGCAATCACCACCCGCACAATGGCTCAGTGAGAAGTCGACAGCTGCTGACATCGACCGCGTCGAGCAGTTTCTCAACGATCAGGGAACCTTTCGCTTTCCCACACTTTCTTCGGGCTTGTTCTCAGCAGCTGCTGGTGACCACGCGGAATTCGGTCTGACTGGCTATCAGAACGTTTGGGTGCGCGACAACATTCATGTCGCTCATGCGCTGTGGGTCGCAGGACAGAAAGACGTTGCGGTTCAAGCTGTCGAAGCGTTTGTTTCCTTCTATGACAAGTATCAACATAAGTTTGTCGATATCATCGAAGGCCGTGCTGACCCGTCCGATGCTCAAGCTCGACCGCACATTCGCTTTGACGGAACAGCCCTTCAAGAAAACGAAGAAGAATGGGCTCACGCTCAGAACGACGCCATTGGCTATCTGCTCTGGCTGATATGTAAGTTTCTCCGAAGTGGCGATCTGAAACCATCTCCCGAACTGCCTCAGCTTCTCGCATTGATCGTGAAGTATCTCGATGCGATTGAGTACTGGCAGGACGAAGACAGCGGGCATTGGGAGGAGACCAAGAAAATCGAAGCCAGCAGCTTGGGACCGGTCATCGCCGGGATCGAGCAATTGTTGTATTGGCTCGATGAAACAGACTCCGAACTTCCCGGGCTGACAAAGCCAGAGATTAAAGAGATCCAGGAAAAGGGGATCGTCGCTCTCGCGGAAATCCTCCCAGCCGAGTGCATTCAAACCGATCCCTCGCAGAATCGGCGCTACGATGCTGCTCTGTTGTTTCTCGCGTACCCGCTCGACATTCTCGACGAGGAGATGACGCGACAAATCGCCGAAGACGTGCGAAGCCATCTCTCCGGTCCAATTGGAGTCCGACGCTATATTGGGGACTCTTACTGGTGTGCCGACTATCGAACATTGCTCGCAGCGGATAAGCGAACAACTGACTACAGCGAAGACACTTCCTCTCGCGATGCTCTGTTGAAAGAAGGTCAAGAAGCTCAGTGGTGCATCTTCGATCCGATCCTGTCGGTCATCTATGGCCGCTTGTATCTCGAATCCCGAGATGAACAGGACCGCGAACGCCAGCTTTATCACCTTCAGCGATCGCTGGGCCAACTCACCTCAGCCGAGTCGCGGTTCGGTGCGTATCGATGCCCGGAATCGTACTTCCTCGAAGCAGGCGAGTGGATTCCCAATGACATTTGCCCGCTGCTTTGGACGCAAGGAAATCTGCTGCTGGCATTGCACTGGATGAAGCAGTCGCTGCAATCTGCCTGAGTGAACTCGAAAATCTCTCTTCTGCTCTAACGGAGAACTTTGAGCATGGATCATGAATCCACATCCGTCCCAGATACCTCATCATCTCAACAATGTGTCTGCCCTCGCTGCGGAGGAACGCTTCACGAGATCAAACAGAAGTTCGTCTGCCCCCGTTGCGGAATCGTCGAAGGCTGTTGCGAAGGTGGACGACAATAGACTTTGAGCGCACTAACGCAGCACTGGTTGTTCCTCAAAATCTTATGTGGGCTTGCGATTAACTGGGCGAATCGACGTCGTCCCGGTGAGAGGAAGTTTTAGCACTACTGCGTGTGGGTGTTATCGCTTGCGGGCGTTAACTTGTACTTCCTATTGATCGAGTTAAGACGGGCTGACTCATCAGAACTCGAAATGCTCTTGTGAGATTCTGCGACGGCAGCTTACGATTCGTCGCTGATCAAATTTGTCTGCAAACTTGGAATGCCTTGGGGGCCCGCAATGGAAGCGACTCATTCTCATTCTGATCGAGCACACATTGTGGCGATCATTGTTGTTGTCTTTTGTCTTCAACTTTTGTCTGGCTGTTGGCAAGCACCGAGCGGTCCACTCGGAGAGAAGCGAAGCGATCTCGTTGAAATCGAGAAGTTCGCCCAGATCGAATCAGGTGAGGCGATTGATGATTCCATCACTGTCAGCCCGACTGAGGGGTTCTATGCCCTCCTTGAGATTCGGCCACAAGCAAATCGTCCCGATCAACTCGGGGAATTGCCATTAACTGATCCCGGTTGTTGGCCGTTTGTGGGAATCGTTTATCCGGAAGGATCAACCGCCAACAGCCCTGAAGCGGTACAGGTCCCAATGAATTGGATGAATGAACCATCAGCTTCGGGGTGTCTGGTTCCTATAATGGGTGTACTGACGGAATTGATGAAAACTCCACAATACGCTGGAGCTGTGCAAGTCGACCGTGGAGATCCTTCCGGAAAACCAGCCGCAGCTTACTACGTCAAAGGGGAAGATCCTTCACGCGTTCCGAAGGTGAAACTCAACCTGGACCCGGACGTTCTTTCCTTCTGGACATTCTTCGGCCCGACGCATGAAACGCCGGGGAACTATCAGTTCGAGTTGCATGTTTATCCATGTTTCCGCGCAGCTCCCGGGGAGACAACAACGATCGGTCCTCCCGTCAAAGTTTATGAGGCTGCGTTTCAGATTGCGGAGCAGTAGTTTTTCTCTACCTGAGTCAGATTCTCAGACCGAATTCTTTCAGTCAAACTTAGCGCGCAAGCAACTGCGACTTGGTATAGACTGAGCAGCTGAGAGTATTCGTTAAATCCGGGAGAGACTCATGAAGGCGATTTGGAAAGAGATGGTGATTGCAGATTCGGACGAAACTGTTGTTGTCGAAGGCAATCACTATTTTCCTGCTGAGTCGGTGAACATGGATTTGCTGAAAGAGAGTTCGACTCAAACTGTCTGTGGATGGAAAGGGACGGCCAGCTACTACTCCATTCAAGTCGGGGATCAAACGAACGAAGACGCTGCCTGGTATTATCCTGATCCGAAAGCTGCGGCTGATGACATCAAAGGTCGAGTTGCGTTTTGGAAAGGGGTTCAGATCGTCGATGAATAAAGTGGTTGCTCTTTCCTGTGCGTTCGCTTGAACTTCTTTATCAGGAAGAACTCTGAGTTTGCTCGTGCGAATGCGTGCTCAGCCGTCGATTTTCAATTGCGACTTCCCTTTCGGAAGAGCAAAACAGACGGTTGTTTCGTTGTCCTGATGATGCCAGGTCCCGGGAGTTAACTCCGATCGATTTTTCACCTCAGTCAGTGCTCGTCGATCTTGTTTGTGAATCAGTTGAGGCGGTTGGCTGTGTGAGGCAGTTGTTCGCAAGGTGAAATCAGGGCAAGCGAACGGCGCATTGAGATGAATGGCTGAGTCCGTGACTTGTACGGTCGTCAGTTCTTTCGCAGCCCAGTAGCGTGCAATCTCACTGAGTTTCATCCAGTGAGTCCGATCACCGTATTTGCTGTTGAGTGAGAGAACGTTTCGCTGAAATCCCTGGAATCCGATTTTGCTTCCATTGCAGTACATGCCGGGCCAATGGCAAAGCATGAACGCGGGTTGGCCTTTCTCAATGAGTTCGACCATGCGACCAGACGATGCATCTTCGGTGGCATATCGATCCGGTTCGGGAGTGACATCTCCTTCCCAGCTTCCGTACCAGTCTCCGGTTCCCGCGGGGATGTTCACCGTCAGATTGACTTGAGACGTTCCCAACCCGGAAACGTTTTCGACGATGGGCTCTGTGCTTTCGTCACCTGTGATGACATATTTGAAGTAGTGCGGGATCTCAACATTGTAAACGTCTCTGACTGCTTCCTGGGCTGCGAGTGAGAGCTCTGATTTGACGAGATTTCCAAACCCGCCCGGTGTCGTGACTCCCTCGCAGGGGAGGTCGCAGTTCTTGATGATTTGCAGTGCATAAGCCAAATACGCGGCCAGCTCGTCAACGCTTTTCTTCTCGCGGGGATATGAGTTCTCCATCGTTGCTGGACTGATTTCGTCGAAGGGTCGTCCCGTCTTGAGATCGATCACTCGAGTGTGCGTGATCATTTCGGGATGGATGTCCCAGTTGGGAACCATAAGATCTCGGACGAGTTTCAAGCTGGCGAGCAAGTCTTTGCGCGACCACCCGGGAAGTTCACGATCCAGCCATCCGACGCAAGAGGGGTAGGGGACGATGCTGTATTTGCCTTTGACTCCATTCTCAGCACACCATTCGCCGAACTCTCTGACGAAGCTGTCCGGAATCTCGCGAGGAAAAGTCCACCAGGGCTTTTGATACACCGGGCGATCGGGGTAACAGCTTTGGAACTGCGGGATACAGAAGTGTCCCATGTTCACGAGACAGGTGGAGTCGTCGATGATGAACGTGAGGGGAACGCGGTCTCTTGGATACAGAACAGTCACTGCTGGGTCTTGTTCCGGACGATCCCCGATCGGAGTTTGAGCGAAGAGATTCAGATCGAGCATTCCCCCGAGTGCCACTCCCGCTCCGGCTCTCAGAAAGTTTCTTCTGCTAATTCCGATCATTGATTCCCCTTCCGAGAACAGTTCACGCTTGCCGAGAACAGAAGTGAAATGCTCTTGCTTGACTGCTTGCTCGCATGAATGAGTCGCGGATGATTGTAAGTTTTTGACGATCGAAACCGAACCGAACGAGCATCGCGGTCAGGCGAGTTTCGATCCGAGCGGGACATCCTGATCCGGGACGGCCAACACGACTTGTCCATCCTCGCGGACGAACCCAGTGACTAAGCACTCTGAGCGGACGGGACCGATTTGTTTGGGAGGGAAGTTGGTGACGCCGATGACGAGGCGTCCGTGCAGCTCTTCCTTCGTGTAGAGCCCCGTGATTTGCGCGCTCGACTTCTTGATTCCGATCTCTTCCCCGAAGTCGACTTCGAGGCGGTAGGCAGGCTTGCGGGCTTCGGGAAAGTCATGGACAGCGACGATCTTGCCAACTCGTAATTCCACGCGTTCGAAGTCCGACCATTCAATGAAACTCATTCAGCAACTCCCGAGATAGATTGAGGTATCAGCGGGCGAGTTTATCGAATTGTCAACCAGAGGTGTTGAGACTGAAACCCCCCCTTGCCGATCGATGTCTTCGCGGAGTGTACGATCCCAGATTCAGATGTGCAGATGATCTGAATCGGTCCACTCCAGCTATTGAGATCGGCAGGTTTTTTGATGCGAATTGTAATGGACTTCGCTGGCTCTTTTTTGTCGTCGGTCTCGTCGGGTGCTTCTTGAACGGGATGAACTTCTGAAGGGAGTCCCTCAATAGAGACTTGAATCGACTCCGCGAACTTTTCTTCGCGTCCGATTTCGACAGCGATCGTGAGTTCCTCTTCGTCGGTCAGGACATAGTGTTCGGATGCGACAGTCGCTGCGAAATCGGGGATCTTGTTTTCTGCGGAGAGGACGTAGAAGTAGCGGTCTCCTCCGGCGACGTATCGGTCAGAGATGGAGAGCTTGTACTCCCCGGGTTGGAAGTCGAACGTCGTGTCGACATCGAGCTCTTCTCGTGACTGGTCATCACTTTCGTGAACAACTTTTCCATCGCTGGAAACGATAGTGAGAATCGGATCGAGGGGAGAATGCAATTCGCGGGCACGCACGCGGATTGCTACTTTTCGTTTCTCATCGAAGCTGAGGGTATAGGAGTCTGTTTCCTCCGGGCTGTCGAGAACTCCGGCGACATGAAACGGGATTCCAAGCTCTGCTTCGCTGACTGATCGCTCGGAGAGGCTCTGACCGGAAACGTTCTGGAGCTCGATTGAGTTCGTCAGTCCTTCGAAAATCGTAGTGCTGTCTTCTTGAGATGGATTGACCGTGATGAGGCGAAGATCTTGGTTGAGGTTCCATCCGAACAACTTGACTGGAGTGACTTCGTCTGTTGAGATTGTCATCGGCAGACAGTAGTCCACATACGGTTCGGTGGTGAGTGTCAGTCGATACAGATAATCCGTGCCCCCAGCGAAGCGGATGGAGCTGTTCGGTTCGGCTGGGAATGCAAACGTTCGGACAAAGTATTGTCCGGGTTTCGTGACTGGGAACGCAATGAGCGGATCGAATCCCTGATCGTCATCGTTTTGGGCGACGATGGTTCCCTTCGCATCCAGAAGCTGAAGAATGCCATCCATCGGTGAACCGAGAGCACTGTTGGCTTGCATCGAAGCGACGAAGGTGCATCCGGACGGAAGGTTGACTGAGTAAGTATCAACGTCGCCGGACTTCTCGAGAATGCCGTTCACGAGAACAGAATTGGATTCAATGACCTGTGCATCGGAAATGGAGTTGTTCGGTTCCTGTTCGGCGAGTTCCGCGATCGTCCCGACGAAGAACGGCATCAGTTCTGTCGCACCGGATGAGTTGTAAAAACGAATCCAGTGCAATCCAGGCGTTGTATTTTCACGGCAGATGAGCTGTGCGGTTTCGTTCTTCTCGTCGAATGACCACTCAAAGCCATTTGATTCGGACCAGACCTGCAGCGGGTCTGATCCCGGTTTGCCAACGATCTGAATGCTGGCTTCTGTTCCGCACTGAATTCCGGAGGGAATCAGGCGATCAATTTTCGGTGGTTCATCGGCAGCGATGTTTCGAACGGCGAGAAGATTGAGGATGAGTGCGAAGGTCAGTCCACGTGAGGTCATGCAATCAGTTCCGAGATCGGAGTGGGGTCACTGACGAGGTGAGTCGGTCGGCCCTGCGGCGTGTACAACATTTCGTCCGGATCAATGCCGAGTTTCGTGTAAATCGTCGACACGAAATTCTCGGGTGAGAGGACACGATCAACTGCGGAAAAGCCTTTGCGATCGGTTGCTCCGATGACCGCTCCTCCCGGAGTTCCCCCTCCAGCCATAAGGACTGACATGGCATTCGCCCAGTGATCACGACCGGGAGTAGTCTGTCCGGAAAGAGTGGAGATCTTCGGTGTTCGACCAAACTCGCCGAGAGCGACAACAAGAGTTGAGTCGAGAAGTCCGCGTTCTTTCAGGTCTTGAATGAGCGTTGCCACGCTATTATCCCATTTCGGGAGCCGCGTGCGTAAAGCATCGAAAATGTTGCTGTGGTGGTCCCAGCCTCCGTCGTAAATTGTGATGAAGGGAACACCAGCTTCGACGAGTCGACGTGCGAGGAGACATCTTTGCCCGAAGCTGTCACGTCCATAACGGTCGCGTGTTTCTGAGTCTTCACGTTCGATATCAAATGCCCGTTGTGCATCGGGTGATGTCACAAGATCGAATCCCTGACGATAGTATTCGTCAAAAGCAGCGACAGGATCTCCGGAGGCCTCATTATTGAGACGCAGCATTTGATCAATTTTCGAGCGGAGATCAGAGCGACCCTGGAATCGTTCCTCTGCGAGTGATTTTGGAATTGCGACGTCGCGAACGCGAAAGTTGTCTCGGTTTGGGTCGTCAGCGACAACGAACGGAGCGAAGCGGGCTCCCAGAAAATTCGGTCCGCCGGATCGGGACATCCTCGGCATACTGAAGTAGGCAGGCAGTCCGTTATCTTTCCCGAGTTTCTTGGCAACGACCGAGCCCATGCTGGGATGGAAACTGACATAGGCTCCGCATCCGACCGGAATTCGTGGCGGCGCACCGGTCATCATGTAATGGTTGCCCGCTCCGTGGTTTCCCTGATCATGACGAATGGAGCGAATCATGGCGTAGTCGCCGAGTGTCGCGGCTAGCTGCGTCATGTGCTCGGAGAATACCGTTCCGGGAACGGCCGTCTTGGTGTGAGTGAATTCGCCGCGATACTCCGCTGGTGCGGTCGGTTTGGGGTCGAACGTTTCGAAATGCGTCGGACCTCCGTCCATCCAAATCAGGATACAACGGTCCGCCTGCGGACGCGGGGCGGTCGATGATTCAGATGCTTTTGCTCGACGTCGAAGGCCATCGACGAGTCCTGTTCCGAGCATGCCGCCCAGACCGAATTTGAGGCAGTCGCGCCGGGTGGTTCCCTCACAGTTGCGTTTTGTGCTCATTAGTTCATGTCCAATTTGCTGGTCAATCACCCAGGTGAATTCGTACTGGTGGGATCTTCATTCTTCGATATCGTCTCGTAAGTGATCTTGAAACTTATGAGTTCAGCAGTCTCATCAGATCACTCATCATTTCTAAAACGTTCAAGATGCCGTATTAATTTTGAATGACAAATTCCGGGGTGTTCAACATGGTCCACATGATGTCTTCGATGACTGTTCGGCGTTCTTCAGGTGCTTGATTAATGAGTTCGACGACGAGTTGTGATTCGGCCTCGGTTGGTTCTCTGCTATAGATCGTTTGATAAATCGAGTTGCAGATTTCCTGCGGTGAAGCTTCTGATTCCGCAAGTTGAGCGGCTGTCCCATGCTTGTGGACCAGTCGTGTATGCAGCTGTTCGGAGTTCATCAAATGCAGTGCCTGGACCACTGTAGAGTCCGTCGTACGTTCGCAGGGTGGATCCTGGTTGGGATCCGGACGACCAAACGTATCGAGAAAGAGGGAGTCAATCCGATGTGTCCAGAGCTGCTTGGCCGATGAGTCGGGCGGCATGCACTCAAAGTCTGACGGAATTCCTGTGATTGTTGTGTAGGCGTCGTGCAGGACTTCGGCTCTTAAGCGGTGACGGTAGTGCCTTGAATAGTTTCGAGTATCCTCAACGTTCTGTTCATTCGGGATCGAGCTGAGTTGGTACGCGGCTGACGAAGTGATGGCCCGGACGAGCTCTGCCAGTGAGTAATCGTTGTCGCGAAAGTGTTCTCCCAATGCGGTCAGCAAAGCTTGGTTTGAAGCTGGGTTCGTGGCTCGAAAATCATCGACCGGTTCGACGAGACCGCGGCCCATGAGGTCTGCCCAGACTCGATTGGCGAAGACTTGAGCGAAGAGTTCGTTTTCAGGCGAAGTGATCCAATCAGCCAGAATTTCTCTGGGGTCGTTGCAGTCTTCGGGAACCGTGACGTTGTCCCAAAGCGATCGTGGTGGAAGAACTTCCCCGGAGATCGGGTGCCTGACGGAACCGGATTTGTCTGCGAAAATGAACTCTTCACTTCCCGAAATGGGAGGTGAGACTCCGCGCCCTTTTCTTCCAACTTTGGCGAAGAAAGCTGCGAAGCTGTAGAAGTCATCCTGTCCCCACTTTTCGAAGGGGTGATGATGACATTTCGCACATTCGAGTCGCACTCCAAGGAAGAGTTGGCTCACAAGTGTCGCGACTTCATCGGGACTTCTTCGATCTCGATAGAGAGTGACTGCCCCATTTCGGAACGTGCTTCCCCGGGCTGCGATCAACTCGCGAGTAAGCTGATCCCAAGGCATGCGCTCGTGAAATCGTTCGCGAATCCAGCGGTCGTAGTTGAAGACTGCTTTGATCCCAACGCGATAGGGATTGGGACGCAGAAGGTCCATCCATTTGTTCGCCCAGTGATCCGCGAATTCAGGTTCCTGCAGCAACCGATCGACGACAGCTTGTCGTTTGTCGGGCGATGAATCGTTGAGAAACTCCTGAACTTCTTCCGGCGTTGGAATACGGCCACAAAGATCAGTTGTGACTCGTCTCAGGTAGACGTGATCGGAACAGAGATCGGATGGAGTGACGTTCAGCTTTTGCAACTTGTTCCAGATGTGGTCATCGATGAAGTTAAATCGGGGAAGGGCGTCGAAGACTTCGCTGGCGACGGGGTCTGGACGAGGGATCGTGATTTCGCAAACGGCGATCTGTCCCTGATAACGTGCCATGATTGTGGCACCGCCGGTGATTGAACCAGCTTCGATGAGACCTTCCTCATCAACCGATGCAATCGGAGCTTCGTTCGACTGAAACGCTGAGAGTCGAGTGACATCGCGGGTGGACCCGTCATCGAAGTGGGCTGTCACGGTCAACGAATGAGTCTCTTCATTGGCCATCACCAACGCGTTCGGTGTCGTCGTGATGTTCGTCAGCGAGGGAGCTTCAGGAACACTGCGCGGCATTCCTTGTTGAATCCAGGTTTTAAGAGTGACGTACTCAGGTTGATCGACTGCGAGTCGCTTGCCTCCTCCGTGCGGAACCTGACCTGTCGGCTTCAGGAGAAGAAGGCTTTCGTCGGGAGCAGCTGGGAAAACTCTTCGACCTCGACCATCTTTGGTGATGGCGTCGTAGTCAAAATTGGAATCGAATCCGAGCAGAGAAAGTTGAAACCCTCCCTGACCGCGGGCCTTCCCGTGGCAGGGACCGGATGTGCAGCCGAACCGCGTCAGAATCGGTTGAATATCATTCTGGAAATCAACAGAGGCTGTTTGAGCACTGCAGAGCTGCTCAGAGAACAGCAACAGGCAGCAGGCTACGAAAACCATTTTCAATGGATGGCGTGTGTAGGTGGGCATTGAAGCTGAGGAGTTCAGTGGGGAGGATGCAGGGCGGGAAGCTTCTATCCAAGTTTACCAATTTGTTTCAGCCAATGCACGTAAAAGCTTATTGAGCGAGTGAGAACGTCGACGTCTTGGACCAGTTGAAACGGTCGCGTCAGTCAAAATTCGATCGGCTAAACGAAACAAGGACCGCTCGGCATTCACCGGGCGGTCCTGTTCGCGTGGAAGCTGATCCAGTCTGGACAGATCCCACTTCTTGCATTTCTCACTGCACCGTCATCGGGCGGGAGTTCCCAATCTCGGCATCAACGAGATGGGAACACCGATCACAGTGGAATCGTTCGTCGCTTTATACGGTCGTGCGGCGACCACTCACCAATGCGACAACGAACAGAATGAGGAATACGAAGAAGCAGATCTTCGCAGCGGTGTAGGCGACTCCACCGACTACTCCAAATCCAAGCAAACCAGCGACCAATGCGATAATCAGAAATGTAATTGCCCAGCTCAACATCGGTGTCCCTTTCAACTGAAGTGGTGACGGGGGCGATTAAGTCGTTCGCTCGGGAATCAAAGGTGAGCGGAACGAATTCGAGTCCCTGTTTTCGGACTCAAGGTCGCATCCCCAGAGTTTATTTCGAATACGCTTGATAGAGGCTTATTGCATTCGGTGTGCCATTCAAGCACTCCGATTCTCAAAAGTACCTCTTGAATGATGTGGCTCCCTTGCGAAAACTGTTACTCTTTCAACAGTTAGGTGGAAGCGCAAGAAGGCGGGATACGGCCGCGATATTTTGTGTTGTCCGAAAGATGCTTGCGTGAATGGGGGCGAATGGCGGACAGTCCGCCGCGATGAGCGATTCGCGATCATCAAAAAAGAGGCTTGCAAGGCGATCAATACAAATTTGTTGAAGTTGATCCCTCAGCGAAATCTATGAGACGTGCAAAACATCGCGAGGATTTCAGTCGTATGGACTGTGTCCTGAGAACTGTCTTGGTAAGATCATCTCGGAAAATTTTACGTACTGAAGGCTGAGTTAAATGGCCCGGATTGCTGCGATTGACGACGACCGATCGGTTTTGATTCTGATTCAACGCGGATTGGAAAAAGCTGGTCACAGTCTGATTTTTGCCAATACAGGTGAGGAAGGAATCTCTCTTGTCAAAGAGTATGAACCGGATGTCGTACTTCTCGACCTGGTTCTGCGGGAAGGATCAGGTCTCAACGTCTTCCGTGATCTACAGGGAGTCGACCCCCATGTTCCGGTC
Source organism: Thalassoglobus sp. JC818 (assembly GCF_040717535.1). Taxonomy (NCBI): domain Bacteria; kingdom Pseudomonadati; phylum Planctomycetota; class Planctomycetia; order Planctomycetales; family Planctomycetaceae; genus Thalassoglobus; species Thalassoglobus sp. JC818. Next base: position 122,429 of record NZ_JBFEFI010000002.1, read on the forward strand.
ATCTTTATGACCGGCGAGGCTGACAGCGAGACAGCCATCGAAGCGATGCAGATGGGGGCTTACGATTACATTGCCAAACCTCTGAATCTTCCAGAACTTGAGGAGCTTGTTGATCAGGCATCCCGCACTCGGCAGTTGATGAGTGTTCCCGTCGCTTTGGGAGTTGCAGAAGAGACTTCTCAAAGCCGCGATCTCATGGTCGGCCGCAGCCCTCAAATGCTGGACGTATTCAAAGCAATCGGGCGCGTTTCTAGCCAGAATGTTCCGATTCTGGTGACAGGCGAAAGCGGAACCGGCAAAGAACTGGTCGCACGCGCCATCTTTCAGCACAGCGACCGATCGAACCGTCCGTTCGTCGAGGTCAACTGTGCTGCTCTTCCGGATGCACTTCTGGAAAGCGAACTCTTCGGCCACGAAAAGGGAGCCTTCACCGGTGCGGACAAACGGCGAATCGGAAAGTTCGAACAGTGTGACGGCGGGACGATTTTTCTCGATGAAATTGGCGACATGGCGCCCGTCGTTCAAGCCAAGGTTTTGAGACTGTTGCAGGAACAGCGATTCGAGCGTGTCGGAGGAAATGAGATTCTCCAAACCAACGTCAGGATCGTCGCTGCGACGAATCGTGATCTGGAAAAAATGGTCGAGGAAGGGGAATTTCGATCCGATCTGCTCTATCGACTAAACGGAGTCACGATTCACCTCCCGCCTCTGCGAGATCGCGGAGATGACGTCAAACTGCTGTTGAGGCATTTTCTGACAGAAGCGATCCAGGAACTCGGTTTCTCAACAATCGAGGGAATTTCTGCGGACGCCTTGCAACATCTGCTCGATTACTCCTGGCCCGGGAACATCCGGGAATTGCGTTCGGTGATCCGTCAGGCAGTTCTGAATTCAACCGGCACCGTGATTGCACCGGCGTTTCTTCCTTCGTTCGTTCGCGGGGGTGAACCCGTGGCGAAGACCAACGAGAAGGGAGATCCAGGCGTCGATCTGGAAGGGTTCGTCAGTCGACGGCTCAAAGGTGATTCGACGAATCTCTATGCTGAGTCGCTGGAGATGATGGAACGATATCTCATGACTCGCGTGTTACAAGAAACCGGAGGAAATCAGTCCCGCGCTGCCGAAATTCTGGGAATCACACGCGGAAAGATTCGAGATCGAATTGCCAACTTCGGAATCAATGTCTCAAAAAATGTCACCATGGAAACAGATGAAGAGAGTCAGTCGTAACCTCTTCCGCGTTCGATGGTTGACTTCATTCGGAAACATTATTCTCTGATTGAGCGCGTTGAGAGTCCAATCGCTTCGCAGGTCTTGCAATCATTCTGCGAGTGTTGTTTCGCCGAGTTTTTGCAGTCACTCACAAGGATTCATCAAAACGCGTCGCCCGTAGCTGAATGAGCGTGTTTGGAGATCGACCACATGTTCAAGCCTTATCGTTGATGAACGCATCAGTTGGAAATGAGTAATGCGGCAGGATTGGCTCCAGCCATTTTTAGAGCAAACTCTTGATGCCATTATCGTGGTGGACCGCAACGGATCCGTTCTGGAATGGTCCGGACAAGCCAAAGCAATGTTTGGCTGGAGCAGCGAGGAAGCCGTCGGCCGCAAGATGGCTGAGTTGATTATCCCCAAGGCGGATCGCCAGGCTCATTGGGTGGGGCTCAAGACCTACAATGAATCGGGTTTCGGTCCGGTCATCAATCGACGTACTCATCTGAAAGCGCTCACGAAGGATCAACGGATCATCGAGGTCGAGTTGACCGTGGTTCCTGTTCGAGTCGGGGACAAGGAACTCTTCATCGGCACGGTGCGCGATCGGACTCATTCACCTGACGGATCGAGTAGCGAACCGGCTGGTGAGCCGAAGAAGGCTGCCGATTTGATGTCTTCCGGCGATGTGATCTTTACAGCGAAATCCGAAGAAGACTCGCGGGCCATCGAGGGAGTCTTTCAAGATTGTTTGAAGTCGATCCTCGACTCGATTAACTGGCCAGTCGCAGTTGGTTTGACTCTCGATACCCTCGGCCGACTGCTTCCAGAGTCGTCTGTCTGGTACAGCCCGCAATCCGATCTCCAGACTCAATTCGATTCAAACGGAATCGATTCTGCGGAACGAGTTCCGTCAGAGAATCCTAACGGTCGAAAGCCTGTCTGGAGCAATCAGGAAGCTGCCAGCAAGCAATTTCCGTTCTCCAAAGTCCATTGCCCTCCGATGCAGACAGTGCTGACTTTGCCTGTCATCGCAGATGGTCACCTGGCTGCCTACGTTCAGTGTTATCACTGGGACGAAATTCCCGAAGATGCTCGTCTGATTTCGAACGTCCGGAACGAGCTGAAACCGCTTCAGGAACTCTTGGAGCGAAGGCGCTGGCAGGAATTGAAGTCCTACCTCGCTGCGATTGTGGAATCGTCGAACGATGCCATTATCGGAAAGGATCGCTTCGGGACGATCGTCAGTTGGAATCAAGGTGCGGAGCGGGTTTACGGATATACAGAGCGAGAAGCGATCGGAAAAACGGTTCAGCTCATCTTGCCTGAAGGAACACTTGAGGAAGAAGAGGAAATTCAAGATGTCGTTCAGTCTGGGCGAAGACTGGCATCTTTTGAGACGGTTCGAAAACATAAGAACGGAAGTCTGCTCGACATCTCTCTTTCGATTTCTCCCGTCCGTGATTCGCACGGTCGATTGATTGGGTCAGCCACGATCGAGCGCGATATCACACCACTCAAGCGCACGATTCGGGAACTCTACGATCGCGAAGAGAAGCTGCGCCTGCTCATGGAAGCTTCCGGCGAGGCAATCTATGGGATCGATCCAGACGGCCGATGTACGTTTGCGAATCGAGCCTGCGCGCGTGTCTTTGGATTCGAATCCGCGGAAGAGTTGCTGGGAGAAAAAGTACATCAACTGGTCCATCACTCCTACGACGATGGGCGCCACTATCCGCAGGAACTCTGCCCTATCAATCAAACGTTGATGTACGGCAAGAGTGTTCACGTCAGCAACGAAGTCTTCTGGCGGAAAGACAAAACATCTTTCCCCGTTGAGTATTGGGCTTCTCCGGTGCGGCGCGGGACAAACGTCGTGGGGGCGGTCGTGGTGTTTGAAGACGCCACCGATCGTATTCAGGCAGAGCGAACGCGTGCTGAACTGGCTGCCATTGTCGAATCATCGGCTGATGCGATTATCGGCAAAGCTCTCGACGGGACGATCAAGAGTTGGAATCAGGGAGCGTCTCAGCTTTACGGCTATGAAGCCGATGAAGTGATCGGGCAAAACTATACTGCTCTGCTCTGTGCGGAAGACGAGCAGATGCCGAAACCAGTCGACGTGAGCGAGCGGGATTGGAATGTCAGCACTTTCGAAGTGACCCGCATTGATCGCGATGGAAATCAAATCGAAGTCGGGATTACAGAATCGGGAATTCTGAGTTCGGAAGGTCGACTCATTGGAACAGCTTCGATCGAGCGAGACATCTCTTCTCGAAAGCGACGAGAAACGGAACTGGAAGAAGCGCGCCACGCTGCTGAGGTCGCCAATAAAACTAAGTCGGAGTTCGTGGCCAACATCAGTCATGAACTGCGAACTCCCATGAATGCCGTGCTGGGAATGCTGCGCATTGTTCTCGAAGAACCGTTGCCGCAGGCGCTGCGTGACTATCTCGGGACAGCTAAAGATTCTGCGGAAACATTGCTTTTGATTCTCGATGACTTGCTCGACTTCTCCCGCATGGAAGCGGGGAGATTCGAACTCGATCCAGAGCCGTTTCGCCTTCGAGAGACCGTTGAAAATACCGTCAAGACATTGGCCAACCGGGCACATCAGAAAGGCCTGGAGCTGACATTTGATGTCGAGGGCTCTGTCCCGGACCGCCTCGAAGGAGACGGCTTCCGCTTGCGACAAGTTCTCGTCAACCTGACCGGAAACGCGATCAAATTCACAGACCACGGGGAAGTCGTTGTCACGGTCTCATCCAATATGATCGACGACGAAACCGTTCAGATTGAATTCACGGTCGCTGACACTGGAGTCGGAATTCCAGAAGAAGACCTCGAGCGAATTTTCGAGCCGTTCACACAGGTCGATTCTTCGATCACGCGCAGCCGCACGGGGTCGGGACTCGGACTCTCAATCTGCCGGGAACTGATTCAAAAAATGGGCGGCGAGATTGGTGTGACCAGCGAGGTGGGCAAAGGAACTTTGTTCCGCTTCACGTCACAATTCCGAGTGATCTCAGTCGTCGAAGAGTCATTCGACACGACCCATCTGAGCGGACACCGAGCGATTGTCATCGACGACAATCAAACAAATCTCCGAGTCGTTTCAAAACGTCTGTCCGACTGGGGAATGGAAGTCAGCGCGACGGGAAGTCAGGAAGAAGCGGAGGACATCTGGAAATCGATTTCGGAGTCAACGACTCCCTCGGTCGCCATTGTCGACTCAGCAGATAACGGGACTTCCAGCCTGGATTTGATCACTCAAGCCCGAGACTACGGCGTAACCTGCCCGTTCATTCTGATGGTCTCACCGAGGAATCGCCTCTTTCTCGAGCGGTTGACGAGACGATTCGACATTTGCAGCCTCATTGAAAAACCGGTGACGGGATCAGACCTGTTCGATGCCATCATGGGAGTTCTGAACGGCGAAAGCGTCGAAAGAAAAGTTGCTGATCCAAAGGCACCTCTCAAAGCAGCCCGGTCGCTCAACCTGCTCGTGGCTGAAGACACGCCGGCGAACCAGAAAGTTGTCCGAGCAATTTTTGAACGTCGCGGCCACAAGATTTCGGTCGTCGAAAATGGGCGAGAAGCCCTTGAGGCCGTCAAACAGGAAAAGTTCGACGCTGTTCTGATGGATGTACAGATGCCAGAGATGGACGGTCTTCAAGCAACTGGACTGATCCGCGAGCTGGATGCCCCACTCGGGAAGATTCCCATCATTGCAATGACAGCACATGCGCGGCGGGAAGATCGCCGAAGATGTCTCGCAGCTGGGATGTCAGGATATGTTTCAAAGCCAATTCAAGCGTTTAAGCTCATTCGACTCGTTGAACGACTGGTCAATGACCAGGAAAGGTCATACCCGGGTTCTACTTCTGCTACGGCCTCATCGCCAGCGGAGAAGTCGGATGAGGAGTCAACTGAAAGTAGCAAGATGAATGATGTTCCGATGTTCAACCTGTCGATCGCTTTGGAACGCATGGGGGGAGATCGCGAAATCCTGGATGAGATGATCAAAGCCTTCCTTGAAGATGCTCCAATCCTTCTAGAAGAGGTCTATGCTGCCCACTCAGAAGAAAACTGGACCAACCTGCGACGGGGAGCCCACAGCCTGAAAGGACTAGCTGCCAACTTTGAGGCACTCCCAGTCGTGGAGTCTGCACAAGTCGTTGAACAATCAGCGAAAGACAATGACAGCTCAAACCTTGATCAGCAGATTCGAGCACTCACTCGAGATCTCGAAGAACTGATCGCTGCTCTGAAAGAAGAGCAAGCAAAAGACGCGTGATTTTGGGAGAACATCATCCGCGTCTGAGAAGCTTCATCCAGTCAGCTTCGCAATCTAAGCTGTTTTTGGCCAACTCATGATTAGCCACGTAAACGCGGGCTTCCAGAGAAGCCGTCACCTATTCTGACTCGACTCTTTCGGAAGTCTCGTTCAGGATTTCCTCAATCAGTTGAGTCCGTCGCCTGGCGAACTTCTGATGAGTCGTCAAGAACGACTGAAATCTTCCGCCGATCGAAACGGAGGCTTTTCGCACAGCTGCTTCGAGCTCGGCCTCGATAGCGTTCCAATCCGCGAGACTCTGCTGCAGACGAGTCTGCTCGGGGATGTGTCGTCGATTTCTTCGCCGAAGCTGCGACACTCTTTGAAGAGCGCTCAGCGCAGCTGTCTCCAAGTCTTGGAACAAAACGTACTTTGACAGAAACCGACAGTGCTGTTCGTGTGTGTCTGCGATCTCTTCAAGATTTGTTCTCAGCTCGGCGCGAAGTTCCATCGATGTCAATTCTCGGAGGATGAGAGCAGCTTGAGCGTTGAGGATCATGAGATCCCGCAGCCTGTCAATCTGCTCCCGATTGAAGTCGATCTGTGAATCTTGAATCATTGGTCTGCCATCTTCAGTGAAGTGCGTCCTTTACAGATGAAATAAGCGTAAAAATACAGGGGATTTGCATTTCCTGACGGTCATCAACTGACCACTTAGAACTGAAAGCAAGCCCTATGCCAAACTACGAAGATCGCTTAGATCACGGTCTCTGGGCGCTTGCTGCACCAATTTCTCTGCAAAATCCTCACATCACACATTCCCGAAGTCGCCATGCTGGCGTGTTACCAACCAGTGTGATCTTTGATCCCCCACAAATCGGTGGAACTGTCCATGAAATCTCAGGTTCCGATCACGGAATCTCGAAAAACTCACCACTTGCCAGCCAACTGATTGTGATTCGGCACGCGGAGTGCATGTTAGCGATGGCACCCATCACATCTGACGTCAGACATTGACGGAAGAATGGTGATTTCATAGCGGACTCCTCCTAAATCAGAATTCCGAGGGTGAGCAGACAGCTTTTCCAAGCTGTCCATAGCGTTCGCCTTCACGGAGGAATCGGGAGTCCGTCACCGTCATCGGAGCCCAAGAGCAATGTTAAAGCAACAAGAAATTCCAACCATCAGTCAAGCAGAAGTCGCCCGTCGCTGGCCCGATTTCACTCCACTGGAACTCGAGCAAGTCTGCGAAAGCATTGTCCAGCTCCGAGGCGGCCTTCAAGAGAAATACGGTCTGTCTGCTGATGAAGCAGCCCGACAAGTACAACAGGCTTATCCTCAGATCGCGACTGTTTCAGAACAGACTGACGAAACCGCCTAGAAGCCGGATCGTCGAATCTGAGAGTAGTCAAGGACAAGGAGATATCTGACATGACAGTTTCAACATCACCCACACTGACCCCTTTTGATCTCGTGAGGCTGTTCTTTTCACTCTTGCTGCCTCCAGTCGGAGTGTTTCTGCAAGTCGGAATTGGACTTCAGTTCTGGCTGAACATCCTGCTCACGATCCTCGGATACTTTCCAGGCGTCTTGCACGCTGCCTGGGTGATCGCCACACGCTAAGCGATGTTCGAGGAGATTCGTTCTCGTCGTTGATCGTCGAGAACAAAAGAAGCTGACAATCGCCCGACGTCGCGCTCGCGGAATCCATTCGATTCTGTGGGCGCGACGTTTTTTCGTTGATAGTTTCTTTCTTGTTGCTGGTCTTTTACTCAGCGGCTCTCAATTCCCGAATCACTCAGATTCATCACAGAGAGGATGTGTAATAGCTTCCGATCTTTTCTCACAAGCAAACAGGGCAGAACGCCGGTGGTAGAGGTAGAAAGGTCGATCGTCAGCAAACTGCGAGTCAACTAAGCTGTCCAGATTAACACCGTAAAGCTGGCGATTGAGACAGACATGCCAGCGATGATCAAAGCCCCATCTCTAGCTGTGATTCCCAACGAAAGAAGAGTGTTCGCGAGCGCTGGCAGAAAAACTCCGAAGGGGACGAGAGCAAGCGGAAAGTAGGAGAGTCCCAGGAGAATCATTAGCGTTGCGAGCACATAATGCATCGCTCCCACCGACAGAATCTTCAGGCGTTGATGCACCCAGCGGTTACCCCAGGTCAGCCAGGGGCGGTATTTCTCAATCGACTTCTTGACTCGATCCGTGGGGATTGAGAACTCTTCCAACCGTTTCGGAATCCATGGATGGTCGGAGCGGAACAGCATTTGGACCGCAATCAGCACGATCAGCGATCCAGTCACGATCGAAACTCCGGGGATTCCGCCCAGCGGAGAAATCGAAATGAGTGAAGGAGCGAGAAGCAACGGACCAAATCCGCGGCTGCTAATCGCATCCATCAGATCGCCCACCTTCGTCGTGTCTCCCTCGACATTCTCGTAAGCATCGTCCACCACGTCGATCAATGCGTCCGACTTTTTCGTATCTGACTCTTTTGACTTTTCGGCAGAGGTGGTCATTGAATGGTCCGTGTGAGGAATAGCGAGGTCGTTGCTCTAGGTTTGTAGGAGTCAATCAAACGGGTTCCAGTGACCATATGATGCGAAATTTGGGCCACCTGAGATCGTACCTGCAAAAACATCGTTGAATCAGCTGGACGATTCACGATGCCGTACCGGGACTCGAGAGAAAGAAATGTGTGGCTGCGGTGTGAATGCTCAGCTATCGAACTGATCGCTTCGAATCCAGATCACAGACTCAAAGATCGCATTTCTCGCTCGAAATGCACGGTTTTTCCTCAGAAATCGCCGTTCAGCAATTTTTTGCGAGTTGGCACGAACGCTGCTTTCCATCTCGATCAGAACGTCACTCACTGTCGAGCGGACGTTCTTTATCACTAAGAAAACTGAGGAGAAGACACATGTTATCTTGGGCAATTTCCTTTCTGATTCTCGCGTTGATTGCAGGTCTACTTGGCTTTACATCAGTCGCTGGTTTCTCGATCTCAGCTGCGAAAATTCTGTTCTTCGTCTTTCTCATTCTGCTCGTCGTGAGCCTCGTTCTTGGCCGTCGTCCAGTTGCCTGATGGAACGCATAAGAGACTGACCGGAGATTACACCTGAAAAAATTGAAAAACGAAACAAGAAAGAGTTGATCGACACCTATTGAGCAGACTCGGCGAAACTCGGATCAAAAGTTATTTCCGAATGGCCGCCTCGCATGTCGAATCACTCGAGAAAATTGAGGAGAGCCATCGATGCCTGTGCCAACTGAAGAAGTGACTGAAGTTTCCTATCGCTGTCCGAACTGCGAAGCGCTGATCAATGTCGCAGATGAATTCGTTGGTCAGACCGTCGATTGTCCTCGATGCTCCGTTCCATTTGAAGCTAAAGCTCCGGTCGCTCAACCAATTTTGAAGACGGACATCACGAATTCCGAAGCCGACTACACCATCGAAACTCCGACGGATGATGAGACGGTTCTCGAGACAGCCCATCCCGCGTTGTTCCGTAAGCATCCTCTGCAGTTGCTCACGATGATTGCCGTTGGAGGAGCTGCGCTGGTCGCCATTGTGACCAGCATCGCCGACGGAAGCTGGAGTTTTGCGATGGGTGCGGGAGTCGTCCTGTTACTCATTGCAGGTTACGCCGGATACATGTGGGTCCAGATTCTCGCAACAAGTTTAACAGTTACGAACAAACGGACCCGACTGCGACACGGCATTATCGCGAAGAAGACTTCTGAGGTGCAACATGATGATGTGCGAAACCTCCAGGTTGATCAAAACATCCTTGAACGGTTCCTTGGTATTGGCGATTTGGCGATTTCAAGTTCCGGTCAGGACGATTTAGAGATCATCGCCGTCGCGATCCCTCAGCCGAATTCCATGGCCGAGTTGATTCGCCGGATGCAGTAAACGGGTTCGCTTAGCCGACCCATCCCAGAGCTATCAGAAGCCCCAACATCTCATTGATGAACGAGGCATGCTGTTTATATAGAGAAATGCTCGCTGGTTTCGACCAGTGAGCATTTTTTTTGTTTCCCCACCAACTTGTTGCCAAGTTCATGACACTCTTCCGGCAGTCAGCGAGACAGAACAAAGATGAGCCCAACCGACAAGTAGATGTTCACATTTGGCGGCCTCATTCTGTCAGTCCAAGAAACCGATTCAAAAATCGCAGTCGGCTCGATTCAGCTACTTCAATATTTCTAGCGATCTCCAGTCAACGTCACCTGACCAACTGAGAACTCTGCCTCAACGTCGTGAAACACCGCGAATGTCTTTCCGCAAACGGCTCGAGACTAATTTGAGAACTCAAAGCCCGCGTCCCAAGCTCCGGTCGATTGCCGACTTTGATTCACGCTAAGCTGGAATTAAATAGTCGGACATCTTCTTGATAAAATCGGCCTATGCGGAGACGGACAAGCAACCCAGGTAGTCAACAAAAAAGCCCAGCTGCTCGGGCAGCTGGGCTTGTGGAAGTCAGTTTCGCGAGAAACTGTTTTTGAGTTTTAGTCGACGGCGTCTTCTGCTTTATCAGCAACATCTTCTGCGCTGTCCTGAACATCTTCTCCGAGATCCTCGGCAGCATCTTTGATGTCGTCCGCGGTTTCTTCTGCAGAATCCTGAATGGCGTCGCTGTGACTTTCAACATCACTTGTTTCGCATCCTGCCAGCATCAATCCGGTGCAAACGATCGTCAGTAGTGTCATCAGGCTTTTCATCTTGCTTCCCTTTCGATTTGAGTCAGAGGCTTCAATCGCCTCGTTATGAATTCCCTTAGGGTAATGCAATCGAAATGCCAAACAAGTTCTCGCGGGTGGTTTCCCGTCGATCTGTGCATTAGTGACTGATGTTCGTCCAGTTTGGTCGAGAAGATGACAGCTCGCTGACGACTTAGACCCTCCAGTTTTCAGTTGAAGCGTGATTTCCTTAAGAGAACGAGCTGATCTTTAATGAAATGTGTTTCGGCACGGGCTTTGCCACTAAGTTTTTCCGACCCAGCAGACTGGACTTAACGGAAGTCCAAGGGTGAAGAGAAATTCAACCAAGGAGTTTAAGATGAAGACTCACTTAATGGCGACAGCAGTTGCTCTGTGCGGAATGGTTTCGTTTGCGGGCGCTGAAGACAGCCAGAATCTGCTCGTCACATCAAACAAAATTGTCGGAGCCAGCATTTACAACGCCAACGATGAGGCGGTTGCCAGCATCGATACAGTTGTTCTGAACAAAAAGGGTGAACCACAGTTCGTGGTCGCTGACGTCGGCGGTGTCGCAGGCATCGGCGGTACTCACGCTGCCATCCCTTGGAAAGCACTTAATTGTGAGTGCACCATGGAAGACGGCGAACGGCAATGTCGTGCTACGATCTCGATGACTCAAGAGCGACTGGCGAAAGCCCCTCAGTTGAAAACTGAAAAGTACACTGAGTTGAGCGACCAGGAATGGTTGAAGACCAACGCCGAGTTTTACTCGACTGAAGCTCCTCAGGCAGTTTCGAAGCCACAAGATCTCATCTGTGTTGCGACAGTCACAGACGCTGACATCCAGGGGTCAACTCAGGAATCCGTTGGTCATCTTGATGCGATCATCTTCGATATGAAATCAGGGAAAGCTGCATACGGAGTGATTGGTGACGGTGGAACAGTTGGACTGAATGAGAAGTACACTGCAGTTCCATTCAAAGCGTTGAACTTCCATCAGAAGAATGAAGAAACTCACGTTTCGATCAACGCGACTCCACAGGAAATCGAAGAAGCTCCAGTTGTGACTCCTTCGAACTATCCAGAACTCGAATTGGCTTCAGTTCGCGATCGTCTGAACGAATCTTTCAATTCAGCGAAATAACTTCTGATTCGACTCGAATGATCTAGCATCATGAAATTGGCCATCGTCTCAAAGACGGTGGCCTTTTTTTTGTGTCGCCTGCAAATCGCTCTGGTGATTCGAGAGGAAATTTCAAGTCGTAGGGTGATCGCTGTTTGGCATTTGATTTGCGGAACTAATTCTTCGGTTGCGTTAGACCGGAACCAGATTTCTAACTTTTTAAGAAGGAGATTTAATCATGGCTGTTGAAACTAAATGGGATCTCAACGACAAGACTGTCGAAAAACTACAGACCCTGATCCGATACAATCTGGACTCTTACGATGGATTCCGAGAATGCGCGGAAGAGGTCAACGATCGTCGCCTGGCGCAGCTGTTTCGTGAGCTGGCAGAAGAACGCATGCAGAATGCAGAGGTGCTGCAGACCCATGTGGAATGGAATGGCGAAGACGCTCGTGAAGAAGGTGGAATGGCTGCTGCGGTTCACCGGGCCTGGATCAACATCCGCTCGAATGTGAACAGCGACAACGCCTACGCAGTCCTCGCTGAAGCTGAACGCGGCGAAGACTACATCAAGGACGCCTATGAAGACGTTCTAAAAGAAACCTCCGGAAGCGCAATGAGTGATGTGCTACATCAGCAGTATCGCGGAGTCAAAGCAGGCCACGATCGAATTCGTGACCTCCGGGATTCCTGTAAAGAAGAGTAAGAGCTCTAGCAATGGATTGAGCATGGAATGCACAGGTTGACGGATTTGAAACCAGAAAGACGGATGAGATCAACTCTCATCCGTCTTTTTTTTGTGAGGCAATCCGCCACGCTTCCTCGCTCAAGAAGGTTTGACGAGTTGCTCTCATCAGAAGATGATGCGACATTTAACGCTCCGTATCTCAATGCGATGAAACATTGAGACTTCGAGGGATTCTCTCATGTCGAGGAAGACTGAGTTTGCGCGTAGGAGTCTCCGCAAATCACAAGTCGACTTGCTTCAGGTGCTGCATTGCAATCGGATGAAGTCAAAAACCTGGTCGAGCAAATCTATCAGCGAGAGTCTCGCCGGGTTTTTGCGACGTTAATGCGAGTCGTCCGCGACTTTGACATCGCCGAAGAGGCCATGCACGAAGCTTTCGCAGCTGCCGTTGAGCAATGGGCGAATGAAGGAGTTCCGGAAAATCCACGAGCCTGGTTAGTGACAGTCGGACGATTTAAAGCTGTTGATCGAATCAGACGAGAATCCCGGCTACGTCAATCGAGTGACGTTCTCGTTGATCGGATGAATCGAATCGTCGGTGAAAACTCCGATCGAGAGAGTCACGAGATCGAAGACGATCGCCTTCGCCTGATTTTTACATGTTGTCACCCGGCGATTGATCCATTGATTCAAGTCCCTCTGACATTGCGAGAAGTCTGCGGACTCACAACCGAAGAAATCGCGGCGGCGTTCTTGATCTCTCCATCAACGATGGCGCAGCGTATCGTAAGAGGAAAAGCCAAAGTTCGGGACGCTGGAATCCCTTATGCCATCCCGTCGGTGGATGACCTGCCGGAGCGATTGGAAGCCGTCCAGTCTGTGATCTATCTCGTCTTCAATGAAGGATACTCAGCTTCTGCCGGCGATTCCGTTCTTCGTCCGGATCTTTCGAGTGAGGCCATTCGACTGGCGAGGCTCGTTCTGGAACTGTTGCCGGATCCTGAAGTCGAAGGGCTGTTGGCTCTCATGCTTTTGCACGAATCACGTCGGTCGACACGAGTCACTGAGGCTGGCGATATTGTTTTACTGGAAGACCAGGATCGAACTCAGTGGGATCGAGAGTTGATCGTCGAAGGGACGGAACGGGTCAGTCGCAGCTTGTCGTCTGGAAATTTCGGGATCTATACAATCCAAGCTGCAATTTCCGCTGTTCACGCGAATGCTGGGACGCCCGAAGAAACGGATTGGGCAGAGATCGTTGCCCTTTACGATTTGCTGACCCAAGCGACGTCATCGGCGATTGTGAAACTGAATCGAGCTGTCGCGATCTCGATGAGAGACGGCCCGGATGAAGGGTTACTCATCATAGACGATCTGCTTCGTCAAGGTTTGCTGCATGAGTACCATTTGATCCATGCTGCGAAAGGAGAATTTCTCCGGCGGAAAGGAGATCTCACAGCAGCACGAAGTTCTCTTGAGACTGCTCTGGCGATGGCGCGTCAGGAACCTGAGCGGCGTCTTCTAATGAAGAAATTGGAAGACCTCGCTGCAGAATATTAGTTCAACACACGGCTTTTTCTGGACTCGACCTAATCGAAGCAACAATTCGCTCGTGAATACTCTTCGGTTATAACTCTTGTTGCACGAGTGATTTACGCTCTGCGAATTCTTTCTTGGCTGACAGATTCTCGAAAAACTTCGACAGCTCTGTCGATTTGCGGCTGATTCAATCGACTGATTTTCCAGAAGCGAGCAGAACTCCGGTCTGAGCACTTTTCTGAGCCGGTTTGCTCGTCTGAAGTTTGTGAAGAACCATTGGAAAGAGAAGTCCCAACGCTGGAGGTGACCGATGAAATTTGTCTGTTTCGGGTGCATTGATGAATCGAAGCTCGAGGCATTTTCTGAGAGTGAAATGCAGAAGATGATCGACGACTGCGTTTCCTACGATGCGGAGCTGCGTCGCGGTGGTCATTACCTCGCAGGAGAAGCACTGAAGTCGCCGAAAGAAGCTGTGACTCTGCGACCGAAAAATGGAACGGTCGACGTAGTTGACGGACCGTTTGCTGAATCGAAAGAGATGATCGGGGGACTCCTGTTTCTCGAGGCGCGTGACTTGAACCATGCGATTGCTCTCATGTCGAAACATCCGGGTGTGAAGCATGGGCCCTTCGAAATTCGCCCAATCGATGAAGAGTTCAATGCGATCATTGAATCCAAAGTTCTAGCAATCACCGGTTCAGATTGAACTTCTTAAGCCGGCGGAACGCTAACTCGGCGATTGGAAAGACTCATCAGTAGAAGGAAACGTCACACGATGGATGGTTTGGAATCGTTAAGACTGTCATTGAACATGAGTTTCGAATGGATCATTCAACTCGCAGAAGATCTGGCAGATGCTCCGCTTGCCGTCCCGACCAGTCGAGGTGGGAATCACGCGCACTGGACGATGGGGCATCTTGTTTTCTCGCAAGCTGGTCTGACGTCAATGATCAGTGGGCGACCAAACACCTGGGAGACGTGGAAGAGTCTGTTTGCTGGTGGAACACGGCCTCATCCTGAGGGGGATGGATATCCCACATATACCGAAGTTCTGACGGCCTATCGAACAGTCCATGTTGAAACTCTTCAGCTGTTGGAAACGATCGGCGTTTCCGGGCTGGATGATGCTCCGAAAGCGGTTTGGGAATCGCTTCGCGATCAGCCGGACTTTCAGTCGAATGGTCGACTGTTTGTCTTTATCGCCATGCACGACATGGCTCATTTTGGTCAGTTGGCAGACGTTCGTCGTTCTTTAGGGCGAAAACCGTTTGCATGATCTAGCTATCTTGGTTTTACATTTAGTTAACTAATAACTAGTGAGATTGATTATGAAGACTGTAGACGTGCGTTCATATCTGTTCTTCGGCGGACGATGCGAAGAGGCTTTGAATTTCTATCAGGCTGCGATTGGGGCAAAGCCGGGTATGGTTCTCCGTTTCAGTGAGAGTCCAGATCCCGCTCCTGAAGGGATGATTCCTCCGGGGTTCGAAAACAAGATCATGCATGCAGAGATGCAGGTCGGTGACGTTTCAATCATGATGTCGGATGGATGCGACACGGCCGAGAAATTTCAAGGCTTCCGATTGACGTTGACCGTCCCGACTCAAGAAGAAGCCGAGAAACTCTATGCTGCACTGGCAGACGGAGGCGTTGAAGATATGCCGCTGACACCGACATTCTGGTCACCCTGCTATGGGCAAGTCACCGACAAATTCGGGTTGGGCTGGATGGTCATGGTTCCAGGCGAAGAGTAGATCGCAACAGGGAATGTGACTGGAAGATCGGCATTCGAAATCCGATCTCATCGAGCGAAAAAAATGTGTAGAAAACCGCATTCGGTGAGGGTTTTGATTGGCCAATCGAAGTGAGTGATTCAACAGCGCAGAACTTAACAGCGGAGATTCAACATGAAGTATATGTTGCTCATTTACGGTGACGAAGCATGCTGGACCGAAGACGAACGGACCGACTGCATGTTGAAGTCGATGGAGATCTGCGACGAATTGGCGGCGGAGGGGAAGTTGATTGACTCCTCTCCGTTGTATTCAGTCAAAGCAGCAACCAGTGTCCGGCTCCGAAGTGGCCAACGGCAAATTACTGATGGGCCATTTGCGGAGACTACGGAGCAATTGGGGGGATACTATCTCATCGATGTTGAGCATCTCGACGAAGCGATCGCGATCGCCAGTCGACTGCCACCTGCGGCGAAAGGAACGGTTGAGATTCGACCGCTGTTTCCTCTCCCGGAACGCACAGGTGTATAAACGAAATTGGAAAGAGTGGTACGGTGAAACATCGCTCTTTCAGCTCTGGAATCTGCTTCGTGAATGAAGAGTAGAACCAGAATTAGCAGCGAGTTGTGTTTTAAGTCATCTGTCATTCATAAGGATCGTTTACGATGCAGTTTGAACAAAAGATTACTCCATTTCTCTCCTTCGAAAGCGAAGCTGAAGAAGCAGCGAACTTCTACGTTTCGGTCTTTCCGGATTCGGAGATCCTCCGAGTGCTCAAGAATCCGATGAACGGTTCCGTAATGACGGTTGAGTTTCGATTGGCGGACCTCACTTTCGTTGCTTTGAATGTCGGGCAGAAGTGGGAGTACACGAATTCGATCTCATTGGCGATTCGCTGTGATTCGCAGGATGAGATTGATCACTACTGGGAAAAGTTCCTGGACGGTGGGAAAGAAATGGCTTGCGGGTGGCTCACGGATCGTTATGGCGTGGCCTGGCAAGTCGTCCCCGCTCCCATGGGTGAATACCTCGGAGATCCCGATACGGAGCGGGCCACACGAGTCATGAATGTAATGATGACAATGATTAAGTTGGACTTTGCGGCTTTGAAGAGTGCGTACGAAAGCGATGCTGAGTGACATAGCCAGTCGTGCTGTTGTCGTCGGTCCGGAGTGAGAATCGAAAATCGTCATTCTGTTTTTGGGAACGGATTAAGGAGTTTGTAGAATGAAAGTCATGGTGATCGTGAAAGCCACACAGAAGTCGGAAGCTGGCGTGATGCCGACTACGCAGGAACTCACGGAGATGGGACAATTCAATCAGGAACTGGTGGATGCCGGCGTGATGTTGGCCGGAGAAGGTTTACATCCAACGTCCAAGGGAGTTCGCATCTCATTCAATGGAGAGAACCGAGTGATCACCGATGGTCCTTTCGCTGAGACGAAAGAACTCATCGCGGGATTCTGGATGTGGGAAGTCGACTCCATGGAAGCAGCGATTGAGTGGGCGCGAAAGAGTCCGTTTCAAGAAGGGGAGTTGGAACTTCGACGCGTCTTTGAAGCTGATGACTTCGGCGAGGAATTCACACCTGAACTTCGTGAGCAAGAAGAGAAGTTGGTCGAAGAACTGGCCCGTCGGCAGGAGTCGTCTGAGTAGAATTGCGATCACATTTCAGAGATATTTCTAAAGCAAGTTTATGTACGCCCCTCTTCGTTGCCCCGAACAGCTTGATCCTCAATAGCGAGAGAACTCATGTTTACGAAATCGTTTTCCCTGATTTTTTCGATGCTGATGTGTGTCGTGGCTGTCGGGCAAGAGACTCCCGACTTTCCGACTCCTGGGCCGGAACACGAATGGCTCGAGAAGTTCGTAGGGAACTGGGCACTCACTTCGAAAGCCAAAATGGGGCCCGACCAACCCGATTTGGAGTGCAGCGGAAAAATGGAGTGTCAGATGCTCGGCGGATTCTGGCTCATCAACAAGATGAACAATGAAATGCTGGGTTCAACGATGAAAGGTGTTCAGACCATCGGATACGATCCGGCCAAGAAGAAATATGTCGGGACGTGGGTTGATTCGGTCACCAGCACTTTCTGGGTGTATGAAGGCACGGTCAATGAAGCTGGGAATAAGATCACTCTCGAAGCAGATGGCCCCAACATGATGATTCCCGGAGAGACTTCGACGTTTCGAGACTCCTATGAGTTTCTCTCTCCCGATCATGTTGTCGTCACTTCGTCCATGAAGGGGGACAACGGGGAATGGATTACGTTCATGAGTGGCGACGCAAAACGCATTGCCGACAAGGAATAAGCGATTTTTCACGGCTTGCTCTGTTTTTTTGCCGAGCGAAGTCACTTCGTCGACTGGGATATTCGCTGGTCTGAATTGGTTTCAAATGACGATGCAGTCGCTCACTGGGACGTGCCGGGCACCTTTCCGAACGCTCAGTGCTGGTAAGATCGACCGAAATCCGTGCGACACGAACCGTTGAGTTCGCGTCGCATTTTCTTCAAATGGGGCTGAGATTGCTGCTGATTGTTTGTGGCAGCTTCGCTAATTTACGGACCGACGCTGGTGTCGCGTGGCAATTCGACTACCGGGATTGCTTCCCATTGCACTTTTTGATCGAGTCCGAGTCCATTCATGTCCTTCCCATCCGTTTCCGAACAACTCAAAGTGATTCGACGTGGAGTCGAGAAAATCGTTCCCGAAGAGGAACTGGAATCGAAGTTGAAGAAAAGCCTTGAAACGCAAACTCCACTACGCGTGAAGTACGGAATTGATCCCACAGCAGCGGATGTTCACCTCGGACATACGGTTCCGCTCCGAAAGATGCGCCAGTTTCAGGAACTCGGCCATCAAGCAGTGATCATCATCGGAAATGCAACAGCGATGGTGGGTGATCCGAGCGGCCGAGACGAAGCCCGCTCGAAGCGACTTTCTGAATCCGACGTGGAAGCCAATGCTCAATACTATCTGGAGCAGGTCGGAAAGGTGATCGATCTCGAGAAGGCGGAGGTTCACCGGAACGGCGACTGGTTCGGGAAAATGGGACTCGTCGACATTCTCAATCTGTGTGGCAAGGTTACCGTCGCCCAGCTGCTCAGCCGAGATGATTTCGCGAAGAGAATGAAAGCAGAGGTTCCGATTTTCCTGCACGAGTGTCTGTATCCAATCATGCAAGCCTGGGACTCGGTCATGATTCGCGCGGATATCGAACTTGGTGGAACCGAACAACTTTACAGCTTCATGCTTGCTCGTGATTTGCAGAAGGATCAGGAACTTCAACAACAGATTGGAGTCATGTCCCCAATTCTCGTCGGGACTGACGGAACGCGCCGGATGGGCAAGAGCCTCGGGAATTACATCGGGATTTCCGAAGAGCCTTACGAGATGATGAAGAAGTTCATGCAGGTGCCTGATGATGTCATGGAGATGTACTTCGAATTGCTCACAGACATCGACCTCGCCGAAGTGAAAAAAATTCTCGCGGGGCATCCGAAGGACGCGAAGGTTCGACTGGCCCAATCAGTTATCGCTCAGTACTGGGACGAAGATTCTGGAGTTCAAGCAGCGAATCGATGGCAAAAAGAAATTGGTGAAGGAGGTCTGCCAACAGACATTCCGGAGAAGGCAATTTCTCGCCAACAGTTGAATGAAGAGGGTTGCCTTCAAGCTGCCCAGTTGCTGAAAGAATTGGGGCTCGTTCCGTCGACAAGTCAGGCAAACCAGCGAATTCAGGGTGGGGCTGTCTATACACTCGTCGATGGAGAAAAGACTGCCGTCGCCGACCGCAGCGACTGGATCACCGTGACGAATGGAATGATCGTTCGCGCAGGGAAAAAGGCCTGGGCCAAGGTTCTGCTCGAAGACTAAGAGTGACCCTCAGAGTGGGTCGACAAGCAGCGTCGTGGTTTTTCAAAAGTCACGATTCAGGCACGCTGATGAATCGTGTTTTTCAGAAGTGTCAAACGGCAAGTGCCTGCCCATGTCTGCTTTCCTTGTGAATTCTTCTGTCGGGAGGGATTGAGGGGGTCGGGCGATTCTTCGGGTTTTGCTGGTTGCGACGAATGATTGTATGTGCTGGCCTGTGACGTATTTGTGGGAATCGCGTCGGTGTTGCTGGGCGATTGTTGTAAACCAACACGGGTGAGGAATCGAATTTCGCGAATGTTCTTTTCGAAGTGTATGAGATAGTATCCGTCAGTCGGTTCCGGCGCGTCGTCGACGTTTCATCACATTCATTTGCTAAAGATGTTCCCGTCTTATGATTCGAGTCCAGGATCTCACGAAAGAGTTTTTTGATCTCAAGAGGGGACCAGTCGCAGCACTGAACAAAGTCTCTTTCGAGGTGAAACCGGGTGAAATCTTTGGGCTTTTGGGCCCGAACGGGGCAGGCAAAACGACGTGTTTGAGAATTCTGAGCACGGTTCTGAAGCCGACATCCGGGCTGGCGCTCGTTGCAGGATTTGATGTCGCGCGGTCGCCTGAATCGGTTCGGGCCAACATTGGCTTCATGTCCGGGAACACTGGCATTTACGACCGAATGACCGCCTGGGAAATGGTCGAGTATTACGGTCGCTTGTATGGGATTGAAGAAGAACAGCTGCAAAACCGTCTGCATGAGATCTTTGATCAATTGCAGATGAACGAGATTCGCGATCTGCTGGGCTCGAAGATGTCGACGGGAATGAAACAGAAAGTTTCGATCGCCCGGACGATTGTGCACGACCCGCCGGTTCTCATCTTCGATGAGCCAACATCCGGGCTGGATGTGCTTGTGGCTCGAGCGGTGCTGGAAGCGGTCGATTCTTTGCGCGATGCTGGGAAGTGCATCATTTTCTCGACGCACATCATGCGAGAAGTCGAGAAGCTGTGCGACCGAGTTGCGATTATCCACAAAGGGGAAATCCTCGATGTTGGAACAGTTGATGAACTGATTCAGAAGTACGTTCAACCCGACATCGAAGAAGTGTTCTTCCATCTGATCGGTTCCCGGGACCCCCTGATGAACGCGATTTGATTGTCACGGACGTCTGACTGCGAAAGAGACTCACTGAGAGCACTATGAGTTGGAAAAATATCAAGCTGATCTTCCTCCGTGAGGTGCGCGACCAGTTGCGTGATCGCCGAACCTTATTCATGGTGGCGGTTCTTCCGTTGTTGCTGTACCCCGCTCTCGGAATCGGCATGGTGCAGATGACTGTCACCTTCGAGGAACAGACTCGCAGCGTGGTCGTGCTCGGCGTTGATGAAATTCCATCACCCAAACTGATCGACGGAACGAAGTTTCGATCGGACTTATTCAAAGAACCAGCGAGTGCGAACAAGCTCCGCGTGATCTCCGATGCCACCGGAAATCTCGAAGAGCATGAGATCGATGAAGAACTCAGACAGGAGTTCACGCAGTTCCTGGATTCACTTTCAGAAAACGAGCGAAAACTTCAGCGACTGGCGGTCCTCGAACGCGATTTCGCACTCGACGAAACGTACGAACGTTCGGACCCGGAACTTGCCGAGTTGATCAAAGAGCAACAAGCTCTTCGCAAAGAAGCGATCGCCCTTCTGGCGGATTCACCCGCCGAAGTCGTGATCCTGTTTCCTGCCGGGTTCAAGCAGGCTTATGCAGACCTGACGAGCTCCATTGCTGACGGCGCGGTGTCGGAAGAGATGCTGAATGATTTGCCGCGCCCTTTTGTCATTCATAACAGCGCTAACGAACGCTCCGAGATCGCGTTTAATCGAGCGAATAAAGCTCTGGCCGCATGGGAAGATGAAGTTCTTACAGACCGATTGAGTCAAGCGAAGCTCCCGGTTGCGTTCACCGATGCGATTCCGATCACAGATATCGATTTGGCCGAAGCAGACGAAATCGCTGCGAATGTCTGGAGTAAGATTTTCCCCGCGCTGCTGGTCATTATGTCAGTGACGGGTGCGTTCTATCCAGCGATCGATCTAGGGGCTGGCGAAAAAGAACGCGGCACCATGGAAACGCTGCTGATTTCCCCAGCGACTCGCGCTGAGATTGTCTTCGGGAAATTTCTGACTGTGATGCTCTTCAGCATCTCGACAGCATTGCTCAATCTGGCGAGCATGGGATTCACGGGAAAACATATGCTGACAGCGGTCAGCCAAGGGGCAGCGTCTCCGTTGGGTGATCTGTCGTTTCCGCCGCTGCTTTCGTTGCTGTGGGTCGTGCTTCTGGCGATTCCCCTGTCAGCTCTGTTCAGTGCACTCAGTCTTTCGCTTGCGATGTTCGCGAAGAGCAGCAAGGAAGGCCAGTACTATCTGACGCCCCTGTTGATGGTGACGATGGGGCTGACAATGTTCTGTCTCAACCCGTCGATCGAATTGACCCCGTATTACAGCGTGTTGCCCGTTGTTGGTCCCGCACTGTTACTGAAGTCGCTCTTGCTTGAGGGCGCCACGTCATCTTCGGTGGTGACCTATGTTCTGCCGGTGCTGATCACCAGTATTACTTACAGTGGAATTGCGTTGTGGTGGGCGATCGATCAGTTTCAAAGTGAAGGAATTCTGTTCCGAGAGGCGGAGCGATTCGATCTCGGGCTGTGGTTTCGGCACTTGCTTCGAGACAAGGAAGAGACTCCCAGCTTCTCGGAAGCGACGGTTTGTTTTGTCTTGATCGCGATGCTTCAGTTCCTGTTCCTGACGTCGATGCAAAGCTCACCCTCTGCGTTAAGCGGACCGGTTCGAATGGTGCAGGTGCAGTTGATTTACCTGATCGCCACGGTCGGTGTACCGCCAGTTTTGATGGGCTTATTGCTGACGACTAATCTTTGGAAAACATTGAAGCTGCATCTTCCGAACTGGAAGTACCTGTTGGCGGCCTGTCTGCTGCCACTCAGTCTTCAACCGCTCACGCTGGAGTTGATGTCCGCTCTCGATCCCTTCTTCCCACCGCTTCCCCCCGGGGCAGAGCAGATGATGCAAGCGATGGCAACAGATACTGTTCCGCTGTGGTTAACGCTGGCGACGTTTGCATTGGCTCCCGCAGTTTGCGAAGAGCTCGCATTTCGTGGTTTTATTCTGAGTGGACTTCAGCGATCGAAACGCGAATGGCTGCCGATCATTATTTCAGCGATGTTGTTCGGCGTGATCCATATGATCCCGAAGCAGCAATTCAATGCAGCTCTGCTCGGTCTGGTGTTGGGACTGTTGGCGGTCCGCAGTCAAAGCTTGTGGCCGGGAGTTGTCTTCCACTTTGTGTTCAATGGCGTCCAGGTATTGGCAGCTCGGTTGACTCCTGAGGCCCTCACAGAGGGGCCCGCACAGTTTGTGTTCCGAGTCGGCGAGTCCGGGACGATTGAGTCGGTCAGTTTTCAACCGGTCTTTCTCGTGGTTTGTGCTGTCGTCTCGGGCGGTCTTCTGTATTGGCTCTTGAATTCTGGAAAACCATCAACTCATTTGGATTCGAATTCCAATCTGAATGGTTCCTTCGCGGCTGAGTAAGCGGTTCGACGAATTGGTCTTGTCAGTCATGGGGTTGATGCCAATGATATCATGTTGGAGGCTCCCATTGATGAGCGGAGCAATTCAACTCAGGAACCGCGAGAGTGTCTGTTGCGAGGACGTGTATTGCTGGTCTGCTGATAGCGCTGTTCGCTTGCGATAAATCATTTTGCGCCCAGCAACCCGTCAAAGAGTCGGCTTCAGAGAGCACAGCGTCTCTGGTTCGACAACTTGGAAGCCGTTCGTTTCAAGTTCGCTCTGATGCTGAAAGAAAACTTCTCGAAAGCGGATTCGACTCTTTAGGGGCCATCAATCAGGGGATCAATTCCGACGACCCTGAAGTTCGCACAAGATCTCTGCGAGTCATGCAGCTACTGGAGCGATCGATTTTCGTTCGTTACCGCGACAAAATCCGTGACAACCCGTGGCTTTTCCCACAGCAACTCACTCCCGGTTGGGAGACGTTCTTCGAACTGGTTGGCGAATCACCGGAAGCAAGGGCTCTGTACGTTCAGCTTCTACAGAGTGAAACAGCCATCATGCTCTCGCTGAACCGACCGGGATGGCAATCCAGATTCGAACAACGATGCGGGGAGATTCTATCATTTCCGCAAGGACCTTTTCAGGCAAAGACTTCGCTGGCCACGATGACGGCTTTACTCTTTCTCGCCTGTCATCCGGAAAACACCCCCAGTGGACCCGCGACAACGGTGATCAACAGTTTTCTGAACGACTCGCAATTTCGCAGGGCAACACGCGACCAGAAGACCGGCACCGTGCTGCGATCGCTGGTGGGGCAGTGGATTCTCTGTTCTGTCAGTTCATCGAGCAGCCAACGACTGAGTTTGGCAGCGTCATTTGAAATGGCCGAAGGTCTGGACGCTGCGCGAGAGTTGATCAGCCAGCGACACAAAGTCAGCTTCTCACCCACTCACCTCGAAGACGCCATTTCTTACCTCGGGCGTTACGGAGGGCCGGTCGTCATCGAGGAATTGGAACAACTTCTCGATGACGAAATGAAGCTTCGGGGGCGATATCGGGGAGGTCCTGAAGTTCAGGTGCGTGACATCGCACTCGCTGCGCTTCTGCATCTGACGAATCAGAACCCCGAGAGTTACGGACTCCACGATCTGCGTCCGCGCACCGGATTTTTGTATATCGGGAGTTCCGTACGTTTCGGGAGTACAGAAGACCGTCTCTCAGCGATCGAACAGTGGAGGACCTGGCGAGCCCGCAATCTTGGAATTGCCGTTCCTGACACAACGATTGCTGACGAAGGGATCGTGCTCTAACACGACCCAGTCTCAGGTTTGTGGACTGATTCAACGAACTGCATCTCGCCTTAACGACGGGAGTTCTTTTCCTGAGCGATGCGCAACGACTCGACGTGGTAGTCAAACCAGATGTCGCTCATCGTTTCGATCATCTTCTTGCGATTGTGGGCGAGGTCTTCCAATTCGATGTAGGTGTGATCGACCCCCAAGTCCACCAGATGCTGGTGAAAGTCTCGAATAGTGGGAAGGTGCCCGCCATCTTTGGTTCCGCAGGCGATTTGAATGCGAAGCTTTCCCCGGATCTGTTTGAGGTTCTTCTCGGCGAGCAGAAATGCATCGTTGTCTCGGTAGTTTTGGATGTCTGGGCCGAGATAGTTGTTTGGGTAGGTGTCGGGAGTGTCCGGATCAAAGTTCTCAGCCGTTCGAGGAACGTTACCAGCTTGGCAAAACAACGAGCAAAACATCTCCGGGTACTTCATCGCGAGGCGGGTTGACCCCCGACCGCCCATCGAGAAGCCCTCGATACAGCGTCCCTCTCGAGACGGAATCGTGCGATAATTCTCGTCGATGTGCGGAATCAGACCTTCGATGAACATCGATTCGATCGGGAATTCACCATCGAATGAGTCTTTGTAGAACGTGCTTCGGCCTCCATTCGGAAACACCATAATCATCGGCGGCCACTTTCCTGACTCAATTCCCTCGTTGAGCACGGTGACATCTTCGAAGCTGTGAAACTCGTTGCCTCCGTTCCCGTGCAGATTGTAAATGACAGGGAATCGTTTCGAAGAATCCTTGTGGTATTCGGACGGGAGATAAATGCAGTATCCGACGTCCTTGCCATTTTTTTCGAAGTGAAAAGTGTGGTGCGTGACACCCTCCGGAAGTCCACTCTCTGGAATTGCATTAACCCATGTGATGCTCGGACCGGTCGGTTTTCCGTTTCTTTGTGCGAAAAGTGGAGTTGCTCCGATCGTCAGGAGGACGAGAACAGCCAGACCAAATGAGCGGCCGGCGGAAAAGCGACAATTCCAGTTCAGTGGCATGGAAAATACTCCGTGTGTCCCATTCGGGAGCGGGGAATGGGGAGGGGTTTGAGACGTCAAACAGGCAATCACCCTGTGAAACATCACTCGGTTCGACTAAAGTTTCACATTGCGAAGAATAGTGAATACCGCCACCGAGGTCGCCTTTCACAAACGGGTTTCTACCGGGAATCCAAACAGCGACCTTCGATTGATGCGGAACCGGATCATAAATTCAATAAACCCATCTCACTGAAAAGTGGGTCGGGCTGCATACTGTTTCAGGAGTAGCGTTCATCATGGATCCATATGCACCGTGTCCTTGCGGTAGTGGCAAAAAGGTGAAGTTCTGCTGTCAGGCCATTTTGCCAGAAATGAGCAAGATCGAGCGGTTGCAAGAAAACAACCAGCCACACATGGCGCTGCAGTTGATCGACAAATTGCTGAAAGATCATCCAGAAAATGGCTGGCTCGTCACTCAGCGCGCCATGGCACTTTTCAATGATGATGAATTCGAGGTTGCGCGCGACAGCTTGTTGCCATTCTTGCGCAAAAACCCCGAACATCCTCTCGCGAATGCTTTGCTCGCCATCGCTGTCTCTCAGATTGAGCCGGTGGAGCGCAGCAAGAAGGTGATTCATCGAGCCTTCCTGAAGAGCATGAACGCGGAGCCGCAACTCGTCGCGATTCTGGCCGGAAAGCTGGTTTCGTTTTTCCTCGAGTCCGGACAGGATATGGCTGCCCGCCAGCACATGGCGATCGTTCTGCGACTTGGCAATGACGAAGAACGTCAGCGAACGCTGATGGCAATGCTGGAACTCGATGCCGATACCAGTGTTCCGTATCCGCTTCGAGGAGGGCATCCGCTTCCGACCTATAATCCTCCGGAAGAACTCAAACCGCAATTCAAAAAAGCCCAGCGTCTGTATGTTCACGGATGCTTTTCCGAAGCGGCTGATCTGTTGCAGACATTGACGGAGCAGGATCCGGAATCCGCCGAACTTTGGCACACCATCGGATTGATGCGTGCCTGGGACGGGGACGAAGCAGCAGGCGCAACTGCTCTGCATCGCGCTGCAAGTTTGTACGACAACTATGACCGAGCAGTCGACCTCGAAACAGTTGCGCAGCTTCTGGATCGTCGCCAGAAAGAGAACGCAGTCGTCTCTCGAATGCGAAGCTACGAGACAGAATCACTTTCGCAGTTGTTGACGCGACTCGACAACGAAGATCGACTCTGCCGTGTGCCAATGGTCGATCAAAATAACGGGATCGCAGCTTCATACGATATTCTGGATCGAGAACTTCCCACAAACGACGCACTCGAATCGATGACCGTGGAGACAGTTCCTCGATCGATCTCTCGACTCGTATTGGTCGACAAGGTCGATGCTTCCTCACCTGCCGTCGTTCACCTCACAGCTGTTGAAGGGGAGCGACTTGAGAAGGCTCAGGAGACTTTGGAGAAAGCGGCCGGAGAGTTGATCAAGCCCGTTGAACCAGAACCAGAAGAGGGCGAAGACTCTGATGTCGTCGCCTGGTACGCAAAGGACGAACTTGCTCTAACCGAGTCCGCTTTCTTCCCGCCAAAAACTCCTTCACGAATTCGGCAGCAGTTGCGGAAAGAGTTTACGGATCGAAGCATCCATGAAACCTGGATGAATTCCTCTCAGACCGCACTGCAAGGCAAAAGTCCTGCCGAAGCTGCGAATGATGAATCGCTGAAGGTTCCACTGGCTGCAGCCATCTGCGTCTTCGACGCCTTCCTCGATCGCCGGGATATCATTCTCGATCAGGAACAGCTCGCGGAAAAACTCAACGTTCAGCGCGCAGCATCCATTCCTCCGCAGGACAATCTCGACCTGAACACGCTCACGGTTTCACAGCTCCAAAGAGTTGCTCTCGACGGAATGTCAGACGAACTCTTTGATCTCGTCATGCAGCGAGCACTTGTCATCAAGCACTGCGGTCACGGTTATCGAATTCTGACTGAGTTCTTGAACAATCGTCCGCAGCTCGTTGCTGAGAAAGATACTGAAGCACAACAAGCCTTCAGAACTCTCGCTGAAGTCTGCAGCCGGTCACTGCGAGAAGGTGAGGCACTGGAATGGATTCAGCGCGGCTTTGAGTATTCCAAGAGTACGAACGCTCCGTTTGAATCGCTGCTGATGTGGAAGATGCAGGAGCTTCAATTCCGCGCGAAAGATCTCGACGATCCAAAGCTGAAAGAACTCCTTCTGGAATTGTGGAACCACTACGGAGCAAAACTTCCGATCGTTCGCGAACGTCTGGAAGAATTCGTCCGAGCACTCGAGATCGACGCTCCTTGGGAAAACGCAATCGTGATGCCCGGTGCTTCTGCCGAAGGCGGAACCAAATGGACAGCCCAAACAGAAGAAACCGTCAGCGGCGAGAAAAAACTCTGGCTTCCTGATTAGGGATTCTGCGAAGAGTCTTCGATCGTTCAATGTTTTTGTCGTCTCGATGAACAGTTCGGGTGACCTCGTCGAAGTTGCGCGAATGGTGCGTTGATAGTGATGGTGTGATGATATCGAGATGATCCTATCACTCCCTCTTTAGTCCCGAGGGAGTGGTCGAATGGCCCACGCGTATGAGTCGGGAAGATGCACGGCACTGAAGATGACGGTCCATCGCAATCTCCTCAACGGTTTCGAACAGATTCCGAAGCGATGACGCATGCCTTGTCTCTCGCTCGGCGCGGTCTGGGCTACGTTGAGCCGAATCCTCCGGTCGGAGCTGTGATCGTCGACTCGCACGGGAATCTGATCGGCGAGGGGCATCATCAGCGATTTGGCGGACCGCATGCAGAAGTAGTTGCACTGACAAGTGCCACTTCGAAAGTTCGTGGAGCCACGATTTATGTGACACTCGAACCCTGTTCACATTACGGGAAAACTCCGCCTTGTGCTGATGCCTTGATTGCAGCGGGACTGTCGAGAGTTGTTATCGGCACAATGGATCCGGCCGAACATGTTTGCGGACAGGGCATCGAACGGCTTCGGGATGCCGGAATCACTGTCGACGTCGGCGTATGCGAACCTGAAGCACGCCAACTCATTGGACCGTTTAAGAAACTTCAGTGTGAGAAGCTTCCCTACATTCATGCCAAATGGGCCATGACTCTCGATGGTCGCATCGCCTCCCGGACGAAAGCTTCGAAATGGATTTCCAATGAGCAGTCCCGCAGTATTGTCCATCAACTGCGTGGTCGGATGGACGGAGTCCTCACCGGCATCGGAACAGTTCTGGTGGATGATCCGCTGCTGACAGCACGTCCTCAAGGACCGAGAGTCCCGACTCGCATCATTCTCGATAGACAGCTTCGCCTTCCGCTGGAATCGCAGTTGATTCGCACCGTCGACCAGGCTCCGGTTCTCGTCTTCTGTACCGATCAAGCTGAGACAGAGCGAATTGAGCAAGTTCGACAGCTCGGTGTCGAAGTCGAAATCGTCGCGATTGATTCAAACACCGATCGAATTGATGTCTTTGCGGTCTTGCGCGAGCTTGGACGACGGCAGATGACTAACGTTCTCATCGAATCGGGAGGAACGCTGCTTGGTTCGCTGATTGATCAAGATTGCGTTGACGAAGTGCACTGCTTCATTGCTCCAAGAATCATCGGCGGCGAAGGAGCCATTTCACCGGTTCTGGGGAACGGATTCGACACAATGGAACAAGCCCGTCGACTTCGAAATCCGGAAGTTCAGGCCCTCGACGGCGATGTTTATGTCCGTGGCGAACTCGTTCGATCGCCATGACTCGATTTAACGATTGACTGGAACAATCCATTCGCCGTGCTGCATGACGCCGAGTTCTGAATTTGGATCATCGAACAAGTGCCGCTCCGGGTCTGATCCCGATGCTTCTGACAGCGGGACGACACACAGGGACGCAATCCCCCCAGCTGTGAGTCTTCCAGAATCGTGCTGTCCGAGCGCCTGAGCTGCGTTCACTGTTGCGAGTCGTAAAAGGCTCGAGGAAGCGGTATTCGGATTCTTAGAATGTATGAACGCCAATTCTTTGAAAACGGAGAGGTCAGGATTAGATGCTCGACTGTCCGTTCCAATTGCTACTTTGATTCCACGTTCAATCATCTGCTGCCAGGGGTGCTGGCCAGTTTGCATTGAAGCATGTGTTCGCGGGCAATAGACGACCGAGAAATTCTCTCGCTTTGAAAGAAATTCGAACTCTTCGTCGGATAAATAGTTTCCGTGAATCACCAGCACGGGTGATGAGACATCAACCAGTTTTAGGTAGTCGATTGGAGTCTTTCGCGACGCGAAGATGTTTCCGGAATCGATGTTTAAGTCGCTGAGCATCTTCTTAAACGGACCAGTCCCATTTCGGAGTAATTCAATTTCCTCGGGGCTTTCGGCCAGATGAAATGCCAGTGGAACGTTGTGAGACTCAGCCAGTTGCGCGAGGCGGGCGATCAACTCCGGATGAGTCGAGTAAGGAGCGTGCGGACTGATCGCTGCCCGAATATGCGGAGGGGACTCAGCGGACAGAAACTTCTCAGCGATGTCGAGGCTGGCAGAGATTGATGAAAGATCGAGACCGAGAAATTCACGGAACATCACAACATGCTGCGGAGAGTCAATCTCCGACCAATCACGTTCGGTTCTCCAGTCGCGGGTCGCAATTTCTCCCACGACGGTCGATCCCGATCTCACTGATTCGGCAAGACCCTGAGAAATAACTGGATGATTTTGATCAGGCTGGCTGATCTTCCAGCGGATGACTCCGCGAATCCAATCGCAAAAAGAACGGAGAGGCTCTAAGGGGGTGGATCGAGACGAGAATTCGAGATGTGTGTGAGCGTTAATCAATCCGGGGATCACAGCGACGTTTCCCAGATCGCTCGCTTCGGCGTCCCCAGCCGCGATATCTTCAATTCGCT
Source organism: Thalassoglobus sp. JC818 (assembly GCF_040717535.1). Classification (NCBI taxonomy): domain Bacteria; kingdom Pseudomonadati; phylum Planctomycetota; class Planctomycetia; order Planctomycetales; family Planctomycetaceae; genus Thalassoglobus; species Thalassoglobus sp. JC818. The sequence goes on from NZ_JBFEFI010000002.1 coordinate 152,406, forward strand.
GGCCGGAGACCGAAAATGAAATATCCGAGAGTGGGGGGCTGTCTCCTGGATAAAACCATCGACATCGATAGCGTTTCATTGAGCACGTTCTTGAGATGTTGCGACTTGTTTCGTCGGTTTAATTTTTAATCGTTCATTGTAAGTCCACAAATCGATCAGTCGTTTATAACGGTCGAAGTGTATGTAAGAGAAACCCCCGGAATTAGAGAGGCGTTCCCATTCAACGACCGTTTCTCCAGTACGTTTATCGAGGCCAACGAGACGAAGTTTGCGGAACGAACTGTCGAGCTTCGGCTCCGGTTGATCACTCACGAACAGAATCAGGGGCGAGTTCTCCACCTCGCGAGTCACGAGGTTCATCGTCCAGTTGCGTTCTTTTCTGTTCTTGCGATTCTTCTTCTCAGCAGGTGCGTCTTCCGGTTCTGGCTCAACCTCTGGCTCCGGCGGATTCAAGCTCTCAGTTGTTCTGGACCAGAGTAACTCTCCGCCTCGATCAAATGCGAACAAGGTTCCTGGCGTGCGGAATGAAGGCAGATTGACGTATCCGGAACTCGCGTCGCCGTGCGCAACTTTCACAAAAATTCGCAGGGCATCAGCGAAGCAGTAGATCCGTTTGTTCACCCTCATCAACTCCCCAGGAAGACTTCCCAGCTGACGTCGTTCGCCAGTTTTCAGATCGATCGAAGAGAGTTCACCGACTGACGTCAAAACAGCGACCGTCTGAAAGTCGACATCCGTCATCGTTGCTGAGTCTTCGATGTCGATGCTCCAGAGGGTCTCGTCATCGTCTGTTCGAGTTGCTGCGAGAACCCAGGCTCCCTTCTTTTCATCCGAAGGTTGTGTGAGTGTCACAATGGAGTTTGCGTTCACCTTCAGGCAGTTCAGGGCGAAGTTCCGATCGGTGATTTCTTCGACTTGAGCTCCGTCAATTCCGCGAATGTGCTGGGTGTCGCGACGGTGACTGGTCAGCAGAAAATCAGGACCATGTGGCCTTCCGGTTCTTCGAGTGTCGACATCTCGTTCGGTCCACAGAAGTTCTCCGGTGAGCGGATCGAGAGCATGCATTTCTTCGTCGAGGACTAGAACTGCCGAGCTGTTGGCAGCGAGCAGAAATCCGGTCAACGAGCTTTGCGATGTCAGGTTCAGATGGTTCCGAAACGCTATCGGATTGACCATCGAGTAGGAGTCGTGACGGGAAGGTCGTCGCAACCTCGCAGCTGCTGCACCGGAGATATCCGGAGAGTAAGACCAAGGAACTTCACGGTCGAGAACTTGAACAGCGTGGAGAACCCCACGATGCACGAAGTAAGACATCGAGCCAGCATGTAGTATTCCGACACCAGAGCTGCGAGACAGATACGGAATGCTGCGTACTGGGAATGTCCAATACAGCTGGCCGCTCTTGCCATCTTCGATGCGGATCCGCTGGTGTTGAGGATGGTACAAGTAGTTCTTTGTCGTCACGACGGGAGAAGACTCCCCTTGCTGCGGAATGGCGAGAACGTGGTCATCGCGTCCGAGCGTGCCAGCTCTCAAAGCGGCCCAAGAGTCACCCCAGTGATCGTCAATCGCTGGCGATTCCGATGCCAGTTTCTCGAGTTCATTGAGAGCGGTCTTCGCAGCTTCGTGGCTGTCAATTCCTCCGCGAATCACCGTTGGAGGTGCCTTTAAGATCTCGTTCCAGATGTTGCGTTCGTCAGCCAGAAGTTTCTTCTGTCGAAAGATGCTGGCCATCTCGACTAAAGCTGGGACTTTTAAGTCATCATCGTTCGAGTCGAGAACTCTTTCGAACCGGAGCAGGGCATTAGAGAACCGATCTTCGGAACGATCCTGAATCGCGAGTTCAAATTGAAGCTGCGTTCCTGTCGGCGTGGCTGACAGGGCTCGCGCGAGGCGATCGATATTGAGATGATTCCTGAGCTCAACGGCTTTCAGAGAAATCGTTCGTTCAATTTGCAGTCGTTCGTTTGAAGTGCATTCCTTGAGGATCTGGTCCAGCTTGCCAGCGATCCAGGAATCGATTCGAACGGTGCGATTGTTTTCTTCAAGATATTCCTTCAGTGACGAAGTCTTGAGAAGCTCCATGCAAATCCCGACCGCAGTGACAGCTTCTCCAGAATCAATAGCTGCATTCACCAGGCGTTGTCGGATTTTGACACGATCCACACCTTCGGGAGCGAGATCGCTCAACGATTGCAGGTCGCCTTCGTGATTGAGAATGCTCTTGTCGATCAGGTTCCAATAGAGTTCGTCGACGGGGTCAATTGAAAACTCGATATTGGGATCGTTCTTGAGCGTTTCCCGGACGGACCGACAAAGCTCAAAGGCTTCCTGGTCCATTCCTTCTGAGATGAGCTGATTGATATTCCGAAGTGTTTTCACGAACTCTTCGGACTGCTCCTGTTGCGATCCGATGCTTCCATCGAGGGCGATTGCCATGCTGTCGAAGCTGGATACGGAGACTAAATAATTTCGGGAGACCTGCATGTTTCCGAAGCTGGCTCCTTCGACGGCCAGTTGAAACGTTTTCCAGTGCTCGCCAGTCTCAAGATCGACAACCGCGATTTGGTTGTTCTCAAGTGGCAGGAGGAGTTGGTCGTTAAGAATGACTCCGCGACCACAGACTGAGAGCTCATCGGACGAGAGCGGTTTCTTCCACGCGATCCGCCCGCGTTCGTTCACGTTTCGTGCAACGACAAAATTGTTTCCAACGTAAATTGCCAGATCGTTATGAATTCCGGCCAGATATAAGCAATCATCTTTCTCCTGTTGCCAGATCAGCGCTCCGGTTTCTCGATCCAAACAGAACGAGAAGTTGGTCGAATTTCCGAACTCATCAGGCAACTCGATCGGCGTGCTGATGACATAGTTCTCGTAGGGAATGACCTGCGAACGATCCCAACGACGGTTCAGATCTTGAATCGCCTGGAAGGCATTTCCTCCACGAAAACGCCTGCCGCCTTGTTTTCGGTCGCTGTAACGAGTCGCCCAAGCGAGTCTGCGCGTCGTGCGATCGACAGCCACGAGCCATCCGCACGTCGTCGGACAGAAGACAAGAGGACCGGAAACTGTCGGCGTACAACTCCAGTAGCGGCGAATGATGTCGCTGGTAATCGGGCTGGATGGGATTGCGATTGCCTGAGACCACAGCATCTCGCCATTGAATCGATCGAGCACGAACAACGTGACCTGATCCTCGCGTTCTCCAATGATGTACAATTCTGATCCATCGACGGTTGGAGCGCCGAAGAAGAACGTCCCCGCGAGTGGAGGTGAGAAAGGAGCTTCCACGACTGCTCCGCCCACTTTCCAGGCCGGTCGGCCGGTGTCGATGTCGTAGACCATGAGACGGTTTGAGCCCCAGCCCGAATCCTGTTTTCCTTCGGAAGCAACTCGACGCTGCCAGAGATAGGAATTGCTTCTACCGGACTCGGTGAGCACTGAATTGTTCTCGATGACATAGACGAACTCGCCATCGGTGCTCACGCTGCGAGAGACCTGATCGCGAAGAAGCAGACTCGTGAGCGGACTGACTTCTGAAGCTCTTCCACTCATCTGAAGCGTTCTCAGTGAGTCGCTCATGTCGTTGACGACGATCGATTCGAGGTCGTCGACATTGCGATCTTCCCACACAAGCTGACCGGTCGATGCTTCTCGAACTTCCAGGCTGCGCAAGGTTCGAAGCACAATCTTTCCAGCTGCGAACGCAGTGGACGAGACCGGAATCAGTGTGCGGCCATTCTGTTGAAGATCTGAAAAGATGTGGCTGACCGCGTCACGAATCGCGAATCGTTCGATTGCCGGTTGGCTCCACGCGGGAACGAGGTTCTTGGGAGAGAAATCACGGTCCGTGAGAAGAGGTGTCTCGGATGTTGCTGTGCGTTGAGCACGATCGTGAGAGGGGAAGCTGGATCGCAAGTCCGTTTGATCTTGCGGGATGCCGAACTCTTTCGTGAGTGCTTCGACCAGCGAAGGATTGTCCGCCTCGGATGCAATCAAGGCTGCCTGTTTCGCCAGGCGTGCGGAAGCTTGGGGGTTTGATTCCTGACGCGCGACACGAGCGAGCAGATCAGCTGCTGAATCGAGTTGGCCCTCGTCTCTCCATCGGTACGCAAGTTGCCTCAGCGATTCTTGTCCAGTGTCCGTTGCAGAGTATTTCAACCCGGTGGAGTGCAGGATGTCGACGTCTTGTTGGCGAAGTGCTGAGTCGAGTTGTCTGCGAGCAGCCGGTTGAAATCGATTCTCGTAGTTCCGCAGTGCTTCAGGTGGAACACTCTCCAGAATCCGTTGGACTTCTCCTTTGAGGGACCGCAGCTCGCGACGGGAATCGAAAAAGAAGGAGTCGTCCGGCGAGTCAATCAGGAACTGGAGGATCTCGATGGCATCGTGCCAGTTCTGCTTTTCGATTGCGATACGAGCTTGATCGAGACGTCTGGCAAGATCTTGATTCTGCGGTGTCCGTGAATCAAGTTGGTCGCGACCGAGCTTGTCTTGCTCGATTGCTTCCGCCCCCTCACGGACTTCGCGATCAAGATTCCGGAACCACTCCCCAATCGGATTCTTTTCTTCTGTTGCGTCCTGACTGTTGCCTGTTGAGGGAAGCAAAATCGTCAGGCAGGTTGCGAGCAACCCGACAACCATCGTCCTCTTCATCACCATTGCTGATATTAACCACAGACTGAAATTGAGAAGGAATCGAATCACCTTCTCATTGTCACCAATCTGAAGCCGTACGAATAGGGCGCATTTGAGGATTCTTGAACAAGCGTTCTTGAATCACCTGCGTCACGAGGAATCGGGCTGACCGAGTTGCAATTCGTTAAGCTGCTCGGAGTTCGCGAGAGTGACGGGCCAGGGCGATCCATTGCGTGACATCTTCGAGGCTGGGCAGAGGTCCGACTTTCGGGGAACGCTGCCACGAAGGCGAATTCGCATGTTGTCGAATCGTTTCGAGGAGTTGCTGAGGCGTGAGTCGCAGGAGTGCTTCAACCTGCGTGACGCCACAGGCCACGAGGATTTCTGCATGAGCCGCCCGGAGTTCCGGGATTCTGCACAGCAGAGTCGCGAGATGCTGCCATCGCTCAACGACACTCACAGTGTATCGCGGTCGGCTGAGCCGTCGGCTGATTTCTCGGGGATCACGATGGAGTAAATCGAAGACGGTGGTCAGACCGATGCGGTTGAGGCGCTCCGCAGCCCGTTGACCGATTCCGGGAGTTTCGCTGACCAAGCTGTCAGGGCTCAACAGGAATCGATAGTTCGAGCGGGAACGGCTCGTTTCTGCAGTGGCCAGCGAATCGAGAGCGAAGCGATCCGGCTCCCAGCTGATACTGCCCTTGAGCGGTGCAGGGAATTCCGTTTCGGATTCGACTGTTCGATGCGAAAAGTGAGATGAGGGTAGCGGGTGCGAACGATCCGTGCGAAGTTCTTGATTTGACTCTCCGCGAGCCTGTCGCATAGTGCGGGAACTTCGAGCGAACTGAATCCACGAATGACACAGCTTTTGATTCGGCCGAACCAGCTCGGAACTCAACCATTCCAGAGGACCATATTCTCCCGAACCGGAATGAGCTCGTTCCATGCGGCGAACTAGATCTCCCGCGTCAGCTTGAGAAAGTTCGCTGGGGCTGAGGACTCCAATCGCGACGAGCGTTTGAGCATCTCTTCCCGTCAAGTTCGGAACACAGCACAGAAGTCGAGCCTCCGCTTGCCAGTTGCGAAGAGTTGCTGCCGAAATCTGGAGGCTGTCCAGCGGCATTTCTGTGATCTCGGGGTCGAGCCCGATCAGATCACCAATTGTGCGGACGCCAAGTGCCCCCAGTCGTCGCACCATCTGCTCACTCAATGATGGTAGCACACCAATCGATTGATCAGGGGCCAACCAGAATGGTTCGCGTGCGTGAAGGGAATGAATGATCTGAGAGTCTTCCTGGTGGGAAGCGACTGGAATCCGGTTTTCTGATGGAAGAGGAGCGAGCGGTTGTTGACGAATTCGGGTGACTTGAGGAATCCGATTCGAACCGGGAAGAGTTCGGACGGAAGTTCCACGTTGTTCGAAGAGCTCCGACAATCGATCCTGACAGGTGAAGAAGAGGATCTGCCGATTCTCACCGCATGATTCGATCAACGCATCGACGCAAGCGAGAACGCGATCGTCATCGCTGTCCGAAAGGCACTCGTCGAATACAAGCGGCAACTCGACGCCTCTTCGAGAGTATTCATTCCAGAGAGCAAGTCGGAAGCTGAGCGATGCTTGCTCGTTCGTCCCGCGACTCAGGGCTGTCAGCGGCAGCAGTGTTCCCGACTCGTTCAAGACGTTGAGCTGATCGGTCTTTTCACAGTACTGAAACCCGGTATGTCGGCCATCGGTCATCTTATTGAGAAGTTCGGAGGCTTCCGTAATCACCGGGCAGCTGACTTCCTGATCAAGATATTCTTGAGTCCGTTGCAGGACTGACTGAAGGACGATCAGCGATTGACTCTGTTCGAGTGCGTCAGAATGCTGCTGCTCAAGCTCGTTGTACTCTTGCTTGAGAATTTGAATCCGGCGGTCATTCGCATGATCGTGAACCAACGCCCGATGTTCGGCGAGTTCTTGACGGCAGCTGCAAAGCTCTTCGACGAGACGCCACCAGCTGGTTTGGAGTTTGCGTTTTCGAGCAATCAGTTTTGCTTCCAGCTTGAGAGTCTGCTGACGCTGTTCCAGAACGTCTTCGCGTGATGCTGGCTGTGGGAGAGGAGTGCTTTCAGCACGGACAGCTTTCGGTTTCTCAATTCCGTGGTGAACGCATTCGCATCGTTGGGCTTCGTTTTCGGTTAACAGCTGTTTGCGTTCGCCGAAATCATTCGACAATTGACTGACGAGAAGTTCGCGTTCTTTCTGCAAGCGTTGAATCTGACGGACGAGTTGCCGCTCGCAGCGATCGACACCCTTCCGCTGTGTGAGAATCGTCGAGCGCTGAGTGATGTTCTGTTGTTGGCCGAGGCTTCTGCAGATGAGGGCCAGTTGATCCTGAATTGTCGTCAGAGACCGTTGAAATTCCTGTGTGGAAGAGTGTCTCTGACTTGCTGGAATTTCGGTGGGCTGATTGATTGATCCCAGCTGATCGATGAGTTGGTGAACTTCTTCTTCGATGCGGGCGATTCCGCTGCGTTGTTGTTCAAAGTTGGCAGCGATCGCCGCTTGATCAGAATGCGAACCTGTCAAATCTGCAACGAGAACGCTGAGCTCGTAACGGGAACGTGCCAAGTCTTTCAGAACACGTTGCGCATTCGTGATCTCTCGATCAAGAGAGTCAATTGCCTTCGAATCAAAAGCCTGCATCTGCTGCACTTTTGGTGACTGAGGAGTCGCCTGTGGTTGTCGCGGCTTGGCGAGCTGCTTCTTTGTATTCCAGAGTCGCAGTTGCAGTTCTGAGAGATCAGCCTGACAAGCTTCCAGTTCAGTAAGTGTCCACTGTGAACGGTCACTCAACGTGCGAATTCGCGTCTGCAGTTGATCGAGTTTCTGAGACCAGTCGAGATCGCGGCCGCGTTGAGATTGAGCGAGCGAATCAATCTGGTCCCGCAATGCCTTTTTGCGTCGCGTCAATCGTTCGAGTTCTGCCTGACCCGGGACCGGATCAGCTGCCGCGTTTCGGAAGAGATCAACGGTTTCGATGCGTTCAGCAAGCCACGCCGGATTGGTCGATCGATGCACGAGAGAAATGCCGTCTCTTTTTGCGACTCGGACCATTTCAGGGATAGAGTGAGCTTCGTGTCCACTGACGAAGAAGATTGTCCGAATCAGATCTTCGTCGAGCTTTGCGATCTGTGATCGGACGTGACTCGGGATCGACTCGTCTGTTGATTTGGTGGTGATCGCCAAAGTGTCTCGATGTCCAGGGCGGGATCGGCGCGTGATCGCAAAATTAAATTCAGGAAGCGCACACAGAATTCCTCCCCCTGCAGAATGCCCCCCGCTGGCTGGCAGGAAGTGTTGTCGGCGAGAGCGATCGAAGCCGCACAAGACGCCGCGCAGGAATTCCAGAACGGTCGACTTTCCGGACCCGTTGGAGCCGTGCAGGACGTTCAAACCGTCTGAGAGGTGTTCGATTTGGAAATTGTCGAAAGCACCAAAATGGTCGATCGAAATCCGTCGAAAATTCATCAGTCTACTCCAGGAAAGCTGTTTGAAATCTGAAGAGTGAAAAGCGTTCAGACCAAAAAATTGTCGAGCGACGGAACAGTGGAAGACTCAAGCACAGCAGGCAGACAGTGTGCGACTCGCTGCTTGATTCGTTGGAACTGGTTTTCACAGACTGCTTGAGGGCCGGTTTCAAACGAGCCGTTCACGTCTGCCAGTTCAATTCTTGAGAGTTCACGCTTCGCGAATTCGAGTGCGTCAGCTGCTGTTTCTGAAAGGCACGTCGAATGCCAGTCCACAACAAGACTGGAGAGAGCAATTGCAGGAACACGCGTCTTCAGTTGCTGTTGAATGTCATTCATCAGCCGAGTTCTGGAGACGGTTGTCAGTGAGCTCGGCAGTGAGGCGAGTTCGATATCGACGACGGTCGGAATCGTCTCGATCGAATCAACGGTCGTTTGCCGAATCACTTCAGAAGCAATCCAGTCCACACTTCCGAGTTGCGAAAGCGAATCAGGAACCGAAAGTTGAATTGATTGAAATCGAACCGATTCGACGGAAGTGGGACGCACATGCTCCGAACTGAAGTGATCGAGATCGATCAGCTTCGCTTCGAAGGGACCTTTGTCTGCTGCGGAACTTGCTTGAATCTCGCGAGTCGGAACGACCAGCGATTGGTCATGTCCTCGTCGGCGATACTTGATCGAAGCGGCTCCGTGACCGGATTCGATGAGTTTAACTCGAAGCGTGGGATTGTTGGCAGCCAGACAACTCATCGTTGCGGCGAGGTCGATTCCCGTTTGCGCGAAGATTGTCGTCCAGCATTCATCGAGCGAAACGGGATTGAGGAGCGCGAGTTGAATGTCGTGCTCGCGGAGCTGAGAGATCTGTTCAATCAGGAACCAACCGATTCTCGGATTGACGTTCATCGACCCGAGTTCGCCACTCAGGATCAACAGGTCGACATGGCGATCGATCGCGGTGCGAAAGACTTTCTCAGCGGCGGCAAATCGGGCATCAGCAATTGCCGATTTGTGTTGGTCTGAAACTCTGGAAAAATCGCCGTGAAGACTCTCGTCCAGTCGAAAGTGGCTCGCTTGAAGAATGCGTCGCACTTCCCCCACCATTTCGCCTCCCTGCAGCGTCACGCTTTGTTTCCCGTCTCTGCGGGATCATGAATCCCCAAGCATTGTCGCTGGGGTTCGAGTATTTCCGCCATCGATCCGTCTCCTCATGGACTCGATCGAAAGCATTAATTGGAAACTATCAGAGAATTCAGAAGCCAACAAGACGAGATCTTAAGAGCATCTCGCACTTGCTTCTGCAGACACAACAGTGACTTGTGATGAGTTGCTTCTGAACCGGTCGTCCGCGGGGGAGATGACCTTCTCGAAACTTGCACTCTCCGAAGATTCAGGGAATTACTGCTCTCATTCTCGCACGAGAACCCTCGCAATTCTAAACTTGGCGTTCGAGAACGAATTCTGCGAAAGAGACCCACCGACAGGAACTTGAGATTCATGGCCAGTCCACGAGTTTGTGTGCTCCGTGCCCCAGGTACGAATTGCGATCACGAAACAGCCCACGCTTTCGAATTGGCGGGAGGGGAAGCCGAACGTGTGCACCTGTTTCGTGTCCTCGAAAATCCGGAAGTCCTCAAGCAGTACCAGATTCTCTGTATTCCGGGAGGATTCAGCTACGGTGACGATGTCGGAGCCGGCGTTGTCTTTGGGACGCAACTCAAAACACGGTTGGCAGATACCATTCAGGAATTTCTTCAGTCAGATACTCTGACGCTGGGAATCTGCAACGGGTTTCAGGTCTTGATGAAGTCAGGAATTCTTCCCGGCGGCGCCGATCAGCAATCGAAGGATTCGAATTCCGAACCGGAAGCGACTCTCACCTGGAACGAGAGCGGTCGATATACGGACTTGTGGGTGAATCTAAAAAGCTGCTCAAGCCGAAATGTATTTCTCAAAGGGATCGATCAACTTGAGTCACCGATCGCACACGCTGAGGGAAGATTGAGAGTTTCTGACGAGTCCGTCCTCCAGACTTGGGAAGAAAACGGACAGGTCGCGTTGCGTTATACCACTGCCTCTGGAGCAGATTCCTCAGAGAGTTCAGCGAACAACGTGCTTCCTTACCCGGAAAATCCGAACGGTTCGTTTTCGAATATCGCCGGGCTGGGAGATCCATCGGGGAGAGTCTTGGGCTTGATGCCGCATCCCGAACGGTTCTTGTTCGCGACGCAACATCCGCAATGGACGCGCAAGAATCTGCGAGGAGATGGAGCAGGGCTTCAGATCTTCAAGAACGCCGTCGAATACTTTTAGAGCAAGTTGCTCTATCCTGTGCACTCAGAATCAGAAAATGCTCTCAACCCGAATCTGACGTATTTCTAACCACAGCGGATTCTGAGACCGCTCTCCAGAAGCACGATCGAATCTGTTGATCGACGGGCGGGGAAATTCTTCAAATTGATCCTTTTCCCTCAAGGCTGTAATCGTAGCGATAGTTACGGTTTGAGTCTCTCCCGGATTGTTTGCCACAAGCCCGCAATTGGAAAAGGTCTCCCATCTTCTCGGACCGTCAGGTCCGGATCATTCGCGACAGCCGTCTTGCAGTTTGCCGTTCCTCGACCGACCTTCAGCAAGTTTGGAGTGGTTATCGGACGATCAACTGAAAGTGTATTCCCTCAACCGCCCGGTCGAATGCGCTCATCGTTTGTGATTCGTCTCGGGGTGATCTTGGAGGACTGTGGTGCGTCACGTCCGAATCGACTCCGCAAAAGAACCAAAAGGTTTCTTTCAGAAGCGTGACCCATGGGGGCACGGGCTGGCACTGTGGATTCTGGCGCTCATTTTATTCGTCGCACCATTGGCTGTGTCATCGCTTCGACACGTCCGTCTCGATAATGATGTCGAAAGCTGGCTCCCGGAGAAAGATCCGAGTGCCGCTGATTATCTCTGGTGTCGTGAACATTTCCCCGAGGATGAAACCGTCATTCTGACGTGGGAAGGAAGCGTTGTTAACGATCCGCGACTTCCGATTCTCGTTGGGAAACTGACCGGCAAACAAGACGCTGACGGCCAAATGCGTGGTGGACTTCCATACGTGAAGTCCGTGGTCCACGCTGGTGACCTTGTAGAACGCATGGTCGAATTCGGAATCGACCAGAAGACCGCAGTCGACCGCCTCCAGGGAACGCTTGTTGGACTCGGACGGCTGAAGGTTCGTCTGACCGAAGCAGGTCGAGAAGATCTGAGTCGCACTCAGGACGTTATCGTCGGCGGTGCGAAGTCGATCTTCAACGTTGATCTTCAAATTCACGACCTGATCGCGACCTGGGAACCGAGTGAAACTGAAGAAGCGGAATTCCATCGCCTCTCCGATGTATACGCGATGCACACCCAAACTGATCTGGAACTCACCGATCTTGGCAGCCATGACTTCCAGGTCACCTGGGACGGGATGGCCAGCCAACACGAGTTGCGTAGCGCCATTTCGGACTGGGTGAAGACAGCCACATCTTCCACCGGAGTTCCGCTGGTCGAGGACTGTTATCGAGCGGTCGGTTCCCCAGTCGCTGTGGTCGTTGCTTTGTCCGATGCAGGTAAGGCCGAAAAGAACTCGGCAATCTCAGCCATTCGACAAGCTGCTCTTGAATCATTCGTTCCTGAGACGGATTTGATTGTCAGCGGACGTGTCGTGGCCGGGACCGAGTTGAATAATGGAGTGATTCAGGCCGCCTGGAATCCGGCAGCGACGAACCCACTCAAAAAATCGGTGATTCTCCTTTCCGGATTCGTCGGAATTGTTTTCGCGTTGATTTCATTGAAGAGTCTGCGACTTGGTGCTCTGGTCATCTTCGTTGCCTACTACGCCGCACTGTTGGGAATGTCGATGGTTCCGCTGACTGGTGGTTCCATGAACATGGTCCTGATTGTGATGCCCACGCTTCTAATGGTGCTCGCACTTTCGGGGGCCATTCATGTTGCCAATTACTGGAAGCACGCTGTCTGGGAGAACCCGAAGACGGCCGTCGCCGAAGCGACCCGTATGGCATCGCAACCCTGCCTCATGGCAGCGTTCACGACATCGCTAGGCCTCATTTCGTTAATGAACAGCGATCTTGTTCCGGTCCGGAACTTTGGCTTGTACGCCTCCATCGGTTGCATGATCTCAGTCTGTATGGTGCTCTATGGGCTGCCTGCGCTGTTGCAAATGGTTCCACTTAAGCGGGTCGAGCCGTGCGAAGTGAATCCTGCCCGGTGGATCTGGTTCGGAAATCTGGTTTGTCGTCAGTGGCTTCCAATTGGAACGGTGACGCTTCTCGTCGCAGCAGTCTGCACGGTTGGTCTCCGACACTTTGATGTCGAAACCAAAGTCATCAAGTACTTCCCGGAAAGCTCGCAAGTCGTCCAGGATTATCAGTTGCTGGAAGACACACTGGCTGGGATCAGTCCGATCGAGGTGCTTGTTCGATTCAATGCTGAAGGTCAGGACGACTTTGGTTTTCTGGAACGTTTGGAACTGGTTCGCAAGGTTGAATCTTCTCTGAACGAACATCCTGAAGTCAGCGGAACTTTGTCGCTGGCGAGTTTTCAGCCTGTTCGACAAAAACCAGCCGACGATGCGAGTGTGCGAGAAAAGATCTTCTTCAATCGCCGTTCCAATGAAACAGAACGACGAGTGAAGTCGGGCGAGATGGATCAAGCTTCCAATTTCATAACGATGAATCGAATTCCGCAGGAGAACGGCGACGAGCTCTGGCGGATCAACGCCCAAGCTGCCGTTCTGACTGATGTGGACTACACCGCATTGACGCAGGAGCTGAGCGACCGCGTCGAGAAAGTGATCCAATCCGAACCGAACATCGATCACGTCGTGACTGGAACGGTTCCGTTGTTCCTCCGTACTCAAAACGCAGTTCTCGAAAGCCTGATCTGGAGCTCACTTCTGGCCTTCGGCATGATCGCGGCAGTGATGGTCTGGGTTCTCAAAGATCCGCTGGCTGGCATGATCTCGATGATCCCCAACCTTCTCCCAGTGGTCGCTGTGTTCGGCCTCGTCTCCTGGTTCGGGCAACGCATCGATATTGGAACGATGGTGACCGCTTCCGTCGCAATGGGGATCGCTGTGGATGGGACGCTGCACCTGTTGACATGGTTCAAGGATGGTCTTGAGCGCGGCAAAACGCGTCAGGAATCAGTCATCAACGCGCTGTCGCATTGCGGACCAGCGATGTGGCAAACAAGCGCAGCTGTCGGCATCGGCTTGTTGGTACTGTTCCCAGCGGAATTGCTGTTGATCAGTCGATTCGGATGGCTGATGGCGACTCTGATCGGGGCAGCTTTCATCGGAGATATGGTCCTGCTGCCGTGTATGCTCGTCGGGCCGTTGGGAATCCTCTTAGAGCGTCGCCTTCGCAAAGTTCCCACATCTACCGATTTCGACTCTCACGAAGAACACGAGACCGATGCGATTCCTTCGCATCATCTTCCGCTGTCACCGCAGCATGTTCACGATTCGCGATACGTTGGGTAACTCATTCCGAATTCTCATCGCACTTGATGAGCTGTCAGGTGGCTAATACAGCGATGTCCGTGAGGTCGATCGTTCGACGATTTTCTAATCTGCTTCCGTTGTCGAGCAGACGTTTAAGCACGTTCTGCTGCGAGAATCGAGACAATCTGTCTGCTGTGTCCCTCACGAAAAGAGCAAACGGACGTTATAATCAGAGATTCGCGTTCGTTTTGTGATTGAATTGCCAGATCGTATCGAGAGGTGTTTCTCGAACAATCTCCCAGCTCGCGCAATCACCTTCTTCCGATGACCTCGGTCTATCCACCATGTCTCAACCCGCAGATGACAATCCAGTTGTGCCCGGAATGCGACTTCAACGATACCTTGCCCAATGCGGCTTGGGATCTCGTCGCGAATGTGAAGAGCTGATCTCCGCTGGACGAGTGGAGGTCGATGGCAAGACGGTCACGAAGCTCGGAGCGAACGTCCGTCCGTCGATGCAGACAGTCACACTGGACGGCGAAAAGCTGAAGCTCGAGCGCAAGAAGTACTATCTCCTCAACAAGCCTCCGGGGTTCTTGTGTACAGCGAGTGATCCGCAGGGACGTCCAACGGTCTTCGAACTCTTTCCACCCGATGGTCCACGGCTGTTCAGTGTCGGGCGTTTGGACGAGAACACCACCGGTTTGTTGATCGTGACGAATGACGGAGACCTCGCTCAAAAACTGGCACATCCGCGCTATCACATTCACCGAATCTACCGGGCTCAGGTGGCGGGTCATCCCAAACGAGAAGTTTTTGAGCAACTCAAGGAAGGGCTGTTCTTCACCGAAGGAAAGTTCAAAGTCCACAACATCAAACCGATCAAGAAGCAGGGTCGCAGCTCCTGGGTCGAAATCACGATGACCGAAGGGCAGAACCGCGAGGTTCGGCGGTTGCTGGCCCGCACTGGGCACAAGGTAATGAAGCTGGAACGGATCGGATTCGGTCCGATTCGTATCGGTCGCGTTCCCCTCGGTCAGTTTCGTGAACTGCGGAAAGACGAACTCGGGAAGTTGATTGAAATCGTCACGCGAGCACAGACTCAAAGCCCGCGACAAACGAAGAAACGTCCCGGCAAGAAAGCTGCTCCGGGGCGATCGGGAGCGAGCGGAAAGGCAAAGTCTCGCGGACGTGCGAGCGCATCGAGCGAGTTTGGGACGAGCGAAAACTCGCGGACGAATAAAGCTCCGGCGAAGAAGAGACCACGGTCCGGAGGCCCATCACGGGGAAAAGGCCGAGGATCGCGCGGACCGAAGAGACCATAGATGTCAATTGATGGTCAAAGTGTTTGGTCGCTATCGAAACTGATGCCCCTTCGGTACGACAGTGATTCCGCATTCGGTCGTTGTCAGACCATTCCTGCGGTCCTGTTCCGGATCAATTCCGATCGTCATGTCGTTCGGGATGCTGACATTCTTATCGATGATGGCATTCGAGATTCGAGCAGACCGTCCCACTTGAACTCCCTCGAAGAGGATGGAGTTGACGACGGTGGCGTAGCTGTTGATTCGCACCGACTGAGAAATCACTGAGTGTGTGACTTCCCCTCCAGAGATAATGCTGCCGGGACCGACCAGACTGTCCATAGCGTGACCGACTCGTTTCGGCGATGCGTCATGATCGGCAAAGACAAACTTGGGCGGCGGCACAGGCGGGTGATATCCGCGGATCGGCCACATCGGATCATAGAGATTGAGCTGTGGTTCGACCGAAACGAGATCCATGCTGGCTTGATAGTATGACTCCAGCGTCCCCACATCTCTCCAGTAGATCGGACCGTCTCCGTCTTCATTCTGAACTGGGTAAGCCCGCACCTGACTGCTTTGAATCATGTGTGGAATCAGGTCTTTTCCGAAGTCATGAGAACTCTTCGGAATGGCAGCATCGCGACAAAGTTCGTCGAAGAGAAATGATGCTTTGAACGCATAGATTCCCATCGAAGCCAAACAGCTCTCAGGATGCCCAGGCATTGGAAACGGATTATCTGGTTTCTCCTCGAATCGGCGAACCCAGCGATTCTCGTCAATTCCCATGACGCCAAAAGAACGACCCTCTTCAAGACCGACCGGAAGACATGCGATCGAACAATCGGCGTCAGCTTCAATCAGATCGTATAGAAAGCTGGAGTAATCCATCCGGTAGATATGGTCTCCGGAAAGGATCAGAATGTAATTGGGAGCGGCCTGCTCGATCGTATAAATGTTCTGATAAACAGCGTCGGCAGTACCGCGATACCAGTGCTCGCCGACACGCTGTTGCGGCGGCAGGACGTCGATGAACTCATTCAGTTCTCGACACAGGAAATGCCAGCCCATATTGATGTGCCGGTCGAGACTAGCCCCCTTGTATTGCGTCAGTACGAGGATGCGACGAAGCCCGCTGTTGATACAGTTCGACAAGACGAAGTCGATGATACGGTACATCCCACCGAATGGGACCGATGGTTTGGAGCGATCCAGAGTCAACGGTTCGAGTCGGGATCCTTTTCCTCCTGCCAGAACCAGTGTGAGAACATTCTGCATCGGCTTGTCTTCCATCAAGCTGTCAAAATCGCAACACGCCTCACCATCATTTGTACCAAGAATCGAGATGCGATCCCATCACAGGAGAAATTCGCTCACTGGTTCGTAGTCGTTTTTCACCAATGGGAAGACCGATTCCAGTCTCTTCACGCACAATTGAGAAGATAATCCACTGCGCAAGTGCACCCTCTATCAGAAGTGTGATGCGATCGCGTTCTTCGAAGTGAGAGCGAGCTATTCTTGCTCAGTAACTTCGTCCGGGGCTGACGATGCGTCATCAGTTGCATCCGCGTCAGTTGCTGTTGCGATCTCAGATGGGTCGGTCTCCGGTGGGGTGGAGTTCGCTAAGCTGATGTCGTAACAGGCGACTTCGGTTGCATTACGGACGAAGACTTTTCCCCGGGCCATCGCGAGCGGATTCCAGGTCTTGATGTTTTCGGAAAGAACTTGCAGTTCGCCAAGGACAGTCAGCTCTTCAGGATTGGGATCGACTAAAACGAGCTGTCCTTTTTCCGTCAGGATCACGAGCAAACCGTTCGAGAGCAGAATTTGTCCGTGGCCGTACTTTCCTCGTAAACCAGTTCGGCCTCCCTTCCATTGTCGGTCTCCCTTTTCCGGGTCGATGCAGGCCATGATTCCCTCGTCCAACCCGTAGATGTAACCATCGGTAAAAATTGGACTGCTGAATTTGCATCGCATTCGCAAGGAGGGCTTGTCCCAGACTTCAGTTGCTTTCCAGGCATCTCCAGACTTCTCGATGTGCAGCATGACCGAGCCCATTCCATATCCGGCCGAAATCATGACGTGATCGTCTTCGAGGACAAGTGGTTGTGCGACGTTGATGTGATCGCCCGCGACAAATGGGAATGACCAGTACTGTTCGCCGTTGTGAGGATTGTGGCCGCGGAAGGCGGTTCCGTCGAAGTTCAGCAGCACTGTTTCACCGGCCAGTTCCGCAAGCATCGGCGAGGAATAACCTGGTTTTGAGATTCCCTCAACACCTTCGATCGGCGCTGCTCCGGTTCCGAATTCCTCGATTTCAGTATTCGGGGTTGGGAGTGCTTTCCCGTACCATGCGAGTTTGCCTGTCTCGATGTCGTAAGCGACGAGGCCTCCTCCTTCAGGCATCACACCGTCTGCATTGGAAACTCCACCAATGTTGACGATCACGTTGTTTTCAAAAATGAGTGGAGATGACGTCATCGCCCAGACTGTGTTAGGGACTTGAAACTGTTGAAGCGTATGAACATGCCAAATGGGGGCTCCGGTCTTCAGATCGAGCTTGTACAGATCTCCGAATCCGCCGAACGCGTAGACAGCGCCGTCATGAATTGTCGGAGTGGAACGCGGGCCCGGTCCACCCATGGCTTCGACAAAGTTTGCGGGATATTGATGGACCCAGAACTCGCGGCCGGTTTCTGTGTCGTAGCAGACAACAGCTTCATCCAGTCCACGCTGTTCCATTGTGATGAGTTGTTGACCGAGGATTGAGAACGAGGAATAGCCGCCACCACAGGGGTGTCTCCAGAGTTCTTCAGGAGGATTTTCCGTCCAGTCGGTTCTCAGCTCCGGACCGATGACCACACCATCCCGGTTGACTCCGCGGTATTCGGCCATATCTGTTTCACTGAGTTCAGGAATCACAAGTCCTGAAGTATCGGCAGATTCGGCATTCGTGAGGTGACTCGTCAGTCGCTCTTCAGCTGATTCGTCCCAGACATGATTGAAGCGAGGTTTCATGTCCCCGTCAAAATCGATGGAACGAATCGAGGCGATCCAACCTGCAATGAGAGCCACAACTGGCACTCCGATCAGCAACATCGATGTTCGCGAGACAGGTGCGAAGAGAAACCACCAACCCACGATGCAGATCGTCGACAGCACCGCTTGCGCGAATGTGATCAGATTCTTGATCGCGTCTCCGAAAGCAGGTTCCCAAAGCGTCCACATCGCAATCTGCATGAGTCCAAAAACGACCAGCATGCCGATCAGTAAACGGTCAGCCCAGCGAGCCAGTCCGGAGCGTGCAGGAGCTGTCGCATTGTCAGTGTTAGGAACTTCGGGAATGTCAGTCTGCTCATTCATGAGTCAGCTCAATTTAGGGTTGAAAGTGATGGAATCTGCTAAATAAAGAAACGATGCTGATGTCAGAAATCGATCAAAATCTTTGCGAAGTTTCGACAGCAAAGCATCGGATTAAGATCGAATGAAGAACAAGTTGACGATCGAGACGAGATCGCAGAAATCCTTGTTTCAGTAACTGTAGCGTCAATGAGGGAAGCATCGCGCGGGACTCTCTGTTCGTCAAGCAGCAAAGTCGTTCAACCCGTCGTCCTCTCCAGAAAACTTCCCGGCAACCGGCGAACGAGGCGTTTCATTTCGAGGACTGTGATCGTCGACAAAACACGCGAGGTCGGCATCTGTGATTCCGAGAGAACCTGATCAATGGGCGTGGCGACAGTGTCGACAAGATTCAAGATCGCCCGTTCCTGTTCATTCAGATTTAATTCGCGAGGCGTGTGAATCGTCTTGTCGTCGTCGGTTTTCAGGGGCGAGCTCAGTGGAGCGAGCGATTCCAGAACGTCATCGAAGTGACGGACCAGCGTTGCTCCGTCACGGATCAAGTTATGACATCCCAGGCTCGCAGGCGTATCGATTCGTCCCGGAACCGCGAACACCTCGCGGTTCTGTTCCATCGCATGTCGGGCTGTATGAAGTGACCCGCTTTTCTCGCTGGCTTCGATGATAATTACGCCCAGCGACATCCCCGCGATGATGCGATTCCGCTGCGGAAACAACCCCCGCTGTGGACCACGTTCGAGCGGAGACTCAGAAACAAGTGCGCCCTGATCAACAATTCGGTTGGCAAGATCGACATGCTCAGGAGGATAGGTTTTCAGAAGGCCAGTTGCACAGACGGCAATTGTGCGTCCGCCAGCTTCCAATGCACCAGCATGCGCAGCAGCGTCGATCCCCCGCGCCAATCCACTCACCACCACGATCCCAGCTCGCGCCAGAGCTCCGGCGAAGCGGTGTGCTTGTGTTCGTCCGTAATGGGTGCAACTTCGAGAGCCAACGATCGCGACAGCCAGCCGGTCTTCGGGAAGCAAATTCTGACGGATCGAAAGCACCGGCGGAGGATCACTCGTTTCCTTTAGTGATGGTGGGTACTCCGCTGAGGAACGCGGAACGATGCGGATTCCGTGCTTCTGGGCTTTCGCCACTTCGTCACGTGCCTGATCGAGATTGCAGTGTTTTGTGATCTCGGCGGAGACTTTCGGCCCAATGCCTGCCACGTTCAACAGCTCTGATCCAGGAGCATCGAAAATGGATTCGGCTGAACCGAATCGTTGAAACAGAAGCGACTGTAATCGCGGGCCCAACCCGGAAATGAGATTTAACTGAACAGCAGCGAGAGTCTCTCGGTCGTCTTCTGGGGCCATAGCCAATCCAGTCAAAGGAAGAGTTGTCAGAGTCAGATCAATTCGCGGAAAACATCATCTTGGGGCGGAGTAACTCCTCACGAATTTCAGCAATTCCAGCGAGCTGCTGTTCTTCGTCGACCACCGCAATCGGATCAGATTCAGAGATTCCCTGAAGAAGGGATTCTTCGATCTCCAAATCCGTGACACGGATCTTTTGACCGAAGACTAATCTTTGAAGTGTTTGCTGGTCGACGACGAGTCGCGGCAAGTGGGGGAGTGCAGTCAGAGGAGGAATAACGGCCGACTCGAAAACTTCACGATTCAGGTGTTCCACGTCGATGGCCTGATCGACGTGAAAGGGACCCACGCTGGTTCGTTCGAGGCTGCTCATTGCTGCTTCGGTTCCCAACCGTTGAGCGATGTCACGACCGAGTGATCGAACGTATGTCCCCGTTCCGCATTCGAGCGTCAGTTCAAAGGACTTCTCGTCCAAGTCGGTCAATTCAAGTTTTTCAATCGTGACTGTTCGGGCCGGGATTTCGACATCCTCACCGCGCCGGGCGGCTTTGTAAGCTCGCTCTCCATTCACTTTGATGGCGGAGTACACCGGCGGAATTTGTTCGATCGTTCCAGTGAATTCGGGAAGAATGGCTTCGATTTCTTTCCTGTTCGGAACCGGCTTTCCGTCGAGGTATTCGAGTTCTCCTTCAATGTCGTCGGTGTTACTCCGAACACCCAAGAGGAACCGTCCTCGATACGTCTTGTGATGTTGGTGAATGAGCGGCATCAACCTTGTAGCTGGTCCCAGGCAAACGACTAGAACGCCAGTTGCCAAAGGATCTAAAGTGCCAGCATGACCGCACTTTACACGTCGCCCTGCCAAGCGGCTGACTCGGTTCACAACATCCCGCGACGTCCAGTCGCTCGGCTTGTTGAGGTTCAAAACACCAAACATAACTTCCCTGAAAGACTAATCTTTTCCTCGAATCGAATGAGACAGCCTGGATTGCCTAAGGCTTCAGTTGAGGTCTTGAAACATTCATTTCGTGAGGAAGCCCGAAGAGATAGAAAGCTCGAGGCGTTGCCAGATCGATGAGTGACGAAACCGGATCGAATTCAACTTTCGGCAGAGAGGTTGTCGCTCCGAGCAGCGTTTCTGAGAGAGACATGGGGTGGCTGTAGTTGACCACTTGATAAGAGCTCAATCCAAGTTTCTCGGCGAGCAGATCGATTGTGTCGCTCTCGAACGAGATCTCGTCCACGAGACCGTTTTCGACAGCCTGATCCGCTGTGTAAACCTGTCCGGTGGCGAGTTCGCGGATCGCTTCCATATCGAGATTGCTGCGGTTCTCGTCGATGACCGTCAGGAAGCGATTGAATGAATCTTCGATGATGGCATCCCAGACCGCGCGTTCCTGATCATCCAAATCTTTGAATGGGTTGAGTGAGTCTTTGAACGGGCCGGTCACCAGCGATTCCGATTTCACGCCGACCTTCTCCGCAAGCTCCGTCGCGTTGTATCGAGGAATGATGACCCCAATCGAACCAGTCCAGGTTGTCGGTTCGGCATAGATCGGAGCTTCCGGGCCGCCGCCCATCGCGATGTAATAGCCTCCGGAAGCTGCGATGCCTTTCATTTGAACGTAGATCGGCTTCTTCTCTGCGAGCAGCTTGAGCTTGTGGTAAATCTCGTGGCTGTCGGAGACGAGTCCACCGGGGCTGTCGATGACGAGCAGTACGCCTTTGACGCTGTCGTCTTCACGCACGTGGTCGATCGTCTTTTTAATGCGTTCGGTGTAGGGAGGCATGATCGTGAAGCCAACCTGAATCCGAGCGATTTTGCTGTCAGCCAAGCGAGTCCCTGAGTGAAATTTCTCCGTGGGCTGATCCGCATCGACAGCGAATTCGGCAAAAGATGCCATGAAACCCAGATTCATCAACACGGAAAAACCGAGTGCGAGAAGAAGAATGATCACCAGCCATCTTCGTCCTCGCTGCTGAATGATAATCGTGGGCATATTGGGATCGCCCTTGGTGAGAATTCGTTCGGCCATGTCACTCTGCGGGGTTTTGGGAAAGTTTATGTGTCGTGAGGCGTGTAGGACTTCACGTCATTGTTCGCGTCGAAACGCTTGGAATTGTCGTAACGTCGATGAAATCCCTCTCAACGAGAAGTCGATAGTTTTTTCAACGACCGGTTGTAGCGAATGTGATCATTCTACATGTCGGTCGTCAAATGACCTTGCTCGTTCTCGTAGCGATTATCGGGAACGAGCCAGCGAACGGCAATCTTCAGATCGCCGTCATTCTTGCATCGACAGCACGAGTCTGAATTCGAGGACGTTATGAGTCGCTATCGCAAACTTGCTCTCGAGACCCGAGCACTTCTTCTAGCTTCTGCGACAGGAGCGGCACTGCTGGCCCCAACGTTGAGGACCTTTGCAGTCGATTCAGCAACTCCGGGACGACCCAGCGCTTACCAGTCCAGCGCTGAATCTTCCGCTTCGAACTCCACAGCTGTGAACCAGCGTTTGCAATCTTTGTATGGTTCGCCGCAGCAAGTTCAACAGACATCGGGAGAGAATCGCGTTCAGCCGATTCCCGTTCAGGCGCCTCGACCGTTGGTGACCAACAACGCGCAGCCAATCGCGCAAACTGCTGGAACTCGCGAAACTCCGAAGAAACGCAGCTTCTTCGATCGACTTGTGAGTCGCTTCAAAGGGAGCGGTCCAGTCTCTTCAGGTCCGCCAAAGGACCCGGGCATGCGATATCCGAAAGCTTCGGACTCGCCAGCTCAATATCGTTCGACTCCACCGCGCCCATTGGCTCAGCCTGCGACGAGTGCTCCGCCGAGCATGGCCCCGCTTGCTGAATCCAATCCTGGCACGACAGGACAACCGTTAAGTTTTCCGCGACAATCGGCGCCAATGACTCCAGTCAAGCCATCGCCGTCGACCACAGCGAGTGTTTCGCGTCCATCAGGATTTATTCCTCCGTTGCCAGGTGAGGAGTTCTCCGATGAGCTGACGATCACAGCTCGCTCTTCACAGACGAATGAGAAGAAGACTACTGAAGAGAAAGTGGCCCAGACGCCGGTTGATTCTCGAAGCCGCGCCTTCGAAGAGGTGATCGAGCAAGCTCCGAAAGCTTCTGAGTTTGAACAGCCGATTGTGCGTGACGATTCTTCACTCCCGGTCCTGGACTTGGAAGCTTTGCTCGCTGATGAACAAAAAGTTGAAGCTGAGATGACCGTTCAGGTTCAGCCTGCGGCACCGGAAATTGACCTGCCTGCTCCAGAGCAGGATTCGCCCGCAGCATTCCCAGCGGAAGAACTTTCCGAAGCTGCATCGCCGTCCCAAAATGAAGCTGTCGCAGACGTTCCAATGCCTGAACTGAATGCCGATCTCTTCTTCCCCGGAGACGCGGAAGTGACAGCAGTCGAACAGGAGCAAGAAGTTCTCGTTCCCGAACCGGAACAGGATGCTTTCCCTGAGCCAGAGATGAATCTGGACACAGCAGAAGTCGCTGGCAATTCCTCGGGCTTCTTCTTTGAAGATGAAGTTCCTGCACCTGCTCCTCAATCGTCACAAGAGCCTTCATCAGACGCCGCTGAATCGAACGAATTCGATTGGGCCGAAACAGATCCGCAGGTCGCGGAATCAGAAGAAGCTGAAGAGGCAATGGAAGAACCGTACACAGGTTTGTCTTTGGAAGAAGGGCTGTTTGTCGACCTTCCGCTTCCCGCACCAGCTGATGAAGATGACTCCACGAAGTTGAAGGAAGAGCCGGGATTTGTCCGGTTGGATGATAGTGCAGAACCCGAGGCGGAAGTTCCACCACAGCTCGAATTGCCACCTCTCTTTACAGCCGATGCGAAGCCAGAGCAGATGGACCGCGAGGCAGAAGTGGTCGCCCAATCGGAAGTCCCAGCTCCGACTTTGACCCCTTCCGTCAAACCGACGATCACTCCCAAGCTGCAGCCGACTCCCGGACCGGAGACACAAGATCCGAAGAAAGAGAAAGCGGACCTGATCAAGGAACGTGAACATCTCGCCGGGCTGAAAGGGTTCTGTCCCGTCGCACTTCGCGATACTCGAGAACTGCTCGATACGGACGACCGGTATTCTGCCATCTTCAATAACCGTGAGTACTCGTTCTCATCTCCACATGCACTGGAAAGCTTCCTGGCGAGCCCAGCCAAGTACGCTCCAGCTTTGCGGGGATCGGATGTGATTCACTACGCTCTGACCGGAGAAGAAGAAGAAGGCAGCCTCAACCATGCAGTCTGGTACAAAGGACGTCTTTATCTCTTCACGAGTGTGGAGACGATGGAAACCTTTGTCGCTGCTCCGAGCAGCCATGCAACGAACCTGTAGTCTCATCGTCGGTCGTTCAGATCGATAGATTGCTCATCCTGTGGTGCGTCCAGCAATTGTGCTGAATGACGCGAGACGCCAAAACCCCCGATCCACACTTCGTGGTCGGGGGTTTTCTCATTTCCACAGCAGTGCTTCTGTGCCGGTCACTCATCGCTTTCACCGGCCGCGCGAGTTGTCCACATTGGAAGCATCGTCAACGAACTTGGGTCTCAAGTGGCCGATCCGCGAGACACTTCAATCAGCCCAAATGCGTTCGCAAGGTATTTTCAGAAGATTCCCCAAGTTTTTGATGCCATCAGTGATAATTTCGGTCCGAATTGCGGTTTTGCCTATACTGAGGCACTCAACTGGAGTAGTGTCTTTCTATTCCTTTTTCGAAAACAGGGGCGCCGTGCGCGCTCATCATGACGGAAATCTTGAGGAGATTACTGAATGTCGACGACCCAGACCCTTCCGTACAAAGTCAAAAGTATGGACCTTGCGGCCCTTGGGCGAAAAGAAATCGAAATCGCCGAAGTTGAAATGCCGGGCTTGATGGCTCTCCGCGAGAAGTATGGCGACAGCAAGCCGCTCAAGGGAGCTCGCATCGCTGGATGTCTCCACATGACCATCCAGACAGCTGTTCTCATGGAAACACTGGTTGAGTTGGGAGCAGAAGTTCGCTGGTCCAGCTGCAACATCTTCTCAACGCAAGATCACGCTGCTGCTGCCATGGCCGCTGCGGGAATTCCAACGTTCGCCTGGAAAGGCGAAACCGAAGAAGAATTCTGGTGGTGCATTGAGCAAACACTGTACTGGCCAGATGGTCAGCCACTGAACATGATTCTGGACGACGGTGGAGATCTCACCGCTCTGGTTCACAACAAATATCCAGAACTTCTTGAAGGCATCAACGGCCTGACCGAAGAAACAACAACTGGTATCAAGGAACTTCGCAAGCTGATCAAAGAAGGTCGCCTCGGCGTACCTGCGATCAACGTGAATGACTCCGTGACCAAAAGCAAATTCGACAACCTCTACGGATGTCGCGAATCTCTTGCCGACGGAATCAAACGAGCGACTGACGTGATGGTGGCCGGAAAGGCTGTCGTCGTCTGTGGTTACGGTGACGTCGGAAAAGGTTGTGCCGATGCAATGGACGGGCTGGGTGCTCGCGTCATTGTCACAGAAATCGATCCGATCTGTGCTCTTCAGGCAGCCATGGAAGGGTATCAAGTCACCACAATGGAAGAGGCAGCCAAGTTCGGCGATATCTTCGTGACCACGACCGGATGTAAAGATGTCATCCGCAGTGAGCACCTTGATGCGATGAAGCACAACGCCATCGTTTGCAACATCGGCCACTTCGATTCCGAAATTCAGATCGCCTACTTGAACAACAGTTCAAAGATCGAAAAGATCACGATCAAAGAAGATTCGGATGTCGGCGGACCTGTCCACAAGTACGTTTACCCAGATGGCAAAGCATTGCTCGTTCTGGCTGAAGGACGACTTGTGAACCTCGGTTGTGCCACCGGTCACCCATCATTCGTGATGTCCAACAGCTTCACGAACCAGGTGCTGGGACAGATCGAACTTTGGACCAAAGCAGATCAGTACGAAAAGAAATTGTACGTGCTGCCAAAAGAACTCGACGAAGAGGTCGCTCGTTTGCACCTCGAGCAAATCGGTGTCAAGTTGACCAAACTCACCGAAGATCAGGCAGACTACCTCGGCGTTCCTGTCGAAGGTCCATTCAAGCCAGATCACTATCGATACTAGGAGCTTGGAATTCACCGTTGGGTGAGTTCAGCTAGTATTCGAGATCTATAAAACGCTGAGAAGCGACCTCTCATCTGGGAGGTCGCTTCTTTTTTGTTCCATCGTGCTTAACGGATGTTCTTCAGACTCGTGTTGCTCGCCGAAGTGCGGTGCGGATTTGAGCGATGTTATGTCCCAGCGGGGGAAGAGGGTTTATTGAGTCCCCCAAACCGACGGTCGCGCGATGCAAAACCTTTTAATGCTGAGAAGAGTTCTTCTGAGCGGAAGTCCGGCCAGAGAGTTTCGGTAACCCACAATTCGGCGTAACTGATTTGCCAGAGGAGAAAGTTGCTGACACGCATTTCGCCGGCTGTTCGAATCAACAGGTCGGGATCTCCCATATCCGCGGTGTAAAGGTGTTTGGCGACCGTTTCTTCGGTGATCTCCTCCGGGAGAAGTTCCCCTTTGAGAGCACGTTCGCAAATACTTCGGACAGCCATCACCAGTTCATCTCGAGCCCCATAATCGAGGGCCAGGCACAGCCTCATTCCCGGATTGTGTGCGCTCATTTCGATCGTCTGATTGACTTCCGAAAGAATTCGGGAACTGATGCGATCCGTTCTTCCGATCGTTGAGAACCGGATGTCCTGCCGCATGATCTCCTCTCGCTCAGCAACGACGTAACGTTGGAGAAGACTCATGAGAAGTTCGAGTTCCAGCCGTGGTCTCTTCCAGTTCTCGCTGCTGAAGCAATAGAGAGTCAACTGCTCAACATTCAGGCGAGCGCACTCCTCGACGACGGTCCGCACACTTTGCACACCCCTACGGTGACCTTCAATTCGAGGAAGTCCGCGTTGCTGTGCCCAACGACCATTTCCGTCCATAATCATGGCGATATGACGGGGAATTTTCTCGCGGCTCAGTCCGAGTGCGTTCAGGTCGTTATCTGTGTAAGGAGATTCAACAGCCACGTGTAGGGGACCAGTGTATCGAAGTTGGAAATGAGAGCATCGCGTCCACGGCTATTGTGTCGCATGGACACAACAAGAGCAAATGGTGCCAGTGAACTGTTCAGATCACATCAAGATTCTCAGGACTCAGCAGCTTTGGCTTGAAGTCGATCGCCAATCATATGGTGCATGATCAGAGTGATTCCACCGGTGATCATACATCCAACCATGACAAGTGCCTCCCATCCATTAGATACTCCGCCCAAGGCAAAGAAGCTGATGACGACCATATTCGATGCGATCATGATGAAGGCAGCCATCGAAATTGCGACAGGCCACACCCCCCATTTGGCGACGATCGAGCAATAGATCGATAAGTGGAGTCCCAGCAGGTACTGAAGGAGAAAGTAGCTGATGATCAGGAGGGCTTCAAATTCTTGAAGAAGGCTGCCGAGGCCCTCCCAAAATTCTTCGCCAAGCAAAATGATTCCCAGCAGCATGCAAGCCAACAGCGGAAGGGTTGTGGTCAGTCCTCCCAGCACTTTCTCATAAGCGATTTCTCGGATCGATCGGGGAAGCATGACGAGCGTCGACCAGGTCTTCTCTTGAAGCTCGTAGCGGAATACACGTGCTGAGACGATGGCCAGTTCGACGAACAAAAAGAAGATCGAATAGCCAAACAGCATTCCACCCAGCATCTCGGCGAAATCACTGCTCCGTCTCATAAAGAGAAAAGTGGCAGCGACGGCCAGACCCATATAAATTCCAAACTTCAAGATGATGAAAGTGGTTCCCCCACCGATGAATTGGAAGTCTTTCCAGATGATGGGGAAGCTTCCGATACGACGGCGTCGAGTCATGCCCTGTCGACGTCGAAGTCGATCGAACAACCCGATCGAACCGGGTTCCTTTTCGTTCTGGGTCAAAACATCGAAAAACAGCCAAGACGTGATGAGGAGAACCGTCCCGACGACCAAATTGCTGATGACTTGAAAGTTCCACATGACAGGATTAGCACCGGTCGCCAGAATTTCGGAAATCTGAGTTTGGGCTGACCCTGACCGAATAGCATCGGAGACGAATGTCGCCACTCCAGACAGAGGAAGGTTCGGAATTGCAAAAGCGAGCGAGCTGAGAATGAGCGGCAGGATGAATAGAGCCACCAGAATTCCAAATGCCAGCCCGCAGGCACTCGCGGTGGATGACATCAGCACCGAAGTCAGCAATCCAAGATTCCCGACGAGATACAAATGGGCGAACAAGGTCAGATAGCAGGCAACCACCTGTTGCCACAGCACTCCGCCCAGCGTGACTGACAAGAAGTTAAAGGGTATCTGAACACTCAGCAGCAGGGCAGCACAGATCAGCCGTGGAATCCATTTCCCCAGAATGAGCGAAGTGCTGCCGACTCCTGCCATCCGCAGCAGGCTTAGGGTGCGTTCTTCCTTCTCTTCGGTGATGGCAGATGCGAAGAAAGCGGTTCCGGCGACCGTGATCGCCAGATAATTACAGATCATCACCGACCGAAAGAGGTCCAGTCCAGGAGCTGTTGAAAGGCCCGCCGTGGCCTGGAAGACGAAGAGCATCCACAGGATGAAGGCTCCCAAGAGAAAACGAATCACGTGGCCGCGCAGCTGACGTGCATCAGTTTGCAATGCACGTTTCACCAGGGCGAGAATGCGGTTCATAGAGTTCTTCGCTGACTCGGGAAGTGAAAGGTGACCGTTCGTCGGAAAGTCTCTTCATCGCTAGAGCAAGTTGCTCTTTCCTGTGCACTCGCTTGAACTGTTTCCTCAGGGGAAAGGCCGCGTTTGCTCGTGCGAGTGAGTGCAACAAAACTAGAAGATGCTCTAGCTGGCGGAGAAATCATGAACACGATTTAGCTGCGGACGCCTCGTTCGGTCAAATCCATGAAGGCTTCGTTCAAGTGTCTCTGGTCTCGACCGAACTGCATGACGATCATTCCGTTCGCAATAATCGCACTTAGCAACTGATTTCCATCGGTGATTGTCGGATCAATTTTGACACGGACATCGCTGCGGCCTTCAATCCCTTCGACTGAGAGAACTCCCGGCAGGGCGGAGAGTTGTGTTTCTGTTTCCTCCGCTGAGAGATCGACACGGATGCGGTAAGTGGGAGTCTCGGTTTGCTGATCCAGCAGTGCTTCCATCGGGCCACTGTATTTGGTTTTGCCGCGATCGATGATCGTGACGCTGTCACATAGCTCAGCCAATTCGCTCAGAATGTGGCTTGAGATGAAAATCGTCTTCCCCATGCGTCGCAATTCGCGGAGGATTTCCATCAACTCAATTCTCGCTCGTGGGTCGAGTCCGGAAGCGGGCTCGTCGAGCAAGAGAAGGTCGGGGTCGTTGACGAGCACACGGGCCAGGCTGACTCGCTGTTGCATCCCGCGCGAAAGTCCTTGAATAAAGTCATCCTTGCGGACATCCATGTCTGTCAAAGCGAGGACATCTGCGACGATTCGGTTTCGTTCTTTCAGCGTGAATCCATAAGCAGCAGCGAAGAAATCGAGGTACTCAAAAACGGTCATCTGGCGATACATGCTGAAGTGATCGGGCATGTAACCGATTCGCCGGCGAATGGCTTTGACGTTATTCCTGACGTCGTGTCCGAAGACGCGAATCTTTCCGACTTGCGGCTTGAGCAGAGTGCAAATCAGCTTGAGAGTGGTCGTTTTTCCTGCGCCGTTCGGGCCCACGAAACCATGAAGAGACTCAGGAGAAACCTGAAAAGAGATGCCATCGAGGGCTCGATGTTGTTTGAAAAGATGGCTGACGTTTTCGATTTCAATAACAGGATCCATTTGACTCTCTTTTCTTGGTCTCAGTTGAGGGGTGGATCTTTCCACGAGTTTGTCTGATAAGTCTGAAGTCGCCTCGGCGAACGCGAATTCTTCTGTCGGAAGACGTTGTTGGAGTTGGCGTGCAGTGGACTCGCAGTGTTCCTTGCTCTACTGAGATCGTGGAGGAATGTGAAGCAGATGGCTGTAAATCACGAATCCGTTTTGCTGCGGAGAAATCTGCTCCCCCGCAAAGAAGTCGTCTGAGAGTGAAGTTCTCAAATAAACGTGGACTTTGTCTGGGGCGAAGATCGTCCCATTGACCAACTCATCGAGGTTCTCGACTCCGAGGTCCTCAGCGATCAGCGTCCACTCGTTCATGTCGAGTAATTTTGACGGAGGATTTTCCTCTTGGTTGCGGTATTGATAGGCGTTGTAAGCGTTGACCGAAGCTTCGTTGATAAAGGATTGCAGAGGGCGAAGCTGTAAAACGTCGCCAGTCGATCCAGTTGGAGCAAGAACCCCCTCCGAGACTGAGAGTTGGATGAGGTCATTCCGATAGATCGCATAGCCGACGAGATCCTCTGGCCATTGTTGCCCGCTTGCCGGGAGCAAACGGATCACTTTCAGGTCTTCATTTTCGACCTGCAATTGGTCGACCTGAATCGGCAGTCCGACAGTCTGGGCTACTCCTCCGTCGATGATCGTTCGGTTCGAGAACGCCGGAACTTCCGTCATCATCAATCCGTTCGGTGGGTTGAGCACCTGACCAGGGATTCGTTCATCTGATTGACCGGACGAGTAAGCGACATTCAGCTTCGGATGCACGATCAGATACTGGGAACCGCTGGTGACGAAAAGGTTGCTCCATTGTTTCACGATCCATCGGCCTGGTGGCCCTGCTTGCGCCAGGACGACCGAGTGGATTGATGTTTCTTCTCCGTAGCCCCGTTTTCCTACGGAGTGAAAGCCAAAGCTGAAGAGAGTCACCGTTGCCAGAATGACTCCATACGTCATTCGATAGTCTCCCTGCTTGCGGCCAATCAGCCAGCATCCTGGGAATAACAGCAGGAGATAAACCGTCGCCATGGTGTAGATCAATGGCCAGTTGTGTTCAGGAGTGGTGATCGCGCGAAGTCGCGAAAAGATGGTCCGATTCGGGTCGAGGTTGAGATAGTTCTCAAACTGCTGCTCCTCAGGACGCGTGATTGGAGCCGGCTGATAAGTCGAACTGTGCCGTTCGACGACACCGGACCCCACGCCAAATTGATCGGACGGCTCGTTGAGTTCACTCAGGGAAGCGGGGAACTCGGGATATTCACCGACATTGTCCGCGATCAAAGAGACCGTTCCCCCAGCGAATAGCCAGTCTCGAAACGCCTGAATCTGCGGCTCCTGCCATCTCGGTGTGTGGTCGAGATAAACACGCGTCAGCTTGTTCAGGACAATCGGATTGGTCGGAAAGAGGTCTTCCGCGAACGCAGGCACAGATTGAAACTTCGAACGACCTTCAGGACGGATCAATTCGACAGCCACAGAACCGGGAGAATCATCCGGCTCGTCGATCTTATAAGAGTCCTCAGCCAGAACCCGTCCTCTGATGAGCGGTCCCCATTCCAATCGGGTGTCAGAGGCAGATTGCAGGTAAATCACGAACTGCAGATCGCGGTTCCCATAAGGCTCGATGTAGAGGTCGGGTTGCAGGACCGGAACATCGACAGGCTGAAAGCCCAGAATCGGAGTCAGCGAGACGGCACCCTGCCAGGGTTCTTCAGAGTTGTTGAAAACGCGGACCGTCAAGAGGTTGAAGTGCTGCGGCGTGACTCGCCCGTCCAGGCCCCACTTCGGTTTTCCCTCGACTTGCAACTCAGCATGAAGCGGTGTGGCTGCCACCTGTACAAATGTTGCAAAGAGCAAAATCCAGAAGGCGCGTGCTGTGAAGTATTTCCACATGTGATTCAGTGACCCTGATCAACTGTGACGGATGGGAAATCGTTGAAATTCTCGAAAACTGAATCCGGAAGGCTCCGAACGTTCTTAATTTTTCATTCTCGTTACCGTAATACGATACGGAGACTCACCGAATCTGTACACTTGACCGGTCACGACGCCCTATTCCGGAGGCGTTGATGCCCTATACTACGCAAATTTGCCGCAGTTCGTTGGTAAACGCTGTGATGGCTTCTTTCGATCAATCAATTTACATGACAATCTCTCAGTTCTTTCAAAACAATCAACAATTCGTCCACCGAAAATCCGTCGACTACGCGCGATTTCGGTCGAGTGCGTTTTGGGGTTGTTTGAGCCTGTTTGTCCTTCTCTTCGCAAACAGTGCGAGTGCCGAAGTCGAGATTCTCAATGCTTCAGGCGGAGTCGACGGCTGGTTCAAGATCGGTCGATGGGCACCTCTGCGATTCGACGTTCAGGTTTCCAATGTGTCAAACTCCAGTGAAGAAGGCGTATCTTCAAGCGGAGAACTAACGCCGCGAATTCGCACAGTCGATCCCGATGGTCATGCTGTCTACACATCGTTACCGCCACTCTCGGGGAGTTCGGATTCTCTCCAGCACGTGGAAGCACTGTTTCGCAATGGGCGAAATGATGCCTCTGTGTTGATTGAAATTCTGTCTGAAGGACGAGTGGTCGCCTCAAAGCTTCTGCGTGCAGACGGAGCAGGGAGTTTGTATTCACTCGAGCAGAATGCACAACTGTGGATGATCGCTGGTGAACAGCCAGCATTCGAAGCTGCATTTCGCCGTGCTTCAGCTGTGAACGCGAAAGCGATTCAACTCGTCTCGTTGGAAGACTTCGGCGACTGGCGGGGGACCGGACGGTCGCTCGACTCGGTCGATGTCATCGTTATTAATGCAGACACACCCGTTTCCGAAGAAGCTTCCGCAGCGATGCAGAAGTGGGTTGAGCGGGGTGGTCGCCTCGTTTTGGCAGTCGGAGCAGATGCTGAGTTGCTGAACAACAGTTCGCTCGCCAGCTGGCTTCCCAATCAGCCGCACGGGACTGCGGAGATTCGGAACCTGGGTCCGTTGAACGCGATCATTCCGGGAAGCGGTCGGTTGCGAATGATCGGAAGTTTGACCGGTGCAGACCTGCATGCTGAGAATGGGCTTGTCGTCGCTTCAGGATTGAATCAGCCAATGATCATTCGATCGGGAGTTGGACTCGGTTTAGTGACGATCTTCGCTTTACGCCTCGATCAGGAGCCTCTTTCTGAATGGGGTTCACGAGCAGAGCTGGCGATGATTCTTGCAGGGCGTGATCCTCTCTGGAACGATCCAGAATTTCTGCAGCAGCGAGACGACAGCGGTTTGAGTCCAACGGGAGTTGCAGATTTTCAAACACAGATCATCCAGGCAATCGACTCGACCGACGAGATTCCAAGACACTCATATTGGGTCTCAATGGGCTGGATGGCACTGTTGGCGATCCTCGTCGGACCCATTGACTATTACCTCGTCCATCACGTCATTCGACGTCCGAATCTAACATGGATCACATTTCCTCTGTGGCTGGGACTGATTGTCTACACGACATTAAGTTCAGCCAATGCGACGAATTCACATCCAATGTCCGCCCGCCAGATGGAAGTGGTGGATGTCGACGCAACGATTGGAACTGTTCGCGGGAGAAGCTGGTTCAATCTCTACAGCCCGACGTCGAGTCGATACGACACACATGCGATCGTGGACTTCGGCGAGGCACTCTCTGATGACAATGTCGATTTCACTCTGACAAGCTGGGTCGAACGACCAGAATCGGGCTATCGCGGCATGTATCGCTCCGGTGGTCTGGATAGTCAAAAGCCAGCTTACAGTGTTTCGGACTTGGGAGACGAAGTCTTCGATTTACCGATTCGAGTCTGGTCGACTGGTTCCGTCGCAAGTGAATGGGAAGCAGGCGTCGACATGAAAACGCTCGTTTCCTCAGACCTGTACGATCGAGGGAACGGACGACTCCAGGGAAGCATCTCGCATGAGCTGCCGGGGGAGATTCAGGACTGGTTTCTGGCTTACGACAATTTCGCATACTCTCCTCGCACGACTTCTGGGGAAGGACTTCAGCCCCTGAAACCGGGGGAAACATTTCAGTTGGATCTGGCACGAACCAATATTTTGCGTGGTGTCTTGCTCAGAATTCGGACCTCAACCCGTCAGGGAAAAGTCTCGACGAAAGTGGACGGACAGGTTGATCGAGAACGGTACGATCCGTTTTCCAGAGACGCTTACGACATCATGAGAATCCTGACATTCTACACCGTCACTGGAGGGCGTGAGTACTCGACGCTCTCCAACCAGTCGCTGGAAGAAC
The DNA here is from genome assembly GCF_040717535.1 of Thalassoglobus sp. JC818. Taxonomy (NCBI): domain Bacteria; kingdom Pseudomonadati; phylum Planctomycetota; class Planctomycetia; order Planctomycetales; family Planctomycetaceae; genus Thalassoglobus; species Thalassoglobus sp. JC818. The sequence continues at coordinate 186,241 of NZ_JBFEFI010000002.1, forward strand.
TGGATCTGTCTCAACAAATCGAATTGGGCAAGGCGGTCCTGTTTGGCCGCATGGAGCGAGGGGCCACGAACTACAACATTAATGGCGAAGCCCCCGAATACGAAGACCGAGCCACGATCGTCCGGATCATCCTTCCCGTTCAAGTCGATGCTGCTGCTCTGAACGCTCCGCCTGATCCAAACTTGCTGAAAGTTCCTTAGTGATCAGCGATTACTGAATACAAATCGACCGCCATCTCCTTGGCCTCATTTTTCAATATGTTCTGGAATCAGTGTTGTGATTGAAACCATCAAACTCACGAAGCGGTATGGAGATCTTGTCGCTGCGAACGAGATCACGATTTCACTCAAGGAAGGCGATGTCTTCGGGTTCATCGGTCCCAACGGATCGGGGAAGACCACCACGATGCGAATGATCGCGACGCTGCTCAATCCCGACTATGGTGAGTGTTACGTCTGCGGAAAGTCGATCTACACCAACCCGGATGAAATCCGCCGGCTCGTCGGCTACATGCCCGACTTCTTCGGTGTCTATGACGACATGACAGTCATCGAGTATCTGGAATTCTTCGCTTCGACTTATCGCATCAATGGTCCGGGGCGACGAAAGGTCTGCGAGGAAAAACTCGAACTGGTCGACATGTCGTTCAAGCGAGATGCAATGGTCTCCCAATTGTCGCGAGGGCAGACCCAGCGAATCGGGCTGGCGCGGACACTGCTGCACGATCCTCAGGTTCTCTTGCTGGATGAGCCTGCGAGTGGATTGGACCCGCGTGCTCGTATCGAGATTCGAAAGCTCCTGCGTCGACTCGGGGAGATGAAGAAAACCGTTATCGTTTCCAGCCACATCCTTCCTGAGCTGGCCGATGTCTGTACTCGAGTTGGGATCATCGAAAAGGGAAACATGCTCGTCGATGACTATGTCGCTGACGTCATGAAAAAGGCGCGTGAAGCGACTCTGCTCGAAATTCGAGTGATCGGTGACCCGGAACCGGCAGCGAAGTTGCTGGAACAGCACGACCTTGTGAAAGGGGTCTCAATTACCGGTGAGACGATCTTCGTGACACTCAACGCAGGCAGCGATGATTACAGTGATCTGCCGTCGGAGCTGATTCAGGCAGGTTTCAAGCTCCGTCAGTTCCGGGAAGAGGAAGTCAATCTCGAGACCGCCTTCATGGAATTGACCAAAGGGATGCAGCAGTAAAGCATTTCATCAGCCTTCCGGGATGTGGGCTCGTCGTACATGATTGGACAGCGGTTTCGACAGCTGCGAGTTCGAAAAGACTGCCTCAAAAACGCAAAAGTGCTGCGAACTGCTCGGGTAAATCAAGAAACTCTGAGTTCCGACCGTTGCCAGAAACCGAGCGACACGGGAGAATAGAACGTGTCCCAAACCCGTTTTTGACTCGGTTTGGGTCTCGGATGTTAATCCGATGTTCGGGTTTTCGGATCACTTCTCACGAATTCGTCGACGGTACCAGGCACAATCGAGAGTGGAGGGAGTTTCTCAGGTGGAATTCGATGATCTCAAGGCGACCAGCGGTGAGTGGTTGCGCGGAACCGGTCCGGAATCGGATATTGTGATTTCCAGCCGAATCCGTTTGGCCCGGAACGTCGCGGATTTCACTTTTCCCCCGCGGGCCGACGAATCAACTCGTCGCGAGACCGAAGCTCTGCTGAAAGAGAACATCCGCGAACTCTCAACGGCTTCCGATTTGAAGGTGATCGATGTCGATCAAATCGATGACCTCGATCGAAAATTCTTGGTTGAACGACAACTCATCAGCCGCGAACACGCTGAGAGCTCAGGGGCTCGGAGCGCCTGCATCGGAGCACTCGAAACGGTGAGTTTGATGATCAATGAAGAAGATCATCTGAGAATGCAGGTCTTTCGAAGTGGCTACGCATTGGAATCGGCGTGGACGCAGATCAACAAAATCGATGACGAGTTAGAAGAAAGAGTCTCTTTCGCGTTCAGCGATGAATTCGGGTACCTCACGTCCTGCCCCACAAATGCGGGCACAGGCATGCGCGTCAGCGTCATGTTGCACCTTCCCGCCTTGGTGTTGACCAAGGAGATTCAGAAGGTCTTTCAGGCCATGCACAAAATGAATCTCGCAGTGCGCGGACTCTACGGCGAAGGGAGTCAGGCGATGGGAGATTTCTATCAAATCTCGAATCAAGTCACGCTTGGACGCACCGAAGAGCAAATTATCCAGAACGTCAAACGTGTGATTCCGGACATTCTGGATTACGAACGACGAGCACGTCAGGCACTTATCAAGGAAGATCGTCAACGGCTGCACGATCAGGTGTCCCGAGCTTTGGGTGTCTTGAGCAGCGCTCGGCAGATTTCCTCCGAAGAGACCATGGAAAAACTTTCCAGTGTTCGTATGGGAATCAATCTCGGTTTAGTTGATGACGTCGAAATCTCGACCGTCAACGAGCTGTTCATGCACATTCAGCCAGCACACCTGCAGAAGATTCGGGGCGAAGAACTCGAATCGACGCAGCGGAACGTAGTTCGCGCAGCTTACCTGCGAGATCGACTGACAAGACCTCCACAAAACTAGAGCACATTCCGAGACGGTGATCGTGAGTGTTTGATCAACAGGTCATCTCTGGCACCGTCGACTCATTCGCGACGTATGCAAACTTAAGGCAAAGCATTCCAATGACAACTCCCGAGAGCACCAGTCGACGCAACCTGGATCTCATCCTGCAACGTTTGCAAGAAGGGAAAATGGTCATTGTTCTCGATGCAAAAGATCGCGAGAACGAAGGAGACTTGCTGTGTGCAGCCCAGTTCATGACGCCTGAAAAGGTCGACTTCATGATGCGACGGGCTGCGGGTGTGCTTTGTGCTCCGCTGACCCACGATGTTGCTGAGAGGCTTCAGCTCAATCCGATCGTTGATGCTGAATCGAATACGTCTTCGCATCAGACCCCATTCCTGATGCTTGTCGACCATAAGGACTCTGGCACAGGTGTCAGTGCTGAAAGTCGATCACTAACGTTGAATGCACTCGCAGATCCGAATTCGCAAAAGAACGACTTCGTCAAACCGGGGCATGTGAATCCACTTCTCGCTCGCGAGGGGGGCGTTCTCAGAAGGGCTGGTCACACGGAAGCATCCATCGATCTTCTAAAAATGGCGGGTTTGCATCCCGTCGGCTGCATCATCGAGATTTGTAGCCAGCGCGGTTTTGGGATGGCTGGAATCGAAGAACTCGAGGAGTTTTCGAAGGAACATGACATTCCAATTATTTCGATCGCCGAAATCATCCAGCACCGAAGAATCCGCGAGAACCTGATTCACCGCGAAGCAGAAGTTGAGATTCCAACAGAAGATTACGGAACTCCGAAGTTCATCGCATACAAAGTCGATCACGAAGATCAGGAACCGATTGCCATCGTCTGGGGGGATTTGAATTCCGTTGAAGCTCCTCTCGTACGCATGCATTCGTCCTGTTTCACAGGTGACATTCTGGGGTCGCTGCGCTGCGATTGCGGAGATCAATTGCACATTGCGATGCAGATGATTGTCGCAGAAGGTTGCGGAGCTGTTGTCTACCTCCCTCAAGAAGGTCGCGGCATCGGTCTGACCGCGAAACTGAAAGCTTATCAGCTGCAGGATGAGGGTTTTGATACGGTTGAAGCCAATCATCGATTGGGATTCAAAGCGGACCTGCGAGACTACATGGTCGGGCTTCAAATTCTCAAAGACCTCGGGCTGAAGCAGGTTCGAATCCTGACGAACAATCCCAAGAAGACCGAAGCGTTCGAGAACTGGGTCGATCTGCGCGTTGTTGAACAGGTCCCGTTGGTGGCTCCGCCGCATGTCCATCGTGAGCGATACATGCAGGCCAAGAGAGACAAAATGGGACACATCCTCCCGCCGAGCAACCAGTAGTCGCTCAGCGAGAGTTGGAACGTCTGCCGAGTGCCTACTTGAGTTGCTCTAAGAACGCGAGCAGGTGAGCGAGTTCTTCCGGGGTGAGATTGTTGACGATCCCTTGCGGCATCATCGATTCGGTTCGCTGAACCTGTTCTTCGATTTCGTTTTGAAGAATCGTTTGAGAAAGACCATTCGCCTGTCGCAGCTTCACTTCTTCAGCGCTGCGTCCCACGATGAAGCCCGAGTAAATCTTGCCTTCTGTCGTGATGAATGAATAGGTGTCGAATCCCTGAGCGATTTTTGCACTCGGTTTCAGGATCGATTCGATCAGTTGCTCGCGGGTATACCGCTTTCCAATGTCCGCCAAGTGCGGCCCTTTCGGGTCTTGCCCTTCAGTATACGTGTGACAGGCGATGCAGGATTGCTGAAGGAAAACGCGTCGTCCCCGTTTGACGTTCCCTTCCGCATTGAGGGTTCGTTCAAGCACCTCCTCAAAGGTCATGTTGGCGATTTGGTTGGGATTGTCGGGATCAACTGTCGGGATGGCGATTGGCTGGTTCGATTCGGTCTGCTTGTGATCTTCGAAGAGTGATTTCGGAAGTTGGCTAGGGTGAACTCGATGCCGGATCATCTCTCCGAGCAGACGTTCTTTTCCGATTTCATCCGCAGACTGATAGTGCGAGACGATGGCCTCTTCGATTCGTGCAGTTTCTTCCCAGGGTTGCCGATCGTAATACGGTCCGGTTCGATCGGGACGAGTTCCCCACCAACCTTCTTTGTAGTCTCCTTCGCGATGATAGAGCCGAACAAGAACCGAGAGGAGATCGCTTGCTGACTGTGCGTCAGAAGCTTGTTGAAGTCTTTCGATAAGATTAGTCACGACGACTGGATCGTGCATCCATCGCAAAGCCTGAATCGCTCCGTCGCGGTAGGGAGTGTCGAGCGCTTGCAGACACGCTTCGCCAGCTTGCAGGTTCACCAACGCGCGGATGGCGAGATGCGGAATGACAGCATCGGCATCGGCGACGTTGTGAGCTGTGGCACGAGGCGTGTCAGACTGTCGAACAGTCAAGGGAATCAGATTCTCTGCGATCGAAGAATCACCGAGACGTCCAAGGCTGATGATCGCCTGCGCAACGACGCGAGGAGAAGGATCGCTCAGATACGGAATGATGGCTGCGCTCGTCACGCCATCGAACTCAGTGCGGCGATCCGTGAGAGCACGCAGAGCATGTTCGCGAAGCAGAGGATCGGTCAACGCTTCGAGCAGTTCAGGGTGACTCTCCACTCCGCGAAGCTGTTTGAGTGTGTAAAGTGCCGCGACGCGTGCGAAGTCCTGTCCATCTGGATCATTCATGAGTGTCGTCAGAAGCGAATCGAGATTCGCATGCTCATCACGCCGGAGGATTTCACGTTGAGCGTAGAGCCGCTGCTTCATGTTCCCAGCTCGAAGCTGTGAGACAAGCACCGTATCGTCGAGTTTTTTCAGGTCGGGAAGCGCGGCAGGTGTGAGTCCATCCGGAACGATCTGAGCGACGAAACCGACATCGGGGCCGTCGTAGGCGAAGTTTCCGTTCTTCCAACTGCTCACATACATCCTGCCAGCGGCATCAATGTCGATGTCCGTAGGGCGGGGAATCCGCAAGAACGATTGCTGATGCGGGAGGTATGTCGGGCCGCTTTCAGGAAGATTATGCAGGAAGACTTCGCTGCGTCCCCAGTCGCATGTGTAAAGAGTGTTGTTGTAGTTTTCAGGCCATTGAGCATCGTGCAGAAAGAACGTTCCACAGCCAGAGCCTCCGCCGTAATCCGCGAGAGGCGGCATGATTTCATCGGTGTAGTTCATGAACAGCGAGGGATAACCGAACTCCGCAGACTGCAGAATGTGTGAAAGCCGAACGTTCCATTCTCCGCCGTCGTTAGTGTTGTCGCGAGTGAAGATATTCATGAATGGGTCGATGGAGACATCGAGAATGTTTCTCAATCCCCAGCAGTAGATTTCCATCTCGGAACCATCCGGGCGGACGCGAACGATACCTCCGCCTCGACGAGACAACTCCGTTCCGTCCGCACCGACTGCATGTGTGAATCCGAAATCACCAACGGCGATGTAGAGCCAGCCATCAATCCCCATGCGGATGCCGTTGGTCGTGTGATCCGCTCCGCGCTTGTTGACGAAGTCTGTGCTGATTCCTTCGATCAGTGTTTGCTGCTCGTCGGCTGTTCCATCTCCATCGCGATCGTGAAACACGGTCAAGAATGGAGGATGTAAGACCCACAGAGAATTGTCGTCGTAGAAGAGGCCGCGAGGGTGATCCATCTTGGCAAACAACTGGACTTCGTCGGCTGTTCCGTCGCCGTTGGTGTCTCGACCGCGAAGGACTTTTCCGCGTCCCGCTTCTTTGCCGAGTGACCCTTGCTCATCGACTCCGATGAAAACATCTCCGGAATAGTCCGCTGTCAGGCAGACGGGATAATTGATCTCTGGTGGAACACCGAACAGACGCACGTTGAATCCGTCAGGGGCATTGACATCAGCAACCGTGACATTGGTCGATGACTCGACAAGTTCGAACTCGGGAGGAGGATCTCCGGAGTAAGCTGCGAATTCGCTGATGCTTCCCCATCCGCCGGAGTTTGAACCAAGAAAGGTGACTCGAATGCGATTCGCTTTGACCGGGTCGAACTGATGCGTTGTGATTCCGGTCTCGGTCGTGTTCTCCGACCGATCAACAACGGTCTTCCAGTCGTTCCCATTCAAAGATGACTCGATGAGATATCGATACGCTGTGCCCTCCTGCTCCCAAAGGATGCGGACGGCATTGATGCTGGCAGTTTCAGCGAGTTGAACTTCCCACCACTCACTCTCTTGTGATCCGTTGGCACACCAGCGCGACTTAAGATTCCCATCAACGGCGTGTCCTGGATCGTGCGAAGTTTGTGTCGACTTGGCTTTCGCTGGCTGCCCCAAAGCCAGATTCCGCACAGCTGCAGAAGAACTGGACGGAACTGCTGAGAGCGTCGAGACGCAGAGAAGAGTGAGATAGAACTGACTAGATCCGATCGATCGAATCATCGCAGGCAGCTTGTTGAATTCGAACATAAGAGGCTGTCTAGAGCAAGTTGCTCTTTCCTGTGCACTCGCTTGCACTGTTTCATAAGTTAAAAGGCTGTGCTTGCTCGTGCGAGATCGTGCATACAAAACAGAAAATACTTTAAGTAGGTGGGAATCAACTGGGGAGTGTCAGTGTTGACACAGGTGATCGCGCGAAAGTCCCAAGCATTGGGAAGAGCAACTTGCCAGACACTTCAGCAAACTCACGAAAACCTGTTCGAGAGCTGCTCTAATTCCAATCCGGGTGATCACACTGCGTGGAATGAAGCCGGTTGAAGTGGAATGTCTTGGCAATCAACTGATCCCAAACGGAATAGGGATCTTCAGTGTAGACAAAATTTGAGTCAGCATCGATTGTCAGCCAGTCGCCACGTTCGAGTTCGCCCTCGAGTTGGCCCGGTCCCCATCCGGAGCAACCTCCGTAAACTCGGTAGACGAGCTCATGGTCGGGTTCCAGACTGGCAGTCAGAATTCGTTCGAAGACCTCTGCACTGCTGCCCATGAAAACGTCAGGAATCACTGGAGATTCAGCGGGATCCAGCGAGGGCGAGTTATGAACGACGAATAAAGCAGCCGGTTCAACAGGTCCCCCGACGTAAACGAGGTCCTGCGTTTCGGGAAGATCAAGATGTTCCTGCAGAGCGTGAGCGACTGTGACCGAAGACGGGTGATTGATCACGAGGCCCATCGCTCCTTCTTCCCCATGCTCCACGATCAACACGACGGATTTGAAAAAATTCTCGTCGCGCAGTCGAGGCCCGGAGACCAGGAATTTTCCTCGCAGTGATTCTGTCATTCGTCAAAATTCGATTGAAGTGCACTCAGCGTGAGATCGGTCGGATTATACCCGGAGTCCGGAAAGGCGAATAGACCCGTTTCGCAGATCGAGACTTTTGAAGTGGCACGTACTCCGACGCTGCGACGTTTGTCGCAGTGATCATTCGTCGTTTGCTGATTGATCCTCGGCAGCTTTCTTCTTAGTTCCCTTCTTCTTGGCAGTCTTCTTTTTAGCGGCTTTCTTCTTGGTGGCTTTCTTTTTCTTAGCAGCCTTCTTTTTGGTGGCCTTTTTCTTTCCGACTTTCTTGCCCGTCTTGGCTGCTTTGTCGTTAATGAGATCGACAGCTTCAGCCAGCGTGATCGATTGCGGGTCTTTGTCTTTCGGGATTGTCGCGTTGATCTTTCCGAGTTTTACGTACGGGCCGTAGCGGCCTTCGAAGATCGCTACCGCCTCTTCGCTTTCGGGGTGTGTTCCAAGCTCCCGGATCGGAGTTGGAGCAGAGCGAGTTTTTGCGAGTTTCAAGAGTTCGACAGCGCGATCGAGTTCGATCGTCAGAACGTCGTCTTCTTTACCAAGCGATTTATATTTCCCAGCGTGCTGGACATACGGTCCGAAACGACCGATTCCCGCGTTCACCACACGATTGTCTTCTGGATGGTGTCCGAGCCGTCGCGGGAGTGACAGTAAGTCGATCGCTTTGTCGATTTCGATGGAAGTCGGATCGATGTTCTTAGGAATCGAGACACGCTTCGGTTTCGGTCCGTCTTCAACGACTTCACCAAGTTGCAGGTAAGGACCGAATGGGCCGGAGAGCACGAACATCGGGAGCCCCTCTTCGGGGTGCATTCCGATCGATTGTGGACCCTGTTTTTTCAACTCGATCAGCTTGCGAGCGGTTTCGTCATCGAGGTCGGCGGGAGCGATATCGTCGGGAAGCGATGCATTGACCGGTTCGCCTCCGTCGTCGTCACCTTCCAGAAACGGACCGTATCTTCCGACTCGAACTGCGGAAGAAAGCGAATCGAGTTTCAGAGTGCAGACTTCGCGGGGATCAATCTGTTCCTTCTTCGATTCGACTTGCTGATTCAACCCGTCATCGCCGGAGTAGAACCGTTCGAGATACGGAATTTTGTCCGCTTCCCCATTCGAAATGTCGTCGAGATCCTGCTCCATCTGAGCTGTGAACTGAAGATCGACAATCTTCGGGAAGTAGTTTTCGAGCAGTTGATTCACTGCCAGAGCTGTGAATGTCGGGACAAGCTGATTGCCGACCTTGCGGACATAACCACGGTCCTGAATCGTTCCGATGATACTTGCATAGGTACTCGGTCGACCAACTCCTTCTTCTTCGAGCTTTCGAACAATCGAAGCTTCAGTGAATCTCGCTGGCGGTTTGGTTTCGTGCGAGAGAGGTTCAATCTCAGAGCATGTCAGGCCAGCGCCTTCCTTTAGATCCGGAAGTGTCGCATCCTGATCTTCGAGTGCTGCTTCCGGGTCATCAGAGCCTTCAACATATGCTCGGAAGTAACCAGGAAAGAGGACCTTTCGACCTGTTGCCCGAAACTCTGCGTCGCCTGCCTGAATCGTAACGGTATCGAATCTCAATTGAGCTTCGGCCATCTGTGTGGCGATCGTTCGTTTCCAGATCATGTCGTAGAGTTTTGATTCTCTTCCTGACAGATTGAGTTCGTCGGCCGTCTTCATTTCCGTTCCGGCAGGACGAATGGCTTCGTGTGCCTCCTGGGCATTCTTTGTTTTGTTGGAGTACTGGCGAACATCCGGGCTGAGGTAATTCTGCCCGTAATTGTCTCCAATGCGATTTCGAGTCGCGGTGACTGCCTCTTGCGAGAGTGTCACGCTATCGGTACGCATGTAAGTGATGTTTCCGTCTTCGTAAAGACGTTGGGCGACCTGCATTGTTTCTCGGGCAGAGAGTCCGAGCTTTCGGTTCGCTTCCTGTTGGAGAGTACTCGTGGTGAACGGAGCAGGGGGCTTGCGTGTCTGCGTTCGATGTTCGACGTTGCTGACGGACCACTTTTCGTTGAGCAGTCGCGAGTGGAGATCGCGAGTTGCTTGCTCTTCCATCAACAGGACTTTGGACCCATCTTTGATGCGTCCAGTATGCTCGTCGAAGTCTTTTCCAGTGGCGATTCTCTGTCCGCCGACCGACCAGAGCATCGCTTCGATCGGCTCTTTCTGATCGGTATCGAGAAAGGCTTTGAGGTCCCAGTAAGTTCCGCTGCGGAACGCACGACGTTCGAGTTCGCGTTGAACGAGGATTCGAACCGCGACGCTTTGGACACGGCCGGCGGAAAGGCCGCGACGGACTTTCGTCCAGAGGAGTGGTGAGAGCGTGTACCCATAGAGTCTGTCGAGTACCCGGCGTGTTTCCTGGGCTTCGACGAGATTCATGTCGATCTCGCGGGTTGACTGGAGAGCTTCGAGAATCGCCTTTTTGGTGATCTCAGAGAAGGTCATTCGTTTGACCGGGACCTTCGGTTGCAGAATATCGACCAGATGCCAGCCGATACTTTCCCCTTCGCGGTCTTCGTCCGTCGCGATGATTAACTCTTCAGAGTCTTTCAACAGCGACTTGAGCTCTTTGACCACCTTTTTCTTGGCAGGAGAGACGACATAAAGCGGAGCGAATTTGTCTTCGACATTCACTCCGAGTCGGGTCCAGGCTTCCTTTTTGAAAGCTTCCGGGATGTCAGCTGCTTTTTCTGGCAGATCGCGGACATGCCCCATGCTGGCTCTGACTTCGTAATCGGATCCCAGAAATCCGGCAATCTTTCGAGCCTTTGCCGGGGATTCGACAATAACGAGTCCTTTTTTCTTCTTTTTTGAAGCGACCATTCGCGTTCCGGTTTGTGAAGTGTGTTCAGTTTGGTGTGGGCCCAGTTGCATGATCGCGGTCGCTGTGAGTGAACTCACGCTCCGGATTTTCAAATGCCACTTTGAGTTGAGTTTGCTGTTCGAATATGACCCGTTGAAAGTTCCATCCCGGAGCCCAGGTGACTGTTCTCACCCGTCACGGTATGACTGACGAAAGTGTAAGTATACGATTGACTTTGGTAAAAATCGGAAGGATGGACTGGGCTTGTCACAGCCAAGCTCCCAGCTAAAATGTGCGGTTTGTAACAGTCCTTTCAACTCACAGGCACGGATGTCCAGAGATGGAGTGACCGTGTTGAATCTTGGCATTTGAGATCTTCCACGGGATTCCTCTCAATGGTTCTCCGCGTCAAGTCATTAGGGAATCATTTGAGGGATTGTCAAGAGAGTACGGGGTCGGGAAGACGGAATTCATAGTGAATCCAGGCCCAAATGAGTGTTTGAAAATCTCAGACATTTGCTACGAACTGAGACCTTTTGAGAAGGTACACGGATGAGTTCTCCCTTTTCCATTTTTCGTCGAAATCAACGAATCCTGATGGTCGTGACCACAGGTTTGGCGATGATTTCTTTTGTCTTGCTGGGTGCCATCAGTGACCCGCGAGAAATTCCAACGCCGCTGATTGTTGTCTTTCTTGCCGCCATTGCCGGCGGTATCGGATGGCTTCTGGGACTCAGCCGCGGAAAGTCTTCGGACTGGGGAGTGACCGGAGTGATTCTCGGAGCACTGATCGCAGTGTTCATGATCTGGTCCGGAAGAGAATCGAACGCGGTCGTCATGAACGGCAGCGATCTCACTCGTCGTGAACTGCTGGACTTGATGCGTGAACGCAATCTGGCGAACCAGTTCGTGCAGATGGCTTTGGTTCGAACGAATCCGGACATGGAGGAATTCGAGTTTCAGCAACGCATGATGCAGTTCTCCTTTGGCGGAGCAAACACCACCGAGCGAGAGGTTGTTCTCGGCGAAGCTCTTCGGATGGAAGCCGATTCGATGCACATTGATGTCACCGATCAAGTGGTGACCGAGTACATCAATCAAATGACCGACAACAAAATGACTGCAGCCATCTTCACGGAGATTCGTCAGGATCTCGGAGTGACCGAGCAGGAACTTCTCGACGTCTTGAAGAAAGAAATTCGTGGCCGCCAGGCTCTTGTCCTGCTGTATCAGCAGAATCAACTGACACCTCAGAACTTCTGGGAGTTCTATCAGAAGCTCAACCTTGAGAAGTCTGCTCAGGTTGCATCGATTCCTGTCAGTGAGTTTCAAAAGCAAATCGCTGACCCGACTGAATCGGAAATCGAAAGCTTCTTTCTTGAGTATCACAACAACTTCCCCGGCATGACTCCAGATGGTCGACTCAGCGAAGGTCGACCCGGTTTCTTCCAGCCTCGACGAGTTCGAGTCGCTTACCTCGAAGCGATTCACGACCAAATCGAAGCGACAGTTGGCGAAGTGACGGACGAAGAGATTCAAGCCCGCTACGAAGAAGAGTACATGCGGGCAGTTCCCGAGGATGAAGAAGAGTCACCGATCGGAATCGGCAACGAAGGACTCCTTCGAGATCCATTGTTGAACGAAGCTCCTATTCTGATTCCTCAGGAAAACGGAAACGAATCTCCAGCAATGGAATCCGAAGAAGAAGCTGCTCAACCGGAAGAAACTTCAGAATCAGCAACAGAAACCGAAGCTCCGGCTGAAACAGAATCCCCCGAGGAAAAACCAGCACCGGAAGCATCTCCGGAAGCGGAAACTCCTCAGGAAACAGAAACTTCAGAATCAGAGACTCCCGAAGGAGAAGCTTCTGATTCTGAAAGTTCAGAAGAGGCAGACGGTCAACCAGAAGCGTTGTTGAACACTCTCGATGACCTGCAGTTCGTTGCGTTTCAGGAAGAGGGTTCGACTGAGCAGGCTCCGGACGGTGAAGCTGCTCCCAATAGCGATGAGCCATCTGCTGCAGAAACAACAGAGCCCAGCCCAGCTGAAGAGAGCCCAGCGGCTGAATCAAATCCAGCTCCCGAAAAAACAGACGATCAACCGGTTGAGACGTCTGGTGATCCAGCACCACTGACAGTTCCATCGGAAGAACCAGCGAAGTCGGACGAAAGCCCTGCTGACGACAAAGCTGAGATGAAGTCCGAAGAAGCTGCTACTGATGAGACACCCGCTGAAGGAGATCCTGTTCCACCAGCTCCTGAATCAGACACTCGCGAGTTGACCGAACAGCTGAAACTCGAAATTCGCGACACCATTCTTCGTGAGCGAACGCTTGCTGAAATCCAAAAACGCATGACAGCTGCCCAACAGTTTGTCGCAGACTTGGGACGAAATGTCGCTTTCGGAGAGGTGATCGAAGAGGGTTTCATTTCTCTTGAAGATGCAACGAAGCAAATCAAAGAGTACGCAGCCAAGAATGATCTTGAATACATCGAGACACCTCTGATGTCTGCTCAGGAATTGCGGGAGTCAGAAGACTATCCAATTGGTTCCGGGTTCGTGCCAGCCTTTAGATTTCAGGAAGTCCCAGTTGTGCTGTTCAGTACATCTCCTTCCGATCGACTGCGACCTCAGCAAGCGAGAAATCTGTTCACCGGCAGCGAGTACGTTTTCTGGAAGCTCAATGAGAAAGCAGCCTATCCGCCAGAATCGTTGAACGACGAGCCAAACCTGAAAGCCCAAGTTGTCGACGCCTGGAAAAAGACCAAGGCGTTGCCACTGGCCAAAGAACGTGCAGAGGAACTCGCAGAGATCGTTCGAAAATCGGACAAACCGATGGTTGAAGCTTTGAGCGATGAGCGAGTAACCAAGGACGGAGACAACCTCTTCCTGACAGTCAAAAACACTGGCGAATTTACCTGGATGACTCAGGGTTTTGCTCCTTCGACCGGAATGCAGCAACAGGCGCAGCCTCGACGTTCAGTCGTTGCGACTGCTCCCGATGCAGGCGAACGATTCTTTGAATTGGTCTTCGATGAGCTCAGTCCTTCAGAGGTAGGAGTTGTTCCTAATGACGACGACAGCGCGATTTACATCGTCCAGGTCGAAGGCAGCAACGAATCAACTGCTCAGAAAATGGACGCCATGCGAAAAGAGTTCCTCGATCAGGGATTTCAATTCAGCTACATGGCACTTGGACGGCAGTTGCTGAGTGAGTACGCAGAAGACGTCAGCGCGATGCTGTGGAACAAGTATGACGTTCAACTCTACTCAACCGAACCGGAAGTGAACGCTAGCGAGTAACATTATCTTCGACGACGTTTCGTCGAGTGTGTGATGGCCCAAAGCAAAAGCCTGACTGAGTAATCAGTCAGGCTTTTTTCTTTTGTGTAGGTGTTGAAGATCTTGCTCATGTTCAGGCACGTGCTTGAACTTACTTGATTCGTCGTGCTTCATGTTCGATCGTGCGAATCTTTGTAGGCAAACGTTGAAGACGGATGCGGCTGCGATGAGGGAGAAGGGAAATCGAACTCCTCAAAAGGATCGGCGGATGCAACCATCAGCGCGAATCCTGCTCCAATCAAAACGATCGAAATCGTCGATTCGATGGCGAGCGTCAGGAATGAGGCGTTCGGGACTTCTCCAACGGAAATCATCGGAACGATTTGGTAAAGGACGATCACGGCCGCAATGAGTCCTACAGCCGCCAGTCCGATACCAGCAGCGGAACTAGCTTTCCAGCTTTGGGCATATTTCTTCAAGGATGGCGATTTCATAGCGGACTCCTGTGCAAGATGTTGCAGCCCTCTGAGCGTAATACTCGTGCGTGATGACCTTTCCGATCAATGTTCTAAGTGTTGTTCTGGATTGGATTTCTCTCAATGGGCGCGTCGAGAGGCGACTCAATTCGCAGGTTTTCAGGTTCCTTCCATAAAACTCAACGTGCAGGGATTATTGAGGGTTCAAAGTTCTTCGGGAATTCCGCTTCACACGCCAGGAATTGTCGCAAAGCGCCCCTTTAGGTCGTTGGACAGTTCGCGTAGACTTTTACCCTGACCGAACTCAATTTCTCACCAAGATGTGAAAGCGATGATCCGCATGCTGCAGTCAATGACAATCAATTTGACTCTCCTTTCGATGTTGTGTCTGACACAGCCTCTAGTTGCCCAGGAAGCCGCCCCTCAAAAGAGTTGGGAGGATCTGGTGAAAGTTCGAAATGAATCCTTCGACCGATTGAAGGAGATTCAAAACACGGTTCGGGAAGCATCTCCCGAAGACCGACAAGCCTTGACGATTGAATACGCAACGATCGTTCAGCGTATGCAGAACGAAGTGATTCCGCCGTTGATGAAACTCGTTCCCGCGTACATCGAAAGCCATCCCGATGATGCTGAAGCTCGCGAGATCGCTGCCGAGATGATGCGTTATGCCTTCGCTCGCAATGATTATCCCAGCGCGATCGTCATGGCCAATGCACTTCTGAAAGGGGAACCTTCGAACAAACTCGCCATCAACATTCTCGGGATTTCGCAGTTTGCAGAACATCAGTTTGAAGATGCAAATCGTGTTCTGACGTTGGCTGAAGAACGAGGCGACCTGATCCCGGATTTGGGCGGACGGTATCTCGACAACACGCAGTCTTATATCGACTACTGGAAGGCTGAACAGAAGATTCGTGAAGCAGAAGCTGCTGCCCAAGGAGAAGAAGCTTTGCCACGGGTGAAGTTCACCACTCCCAAGGGAGATATCGTTCTTGAACTGTTTGAAAATGAAGCTCCAAACACCGTGGCCAACTTCGTCAATCTCGTCGAATCGGGATTCTACAACGGCTTGAAATTCCACCGCGTGCTGGCCGGATTTATGGCTCAAGGGGGATGTCCTCACAGCAAGGACGGAGATCCCGGTCAACCCGGCACAGGAGGTCCTGGCTACACGATTAAGTGTGAAGCCTATCGTCCGGACGCCCGACGTCACTTCGCTGGAACTCTCAGCATGGCGCATGCTGGCAGAGACACCGGCGGGTCGCAGTTCTTCATCACGCACCTTCCGACTCCTCATCTCGACCAGGAAATTGCTCCAACGAGCGTTCACACGGTGTTTGGACGAGTTGTCGAAGGTCTTGATGTGGCGAGAGCTTTGCAGCAGGAAGACGAGATCATTTCCGCCGAAGTGATTCGCAAGCGGAATCACGACTACACTCCAAAGACCACTCCAGAATGATTCACCCCTCTGAGATTGCAAAGATGTTTGAACAGGAGCCTCTCGCCTGCTGGAACGGGGAGAGGCTCCCATTGTCTGAAGTCCGGGTCTCCGTACTCGATCGCGGATTCCTGTTCGGGGATGCGATTTATGAAGTCATTCGAGTCTATGCCGGGAAGCCGTTTCTCTTTCACGATCATCTTAATCGCATCCAGCGCAACCTGGAAAAGATGTCTCTGACGGCCGATCTCGATTCCATCGAACGTTGGATTCTGGAAACGATCGCAGCGAGCGGATACGTCGAAGCTTCGGTTTACATTCAAGTGACGCGTGGAGTCGCTCCAAGAACGCACCGGTTTCCGGATCCACCAGCGTCTCCCAACGTACTGATCTACGTTGCAGCCCATCACGATTCATATGCGAAGTTTCGAAACTCCGGAGCGTCAGTTGTTGTCTTCCCGGATCAACGATGGAAGCGATGCGACATCAAGTCCGTCAACCTGCTTGCGAATTGCATCGCATCGGATTTTGCGTACCAACGCGGATGTGCTGAATCACTCTTGGTTGACGCTTCCGGGAAACTGGTCGAAGGTTCCCGCTCAAGTCTGTTCGGCGTGAAAGACTCGGTCGTGCTGACCGCTCCGCTCGGAGAGAACATTCTTCCCGGAATCACAAGACGATTGATTCAACAACTATGCGAGGAGTGCAAGCTTGAGATGCACGAGGAAACGATTCCTCATTCGCAACTGAATGAGATTGATGAATTGTTCCTGACGGCAACCACGATGGAAATTTTGCCAGTCACACAGGTCGATGATCATTTGATCGGTGATGGCCAAATTGGACCGGTTTCGCGTCAACTGGTCGAAGCGTATCGGAACTACATCGATCGATTCCGGAGTGAGGCGTAGAGGCAGACCTCTTCAGTGGCTCCGCTTCGATAATCTGTCGCGATGCTTTTTCGAACGGTCTTGTTCGAACTTTTTCTTAGAGAATTTTCGGATTTAGTGCGCACGATCTCGCACGAGCAATCACAGCCTTTTAACTGTATGAAACAGCGCAAGCGAGTGCACAGGAAAGAGCAACTTGCTCTAAAGAGTTCTATGCGAAAGTCAGTTCGATATCGCAAATCTCGTAGGGAGCGATTTCGACGTGAACTTCGTCGTCATGCACTTTGAGTGTATGAATGCTCTTGCCAAGGAAGTCGACCTGTTTAGCTGAGGCAGGCGTTTGAAAACATCGGAGCGGAAACGATTTCGGTCGGCCTTCCGTTTCGAGAAGTCGGATGATGAAGCTGTTGGTCGCCTCGTCATTGCGATGGGGCAAAATTCTTGTCAGCAACACATTCGGAGCACCGATATGGAAGAGCCACCCTTGCTGTTCACCTTGCGGAGGTGCGGAATCGACGGGGATGACGATGGGCTCCTGAAACGCATCGAGGTGTGAGCGCATCGGAAATTTTTGGTCGATGGCAATGCTGAACTCAAAATCTCGACACGTTTCTCCTTGAGTGACAAGCAGCGTGTCGAGCATGCGATCGCCGGTCATTCGATGAAACGGAAGTCCCGGAGTCAGAATTGTAGTGCGGTAGTCATCGTCAGCGATTTCGAGATAGTGAGGAGCTTCAATGCGAAGCTTATCCGCAGCATGCGCCCCTTGCTGCATCGACGAAGTCAAAGATGCAGAAGAGTGCATCCACGCAAACCGGCAGGCAAGGTAGTTGGTCCACGGGTCTCCGTCAGGGACTTTGTGGAGGTTGAGCTTGAATCGAATGTCCACGTTCGGGCGACCGCGGACAACGCGTGTTCGTTGTGTGAACGAAGCAATGGCTTCCTGTGTCTGTGGGTCGAGCAGTTCTCCGCTCGTTTCGATCTCACCGATCAATGGGCCAGCGGAGATGACCTTCGAATCTCTGAGGACCATGTTCGAATAGTAGGTCTTGGTGATCTCGCGATCCTCTCCCTCTCCGGTGACGACCGATCGCTCGTGAGGAAATCGATAGGCAATCTGCTGACTCAACCGGTTGGGGCTTCGCCGGTACGTGCGAACCGCCGCTACTCCCCCGGTGACATCACTCAGATGAACTTCGAACTGCTCATTCCTCAGAATGAGGCCTTCAGCCATGGGAGTTTTTCCGGGCTGCGTGAGAGTCCGGGCTTCGCTTGAGGAGAGCCATACGAATCCGCAAGGAGGCAGCTTGACCGTGGCTGAAGCAGATTCGTTTTGAATCTGCTTCTCGAGGATGGATTCGCTCTCGCCAGGCACACCGTTCACCCAGCGAATGAGTGACTTTCTCGCGAACGATGTCGGATTGACGATCAGCAGCCCGGCGCCTGTTTGGCCTTGAGAAGTGAAGAGACGTTTCATCTCTTCGGAAACTTTTAGCTTCGCTGCGACTAACGCATCATTGGCAGTTTGAATTGCTTCAGGTGTTGCCTCCGGATGAGCGGCCTCAATCGGTGCTTCGAGTGCGCTCTCGGAAGGCAGACTGTTGAGCCCCTTGGTGAACAGCTGCGCGATTTGTTGGCACCAGTCGAGGTTTTCGAACTTTCGCCAACGCGTCCAATATTGTGTCCAGCGACTGATCGGGTCCGCCTGTTCGCGGGCGACAGATTGGATGAGATCGAGTGTGAAATATCCGCTGGCTCGGAAATCGGAGAGTCGACCGGGAGAATCGGAAGTAGAGAAGAAATCTGCAAACGTGGTGAATTTTCCGAGAACCGGTGCGTAGGATTGTGCTCGCCGCAGATCATTCATCCAGGGACTGCGGAGCTTGGGCCAGCGAGCCAATGCCACAGCTGCTGTGTGGTCGTAGTCCATCGATTCGGACATGCGAACCGCGAAGCGAAGAAAGCTGCTCGCACTGTCGGCAGCCAGCGGAATTCGGCTGAACGCGTCAATGGCGGTTCCATCACAGCCTTCCCAGCGAAGTTTGGTTTGCTCTTCGTCCGGATAGATTCCGTCGTCGATGACGACATGCAACGCTCCGGTATATCCGTATCTGTCCAGAATTTGCGGCAGGTGGCTGCCGATGCCGAATCGCTTCCGTGCCCAGGTTTTGGGCATCGTTCCGAAGAGTTCTTGAAAGACAGCTCGCCCTGATTCGAATTGCCAAAGCGTCGCGTCCAAAGACATCAACGGTGCGGGGAGTTCGTCCAGTTCACCGCCGAGGAGCTCAATGCGATCTTTTCTCGCACCTTCTTTCAGACTTTCGATCAGATCGCTGTTCTTTTCGGCGATCGTTCTCCATTCGGAGCCGGAAGCCAGCAGGTTGACCGGAACGGATTGCTCTGTCAGCTCTTGAAGTTCTGTGCCAGCGAAGTCCGGGTTGACCAGGCAGAGGTCGATCAGAAAACAATCAACGGGATAGAACCGTTCCCGACATTCCAGCAGCATCTCGAAGCAGTGCTTGAGATGTTTTCGAGTTGCTTCCATGTCGTGAGCGACCGCAGCTTGTGCGGCAGCAAGCGCTTCCTTCTTCAGGTGGACTTCCTCGATATGGCTGAAGTTCCGCATGTGGCGGGTCAATAGTTCGATCTGCAGATGGATTGTTCCCAGAGCCAGAAAGTCCGCCACGAGATCGCTGTCGACGGCTTGTTCGAGTTCAAGCGGAGAAAGTGCCTGATGCAGCATCGTTTCACGATCAGACTCACCGCTGATGACCACAGCTCCTTCACGTCGCGCTCGCTCGACCCAGGTTGACGGAACCCATTCGTCGCACGGCGTCGGAACAACGATCAGTCGATCGGGGCCAATCGGAAGTGTATCGTCAGAGCGTTGCCATTTCGGAATCGTTCCTGAGACAGCCAGAAGTTGAGGGTGCCACAGAATCGAAAAGCCATTCAAGAGGCTCGCAGCGGCTTCTTCTCCCAGTTCTGTCGGAAAGTCTTCGAGGCTGTGACAGGGGATCAGGACAATCAGTTCTTGGTAGTTCATGGACGCCACTATGAGAATTCACTCATCAACAGGGTTTCGATCGACGCGGTTCACGTTGCACTGACAAAGTAGGTGACAGGCACTCAACCTTGCAATCGCTCCGCGTTCTTCGATTCTGATCGAAGTTAGAGAACCTGTTGTGATAGAAATGTCAGCGCGGCGAATTCGCTCGTGGCGGTCAGATCGAGCAGGAGTTGGACTCGGATGATGTTTGATTCCACGGCATTCGTGCGAGCACCATGCCCATCCCGCAGGTGTCTGTCAGACCGGAGAAGGTCAAGCCGGCACCGATAAAAGCTGGGATCGCGGCAAACCAGGGGTGAACAAACAGAGCCAGCAACGCGCCGATCAGAGCAATCGAGCCAGCTGTGATTCGCACTTGTCGCTCCAGGGAGATGCTTTTCTTTCCACGTACCGTGGGCAGCCCGGCTGATGCCCAAGCGTCGGTCCCTCCGGCCACGTTGACCGCGTTCGCAAACCCCATGTCGTTGAACTTCTGGCAAGCTTTCTTCCCGCGATTTCCCGATTTGCAGATCACGTAAACTGGATCCTCGGGATTGCTCCGCGATTCGAGAAACGCCTGCGGGTTCAGGGAGTCGAGTGGAATGTTCCGAGCACCGGACGCGTGAACTTCACGGAATTCGACCGGAGTTCGAACATCGATCAAATCGACTGACCCGTTGCTGCGTTGCTGTTCCAGTTGGGAAGGAGAGATTTCTTGCAGGCTAGCCATTGTGTACCTCGTTATGTCGTGACGTGACGATGTAATTGTCCAAAAAAGAGTCTGGGGACTACGAATGCAGAAAGCGGCTTTCAACACAGTTCATCAGGTCTTCCAGATGCGGCTCTGCGATCTGATAGAACACTTTTCGACCTTCCCGTTCGCTGGTGAAAAATCCGCAGCGCTGCATCAGCCTCAAGTGTTCTGAAGCAACGTTGTCAGGAACTTCACAATCGGCAGCCAGTTCACCAACGGTGTACCGTCCGTGAAGCAATAGCTGCACCATTCGCAAGCGAACCGGATGCGCAAGTGTTTTTAAGCACTCAGCCGCTTCCTGAAAGGCTTGCACGCTTCCATTTGGGGATGTCTGGGTTTGTTTGGATTTCTTTTTCATAGGACACTCGTCAATATATCGGAATGTCGCGAGGTGTCAATGTGGTTTCTGTTCGACGTCCCGGACGATTTGAAAGAATTTCAGCGGTCGACATCTTCGTCACGTAGGTGATCCAAATAAGTTCTGACGGATCTTGCGACGACTTCTCCAGCATTCGCGAGAACCTCTCGGTCTTCAAAAGCTCCGTAGATTCGATCGAACGAATGCGTAGCGAGTTTCTGACCGATGCGTTGAACCGTGTGAGCTGAGAGTGGAATCATGTTGGGATAGCTGTAGAGGAACGAAACGCGTGTCGTGTCAGAGGCAACCTGTACGATGTCGCCACTCATTAAGACGGGCTGTCCGTCGTGTGTTGAACTCCAGTGTAGAACTGTGCCGCCGGGAAAGTGACCTCCCAGCCGGATGAGTTGTATGTCGTCGCAGATCTGAAGAGTTTCGCCATCCCAAAACTGAAGTTTCTGATGAGGACGCATTACCCATTCGCGATCATCGGCGTGAAGATAAACCGGTGCGTCAAACTCCTCTGCCCAGTCCTGCATCGTGGTGTAGTAGTGCGGGTGAGAGATTGCGATTCCTTTCAAGCCACCCATCGCATGAATCAAGTGGCGTGTCGCATCGTCGAGAAGAGCAATGCAATCCCACAAGTAATTTCCATCAGGCAAAGCCAGCAGAAAAGCTCTTTGACCAATTCCGAACTTTGGTGTCGTGCGGATTTCGAAAAGTTGAGGCTCATGCTGCTTCCAGAGATTCGCGTGTCGACTTTGAAGCGATTCACGAGTCGTCCATTCCTGTCCAGTTCGTGGAACGAATTGACGGTCATCGCTGCAGATGGGACACGACTTCGGTGGGCTGGGACTCTCTTCGAATGAGGTGCCGCAGGTTTTGCAGATGAAGATCGCCATTGTAACGGTCCTTAAATACTCGAGTTTGTATAGCCTCTATTTGATGTTTAACTTGTGGCCAAGAATTAACATTTCGATGGGTTAAGAACAAAACTCGAAATCGCTGTCAGATTTGCGAAGTGGAAATCTCAAAGAAGAATACGTCGATTTGGGTTCGAGAATCATGAAAGGTTCACCTGGAGACTTCAACCAGTTTGGCTGACGGGGGTGGAATCGACAGGCATAGAATCGACGTTTCATTTCAGGCGGAATTCACAGAAATTTTTCGCGATCGTGCAATGGCGTTGGTAGACTCAATGGACTGCGGGGTAGTTCGGTGACTCATTCAGGACACGTGTGTGTCGGAATCATGAAGGGCGCGAGATCTTATGGCTGGTTACGAATTCACTCAGGAACAGAATGCGACTTTCTCAAGCCTTGCTCACAAGATGGGATGGGTCGGTTGGTTCTTCGTTGTCATCGGAGTCTTCAACCTGATCGGAGCTGTTCTGTTGATGATGGCGATTTACCGGAATGAAATTCCGGAGTCATACCTCGAGAACATTCCTGCCGAAGTCAAAGCCGAACTCGACAAAGCTGAGATTCCGCCACAAAATCGCCTGTGGGGTTTTGTCGCGAATGCTGCATTGGGGGGAGTGATCTACCTCTGTATTGGTAGCTGGACTCGATCAGCGGCGGCGTCGTTCTCGCAGATCGCGACAACGGAAGATCGCGATATCCCGCACTTGATGGACGGTCTCTCGTCACTCAACTCGATGTACGGCCTGTTTTATACACTCTTGATGATCATGTTGATTTTCTTTGTGGTCACCATGGGAATGGCCCTCTATGCGACGATCATGTCGTGATTGATCTGAGGCGTGATTCCACGGTTGCCGAGCCGGCCTCATCAAACTCTGATCAGTGAGAGAAGTTCCTGGCCTTGATCACGACGAGAGTAATGTCATCGCATTGCGGAGAGTGTGAGACGAACTCTCTCACTGCGCGGTGAATCTCCGTGACAATTTCCTCAGCGGGGCGATGGCGATGTTTCTGTGCGAGTTCGATCAATCGTTCGTGTCCGAATAACTCGCCATTCGCCGGGGTGTAGGATTCTTCGATTCCATCAGTGGGGAGGAGAATGAGATCTCCTGGGAAGAGCTGTTTCTCTTCGGCACTGTCAATTTTCGAGTCAGGAGCGATTCCAAGCGGAAGACCGGTTGAAGCTAGCGTTTCGATTTCGCCATTGGCGCGCAGCAAAAATCCTCGGTGACCCGCTCCTGCGTGACGAAACGTATGTTTTCGATAATGGAGTCTGCCGAGAAGGATGGTGACGAAGTGCCCGGAATTGTTGGCGATATAAAGTTGATTGGCGTGCGTGAGAACAGATCCGGGAGTGAAGTTGGGTTCGACGAGTGCTCGCAGATAAGCTTGTGTTTGAGCCATCACCAGACTGGGACCGAGACCGTGTCCGCTGACATCGGCAACGACGACGCCCAGGGTTTCTTCGTCGATGGGAATAAAGTCGAAGAAGTCTCCGCTCACTCTCTCTGCTGGAAAAACACGCCCAGCAATATCGAACGATTGCACAGCTGGCGACTCTGCCGGAAAGAGTGACTGTTGAACCGTTCGGGCAGCATCGATTTCTGCGCGATCGGCACTTGCTTTGACCTCGTCGGTAATATCCTGACCATCACCGACGTAGTGTGTGACTTTGCCTGTGTCATCTTTCAAGCTTGTGATTGTGAGTCGCTGTAGATATTCGGTTCCATCTTTGCGTCGATTCCAGATTCTGCCTTCCCAGTAGCCGACTTCGGAAATGGCTTTCCACATCTCCTGATAGAACTCGTCTTCGTGGCGTCCTGATCGCAACATGCGAGGCGTCTGGCCGACGACTTCTTCATGTGAATATCCGGTGAGAGCGGTGAAGCTGTCGTTGACACGGAGAATAATCCCTGAGCGATCAGTGATGACGATGCTGTCATGCGTGTCGAACGCGACGGCGGCGAGTCGAAGGTCTTCCCGGGTTTTTCGAAGCTTGTCGTTGGCCTGACTGAGATGCTCGGTTTCTTCTGCGACGCGCTGACGAAGAGTTCGATAGACTTCCTTCTGCAGCTTCTGTGATCGGTCGTGATCGATCGCAATCGCAGCGAGTTGCGCGGCGATCTCAAGGACTTCAAGCTCGACTGGAGCCGGGTGGCTTTGTTGATCGTAAAACATTGAGAAAACGCCGACGACATCACCGGAGAACGACATCACAGGTTGTGACCAACACGACTTCATTCCCGTTCGATTGGCCCAGCCGGCCAAAGCGTTCCAAGCTGGATGAGCCCCAATGTCTTCAGCGACGACACGGAATGTATGCGGGTTGGAGTCGACAGGTTGCAGCAGCTGTTGACCGTAGTCTGTCTCTTCAAATTCTTTCACATTCAGTTCTGATAAGTTCGGAGCAGCGAGGAGTTCGAGGCGATTTGTTCCGACGGCTTTCTCAAAGATCGCGCACTTCATTCCCGGAAGTAGGTTTTCAACTGAACGAATCAGGGAACTCAAAGCGTCCGGCAGAGGAGTGCCTTGCGTGATGTTGTCCAGCAATTTTCGACGAGCGTATTCAGAGACCTGAAGGATCTTCCGCTCACGCATGTCGAGGATGGAAGCTCGTAAAACGTCGCGACCGTCCCAGGGCATTCTGACGAGTCGAACCTCGCACGGAATGCGTTCGCCGTTGGCGTTGCAGTGCCACCATTCGAAGATGGGGGTCTCGCCTTGGACAGCCAGTTGAATCTGCCTCGCTCCAATGACTTCGGAGCGTCCGGTGGGTTGAAACGGAGGGCTCAGGTCGAAGGGGCCGAATTCGAGCAAGGCATTGCGTTCGTAACCAAAGAGTTCGACCGCCATCGGATTGACTTCGATGAAGCGGCCCGTTTCGGCGTCGAGAATGACGATGGCTTCCGGCGAGTACGACAGCAACGTCTGCACACGTTGGTCCGTCTCAGCGTCAGTGCTTCGAGGTTCCGTTACTGAATTTTCGGAAGAGGACGGCCCATTCACTACTTCAGTCTCTGAAGGAGTGTGAGGATTGCGATTGCCACTCATGGCGTCGTCCTGCGTTTCGCATTCCGTTCGTTGCACCAGAACATTTCGATACCCGCCTGCCTTAACGTCTGGGGCGCTCCTCGGGTCAATTCTCTATGAACTCGCTTTCTCTAATTTACGCTTCAACGTTTGTTGATACAAGAGGTTGGTTGAGATTCGAGGTCGCGCGCGGGGGTTGTCGTCACCATGAAATGTCTGACTTCACCTACAACGTCAGTCGACCTATTCGAAGAGAGTCTTGGCATGATTGGCAAAGAGGGCGACTGCTGAGCGCGCCGCAGATAGCCATAGAAACAACTGAAGGAGCAATGTGTGAGCATGACATTTCTTGGTGCAGCTCGACAGAGATCACACATTGCCCCCTCTACTCGTACATATCTACAGACGAGTTCGATTTGAGACAACGAATTCCGAAATTCCGTCGAATTTTCGAACGCAGCTCAGCCTGATGGTGAGGAAATGAGGAATCTCAGATGGATTTCGGATTCGATCGACGCCGCAGAACTGTCAGCCCGGTCAGAGTGGCTGTCGCCCAGAGGACCATCGATCCCGGTTCCGGAGCGCTTGTTGCGTTCGCAGTCGAACCTCCAACAACGATCGATGAGTCAGACTGGCCACTGCCTAGCACAAGTCCGCCGACGGGGCCATTTTGACCACTGCTGCCAATGGGCGTACCAATGTTGCTCGGCAAGCTCGGAGGAATAAGCTTCGCGAGGAGCGATTGTGCGTCTTGATCCAGATTGTTGCTGTCCAAAAGTGCCAGCAACTCGTCGACGAGAGGGCCGTACCAATCGCTACGTCGGAAAGAACGCATCAGCTGCAAGACGGAGCGTCGAGCTGATTTCTTAAATCGTCGAGCATCCCGCGTTGACGGATTTGTGTCGCTGAAGTCAACAAACTGATTCACGAAGCCGACGACATTCGTCGTGGTTGTGGCATCCAGCACATAAGTGGGTGTGGGCGGGATCGGAAGGATGAAATCTGCGATGGCAGAGTCTGCGGAGAGAGTCAGGAGGCACGCAGTGAGAAGGGCCAGGGTGCGCTGCTTATTCATAGATGTCGGACTTTGGTCTTAAAAAATCAGGTTGTTTCTGACAATAGGCAGTCCTCCTCCGTGAGTTTCTGAAATCTGGCCGGTTGGGTGGGTTCGTCGTGATTACTCCACGTTTTCAACGTTAAAGATCCAGCTAGATATTTGTCAAACAAAATCTCTTGACAATTTGATAAGAGATTTCGGCGCCAGTGTTTTCCCGGTGAAACATCGTGAACACCGATTTCAGACGGTTGATGTGCCCTCGGTGACCGTTCTGTGAAGCTGAGAAAAGTGTGGTGTTGACAATCCACCGCAGTTGATGGACTGCTACGTCCGGGCGTTCGGGGCAAGACGCAATGAGTGGAGACTGTGGTACGAATGCATCATGGCTGATGCGTTAAAATGCGGGTTTTCCGTGTTCTGAAGAATATTTTGGAAATCGACTTGATTGTTCTTGCTTCCGGTCTTTAACGGCCGGTACGATCAAAATCGATTCGATGGGCGGTGCGGGTTGCGCCGATCCTGCGGATCATTCGGATCAGCAATCAATTGACATCGGGAGAGTTAAATGGGACGGTTTTTGGGAGCGTTTTGCGCCGCCTTGGTGGTTGCAGGGCTCGGGGCCAGCAACGCTAAAGCGGATTTCCTCCTCGGGGGACCAGCTAATTTTGGAAGCGATCCAGCTGAAGTAACAATCAAAGTCGAGGACATCGGAGGATCTCTGAAGTTCACGATTACTTCGATTCCTGCCCCTGGAACAGGGAACATCGGAGACTTGCAGGGTTTCTTCTTCGACGTGAATGACAGCAGCTTGCTCAGCGGTTTGTCAGTGACCGGATCGGACGTCACGGGATTCGACTTCTCAGGAAGTACTCGTGATCTCGGAAACGGAGTGAATCTGAACGGCGGCATAAACTACAATTTTGACGCTGGAGTCAAAATTGGTTCGTCCGGAATGGGCGGTGACGACATTCGTTCAACATCGTTCGTTCTGTCTCACTCAAGCCAAAGCCTGGACCTCAGCTTTGTGACTACTCCGAGCTACTTCGGCGTTCGTTTGTCCAGCGTTGGTCCACTCGACGGCGATCGCGGCGGATCAAGCAAGTTGAAAGGCCCTGGAGATCCATTCCTGACAACGGTTCCTGAGCCATCATCGTTCGCGTTGTTGGGACTCGGATCGATTGGAATGGCTCGTTTGGCCCGTCGTCGACGGTCAAGCTAGAACTCAAATCGGGCTATTTAATGCGGTTCAAGTCTCTTCCATGAGCGTTCGGAAAAAGAGAGTGCAACCTACTTGAGTCGAACATAATTGAACCCGAGATAGAGACGAACCCCGGCAGTAATCTGTCGGGGTTTTTTCGTTGAATCTGAGTGAGAATCGTTATTTCGATTCCAAATCGAAAGTAGAGATCATTGGTTTTCGACTGAGTGATGAACGATTCTCGAGGGGGTTGAGAAGTACTCGCTAGGTTTTCCAAGATTGACGCTACGATCAGCGTGACCGAAGGGAAGCTCGTTGTTGGGGTAATAATACTTGGATACTTCCAGCAACTGCTGTCAGGAGCGGTGATCAAATAAAAAACTCTGCGACCACACGTTCGGTGGCCACAGAGTTGAGCTTTTCGAAGGAATTTTCAGCGTCTCGCAGACTGACTCACCGCAGTTTGAATGAGCGACAGAGAAACTCCTGTTCGACGGTCAATCTCTTCTACGCGTTGGTCTTTCGACGTCGTCGAGCAACCAGTCCCGCAATCCCAGCAACTCCCCACAGGGCGAAAGTTGTTGGCTCTGGAACAGTATTGAAAGGGTCTCCCTGATACAGGGCGACATGGGAAATTGCTCCATTGCCCGGCCAGAAATCTTCAATGCTGATGTCCATCATTCCATCCCAGTTGATCGCAAACAGATACCACGCTGGATCTTGGTTGCCATCTTTGACGAGCAAGTAGTTTGCTGTCGTCAATTTCGGACCGGAAACATACTCGATGAGCGCGTTTCCAGGGTCTCCGACTGGATTGCTGTAGGTGGTGGTGTAGCTGGAAGCGAACGGTCCAGAAACGGTTCCTGTTTCTTCATCGGACTTGTAGAGCTCTGTCGAATTCCCGATCAAGCCATCCAAGATCACATTGATTTGAGCCTGTGACGTTTCTGGTCCGGTTGCAAAAGCCGGTGTCAAAGGTGTGATCGTCAGGTCAGCTTCCGCTCGGCCCGTTCCTAAACTTGCGGCTATTGCGGCCGCGCATAATATCCTCAAGCAAGTTCTCATGATGCTTCTCCATTGTTACCCGCTAACTCTTCCCTGGAAAGTTCTCTTCCCTGGCACTGAGACACCTACAAGCCCAACAGGTGGTGAGTTCAAACTGGAGGGTTTGTAACGCATCTTCTGATTGTGCATTTTAGATCGGAGTGTTGAGGAAATGCAACTCAAGGGTTGACAGGGTTGGATTGTCATGCAAGTCGGGGTAGCCTGTCGCGTGAAGAAGTACGAGAAACTCCTTTCGAAATGAGCCTCAATGCCACCCACTTTGATTGGTCAACCTGCGCCGACGTTCCGACTCCAGGCAGTGCAATTTGGCGCTGAGGAAGCTGAATGGAGAACGCCGGATTCATACGCAGGTGAGTGGCTGATCTTATTGTTCTACCCGCGTGACTTTTCGTTCGTGTGCCCAACAGAGTTGACCGCGTTCAGTGCTCACTTCGAAGAGTTCCGGCTGAGGAACTGTCAGATTCTCGGGATCAGTGTCGACACGCTGGACGATCATCGTCGCTGGTTTCAAACTCCAATTGCCGAAGGTGGAATTGGCCCGCTCCGGTTTCCGCTCGCCTCCGATCAGTCCGGAGAATTTGCTCGGGCGTGCGGTGTCTGGCTGGAAGATAAGCAGTGTGCTGCGCGGGGTTTGTTAATCATCGATCCAGATGGTGTCGTCCAATACTTTGTGGCGCATAATACGAGTGTGGGTCGCAACAGCGATGAAGTGTTGCGAGTGCTCGATGCGGTCCAGTCGGGAGGCCTTTGTCCGGAGAGCTGGGCAGCTGCGGATGGGACGATTGACATCGTCAATGAATTGAAACCGGGAAGAGTTCTCGGGCAGTATCGTCTGGTTTCTCAACTTGGAGCAGGCGGATTCGGGAACGTTTTTCTCGCGGACGATCTGACTCTCAAACGCAGGGTGGCACTCAAAGTCATCCGAGCGACAGCTTCATCGGCACGAGAGCAGGTTATCGCTGAAGCAAGAGCAGCTGCGAGTTTGAATCACCCGAATGTCTGCACTGTTTTTGCAGTGGAAACGATTGGCGGGCTGCCGATGATCGTCATGGAATATGTGGAAGGAGTCAGTCTTTCAGAGATTGACTTGTCATCGCTGGCAAGCAAAGAGCGTTCACGGATCGCCGTCGACATTGCTTCTGGGTTGGCAGAGGCACATGCTCACGGAATTGTTCATGGTGACCTAAAGCCAGCCAACGTGATCGTTGCAAGCGGGGGACGGGCGACGCTTCTCGATTTCGGTCTCGCACGACATTCACGAGACGGACTTCCCCAGACGGACCCGCGAAACGAGTCGAGCGTCGGCGATGATGTCGATGCGACGGTGATTGGTGTGGCCGTCGATGAAAAGGAAAAACGGCCGGTCGGTGCATTGAGCGGGACGCCGAGGTATATGTCTCCCGAACAAACTCTCGGCGAACGCGGAACGACAGCATCAGACATCTACTCGTTCGGTTTGATTCTTTTCGAATTGATCTCAACTCGCCCTGCGATTCCGAAGCTGCCTTTGCTCGAGATCCTCGATTCCATCCGGTCGGGCCGCGTTCGGGAACAGGTTCTGAGTAATGTTGAAGGACCCGCTTCGACACTCCTCGCGGAGATGCTCGCAACCGATCCCGATTCACGGCCAGCAGCCAAAGATGTGAAACGGGCATTGTCGGGCATGAAGTTCGAACACTGATCTGTGAAGTGTTTTCCAGAAGGATGTTGAAGCGGTTTTCTTGTTGCCGCGATACATGGATGCGTCGAGTTCTCTCACCAGCTTCGGGATGTGCGAGCAACGCTCCGATCGCGACCTGCGATCATTTGCACAAATTTTGATGAATCGTTGCTAACCAACTTCGTCGGTGCGACATTTGTAGATATGGAAGCACCGCATCACGACAGCAATGAAGCCGAAATTGTCTCGCTACTGACCGAGATTCAACTCCCGCTTTTATTGTACGTGAGGTCTCTTTTGCCGGGTGATCCCTCTGCTCGGGATGTTGCACAGCAAGCCAACGCAAAAATCTGGCAACTGCGAGACGAGTTTGAGTCTGGCACAAACTTCAAAGCTTGGGCATTTTCGATTGCGCGATTTGAAGTTCTGAGTTATCGCAAGCAGCAAGCTCGCGACGCGCGATTTGTCTTCAGCTCTGAGTTGGAAGAGCTCATCAGCGATGAAATCTCAGTGGGAACAGGTGAACTGGAACTGCAAAGCGAAGCGCTTCGTGAATGTATGCAATCACTTCGAGAAAGAGATCGAGAGTTGATCCTTCATCGTTACGCGAGTGGGGAGTCACTCGCGATTTACGCGGAACGAATGGGACGAAGTTTGAGCGGTCTGAAAGTCGCGTTACATCGGCTGAGAAACAGTCTGTCGAAGTGTATTCAACAGAGACTTGAGACGCGGGGAATCTCATCATGACCGAACAGGAACTGATGAAGCTGATCGATGCTTTACTGGATGGTGACATCTCAGAAGCTGACTTTCTGCGCCTCGAGGCAGAGTTGAGTGTCGATCCCCAAGCCCGAAAGGAATATTACGACCGCACCGCACTGACGATGCTTCTCGAGGAAACTGCAGCTGAAGTGCAGGGTGATGACGCAGCGATCACGAAACGAAGTTCTGCAAGACGACCGGATTCCGCCTGGCGTAAAGCATTTGCAGCGATGGCCATCGTGTGTGCTTTGCTCTTCGGTTTAACCGTCTGGCTGATCGGCAGTTCGTTGTTCGATGATGCAGGCGGCAAGCTTGTTGAGAACGAGAACGGAACGTCGCCTCGAGTCGCAGACAAAGAAGACCAGGCAACTGGCTTCGCGGTTGTGATGGCACAATCGGATGCCGTGTGGGGGGCAGGGCAATCGCTCCACGACGGCAGCCTCGTTCCGCTGGGTGAAATCCAGCTAGAGCAGGGCGTTGTTCAATTGGAGTTGTTCAGCGGCGTCATGGTCATCGTTGAGGGGAAAGCTCGGTTCTCAATTGAGTCTCCCATGGAGATGACTGTTGCTGAAGGTCAAGTGCGAGCACAGGTTCCAGAACCGGCACAGGGCTTTCGAGTTCGGACATCGGGAGGCGAAGTCGTCGATTTAGGGACGGAATTCGCAATCCATGCTGGCGCAGATTCATCCGAAGTCCATGTGCTGGACGGGGAGATTGAATGGAGACCGAAGACGAACGTCGTTCGGAAATTGCAGGAGGGTGAAGCACTGCGACTGGTTGACGATGGCGACGAACAAGCCATCCCGGCGAACCGATCACAATTCATCGGAGCCGCTGAATTCTATGAGTCATTGAACGCAGAGAAGGTCTCGAAGCGTGCCCGGTGGGCATCGTACCGTCAGAACCTGCAAGAGGACGAACGGGTCGTTGCCTGGTATGCGATGGATACTCCGCGGAGTGCTCGTCGTCGGATCGCCAACCAAGCCAACGGAGGTTCGATGCAAGCTGGGGAAGGCGCCGTCGTGGCTGCTTCGCCCGCTCAGGATCGTTGGGGAACCGAAGGGGCTGCACTTGATTTCAGTCCAACGGGAAGCCGTGTGCGTTTGAATATTTCAGGCGAACTGCGGTCGATGACGCTGTCGACATGGATTCGTATTAACAGCCTTGATCGCTGGTACAACTCTCTGTTTTTGACGGACGGTCATGAATTGAACGAGCCGCACTGGCAGATCATGGATGACGGTCGGTTGTTCTTTTCCGTCAAGAAGCGAGACGAATTCGATCGCTCGCGCGGGGAGCGGGACAAGCACATCTACTATTCGCCCCCGTTCTGGAATACCTCTATGAGCGGGCAGTGGCTGATGTTGACCACCGTCTATGACGTCGATGCGATGCAGGTCACACATTATCTCAACGGCGAAGTGCTCAGCCAGGAACGCATTCCCGAAGAATACGTCGTCGAGGCGGTCCAAATCGGAAACGCTTCACTTTGCAACTGGGGACTGCCCACTCGCGAAGATCCGCATTTTGCTGTCCGAAATCTCAACGGAAGCATGGACGAATTTGTCATGTTCTCAGCAGCCTTGTCTGCTTTGGAAGTAAAGGACCTTTACGAAAATGGTCGTCCGTAACTTTTGGAATCGAATGACACTGGCCGTCGCAAGTCTCCTTCTTCTCACGGGAATTCTGTCCGCAGATGTTCCCGCTGAAAAGCATGAAGAGGCAGCGCGGCTGTTCACGCTGAAAGTCCTGCCGACGCTGAAAGCCAAGTGCTTTGGTTGTCACGGCGATGATCCAGAAAACATCAAAGGCGAACTGGATGTACGGACTCTCGAGGGGCTGTTGCGCGGCGGCGAATCCGGAGAACCGTCGATTGTCGTCGGCCATCCCGAAGAAAGTTCCCTCGTGAGTGCGATCAAATGGGAACTGCTCGAAATGCCTCCCAAAGAGAACGATCGTCTCACCGACAAGCAAATTGAACAGGTCGAAGAATGGATTCGCTTTGGGGCACCGTGGCCATCACTTGAAGAGCAGCGACGCATTCGTGATGAAGAAGCAAAGGTCATCGAGAACGAAGATGGTGTGATCGTCAGCACCAGTGGCGGACTCTCCGATGAATGGACGACTCGCCGCTACGCTCCAGACGATTTGTGGGCCTTCCGACCGCTGGCTGAAGTCACTGTTCCGGAAGACCAGCATCCTGTCGACTACTTCATTCAACGTAAGCTGAAGGACGCCGGATTTGCTTCCGCAGATCAAGCAGATCCAGAAACCCTCATTCGCCGCGCAACACTCGACTTGATCGGATTGGCGCCGACGCCTCAGGAAACCGCACAATTCAAGCAAGAGTGGAGAGAAGACTCTGAACAGGCTTGGAGCAATTTGATCGACCGGTTGCTGGAGAGTCCTCACTATGGAGAACGTTGGGGACAACACTGGTTGGACGTCGTTCGATATGCGGACACCGGTGGGTACGCAAACGACTACGAACGCTCGAACGCATGGCGTTATCGAGATTACGTCATTCGCTCTTTCAACAACGATAAGCCTTACAATCAGTTTGTCGTCGAGCAGCTAGCTGGAGACGAACTCGCTGATGCTTCAGTTCGCGAAAGAACGGGAGTGGACGAAAAAGGACTCCATCAAGTCCGTTTGAACGGGGACTACACGCAGGAAGAGAGCGAATGGCTTGTCGCAACCGGGTTCTTGCGAATGGGGCCTTGGGACAATGCGATGGTTCTGCAACCGGAAGCGCGTCAGATCTATCTCGATGATCTCGTGAATTCGGTTGGGCAGTCGTTTCTGTCCACAACCATGCGGTGCTTTAAGTGTCACGATCACAAGTTTGACCCGCTGCCGACGCGTGACTATTACCGAATGTACGCTGCGTTCGCCGGGACTCAGATGGCAGAACGGCCGGTTCCTTTCCTCGACACCGAAACCCGCAACGGTTTTGAGGAAGGAAAACTGCACGTCGAGAAGATGCTCAAGTTTGCGACTGCGGAAAAGGATCGAATCCTCGCGAAGCAGGAAGCCGCCGCCAAAGCCTGGTTCGACGAACGCGGATTGAAGTACCTGACACCGGAAGAACGAAAAGAACTTCCAGACGAAGAGAAACCACCGCGCCATGTTGGGCTCGATCACGTCGATGAAGGTCAACTGAAAGTTCGCGAACAGGATGAATGGATTTGGACACGAAGGCTCGAACGCTACGAGCCAATGGTTCAAAGCGTATTCAACGCATCAGATGAAGATGTGGGAAACCGGTTCGCTCGAAAGCTGCGTTTGAAAAACAAAGTCGACCCGGGATTAGTTCCCACTTCAACAATCCTTCTGGGTGGGGGGCTGAGTGCTCCTGGTGATGAAGTCGCACCCGGTGTTTTGAGTGCTGTTGGACTTGAAGCGAACACAGCTTCGTCGATGGACCCGTTTCTTCTCGACAGTCAATTGGAAGGTCGACGACTGGGATTGGCGAAATGGATTGTTCACCCGGACAACGCGCTCGCTGTGCGATCGATCGTAAACCGAATCTGGCAGCATCATTTCGCGAAGCCGATTGCTGCCAATCCAAACAACTTCGGTGCGAAAGGGGGGCGACCGACCCATCCTGAATTGCTCGACTGGCTGGCCAGTGAGTTCGTCCTGCGAGGTTGGAGCTTCAAGGAAATGCACCGGTTGCTCATGAGTTCGGAAACTTATCGACAGGCCAGTTTTCATCCGCAGGTCGAAGAGCTCGAAACGAATGATCCGAACAATGATCTGTACGCTTACGCGAATTCGCGACGGCTAACCGCAGAAGAAATTCGAGACAGCATGCTGGCGATCACAGGTGAGCTGAATCCGGAAGTCGGTGGACTGCCGGTCATGCCGGAAATGAATATGGAAGTCGCGCTTCAACCGCGAATGATTCAGTTCTCGCTGGCCCCTGCTTATCAACCATCACGCACTCCAGCGATGCGAAACCGTCGAACGATTTATGCGTATCGCGTTCGCGGGCAGGCCGATCCATTCCTCGAGTTGTTCAATCAACCGAATCCAAACGATTCGTGCGAAGCCCGGGACTCCGCAGCGGTGACCCCGCAAGCGTTCACCTTGCTCAATAGCGACATGATGATTGATCGTTCCATTGCGTTAGCTCTCCGGCTGCATCGCGAAAATGATTCCATCGAAGGTCAAGTTCGCCAAGCATTTGAGCTGTGCTATGGCCGCAAAGCGACTTCGGAAGACGTTGAACAGATGGTCGGCTACGTTTCCGCGATGCAGGATTACCACCAGCAGGTAGAGCCTCAACCTGCCGAATATCCGACCGAAATCACTCGTTCGCTTGTCGAAGAGTTCTCAGGCCAGCCATTCGAATATCAGGAAGTCCTGCCGGTTTTCGAAAGGTATCAATCCGATCCGAAGGCAGCGGATGTTGACGTCAACGTTCGAGCTCTTGCCGATATGTGCCTGTTGCTGTTGAACAGCAACGAGTTTCTCTTCGTCTATTAATCGTCCCGGATCAATCGGGAATCTTAGAGATAGAAAAGTTCATCACAAATCGACTTCGGTTCCGACTGAATTCGAACTCTTATCACGGAGCTGTCAGAATGCGAAAACCTCTCTGCTCTCGACCAGTGTCAACGTTGTCATCACGCCGCGAATTTCTGTACGGACTGGGCGCAAGTTTAGGTTCCGTGGCTTTGAGCGACCTTCTTGCGAAGGAAGGCGTCCAAGCTGACGCTGCCCCTGGCCCGCTGGCGAATAAGCCGCCGATGCACCCAGCGAAGGCCAAAGCATGCATCATGCTTTTCATGGAAGGTGGACCAAGTCAGGCCGACACTTTCGACCCCAAACCCAAGCTGAATGAGCTTCACAAGACAGAGTCCAAAATGACGGCCGGTCTTGAGAACGGATTTCGATTCTACGTTCGCAGTCCGTTCGGAACTCGCAAGGTCGGAGAGTCCGGATTGGACATGTGTGACCAATGGGTTCATCTGGCTGATCCCGAAGTAGCTGATGAGTTGTGCAACTATCGAGGATGTCAGGCGGAGTCGCTTAATCATCCTGAAGCTCTTTACCACATGAACACAGGGAGCCGCCTGGGGGCAGATCCAGCGCTCGGAGCCTGGGCGACATACGGCTTGGGAACTGAGAATCAAAATCTTCCCGGCTACGTTGTCATGACGGAGTTGGCTCTTCCTCAGGGAGGTCCAGGCAACTGGAGCAATGGCTTCCTCCCGGCACATTTTCAGGGGACACGGCTGCGTCCAGAAGGTTCTCCGATCCTCGACTTGCAGTCCCCGTCGTTCAAGAGTCGAGACCATCAACGTCGAGCATTGGATGAACTCGCTCGACTCAATGAGAGACACGCTGCGAGACATCCTCAGCATGATGCCCTTTCAGCACGCATGGAAAGCTATGAACTCGCATTTCGAATGCAGACTGCGGTTCCGGATGTGATTCAACTGGAGAAAGAGCCGGAACACATTCAGCAGATGTACGGGCTGGACGACCCAGAAACGGAAAAATTCGGTCGACAATGTCTGATGGCGCGTCGTCTGGTTGAAAACGGTGTGCGCTTTGTCCAAATCTTCTCCGGAGGCTGGGACAGCCACGACTATCTGGAACGCGGACACTCTTCCAGAATCCGCAGTGTTGATAAACCGGTTGCTGCCCTCATCAAAGACCTCAAACGACGCGGAATGCTCGATGAGACTCTCGTGATCTGGACGGGAGAATTCGGCCGTACGCCGGACAACAATCGTCGCGGGGGAGTCTATTCTCTGGGACGAGGTCATAACATTGACGCCATGACCATGATGCTCGCTGGTGGGGGTGTGAAGAAAGGGGCGATCGTGGGAGCGACCGATGAAATCGGAGCCGAAGCTGTCGAATGCGTGCATCCGATTCGCGACCTGCACGTCACACTTCTCCACTTGCTTGGCCTCGACGACAATAAGTTGACATACTTCCACGCAGGAAGATTCAAACAGTTGAGCCAGTTCGGGGCTGAGGTCATTCCCGAGCTGATCGCGTAGCTGCTGAAGTTTCGTAGCAGCAATTCAAACGTAGCTGAAACTGTATTTTTTGAAACAGTGATTGTGACTCAGGAAGGACGACTTGTGAACGCTGTGTTGTCGAACAGATTGCGTCGTTGGTTGGGATTGTCTCTGACGATCGTTCTTACTCTTTTCAGTTTCAGCGGAATGGGAAGCGAGGCTCGATCGGCCGATCAGCCCAACATTCTGTATATCATGTCTGACGACCACGCAGCTCACGCAATTGGAGCTTACGGAGGTCGTTTAGCAGAACTCGATCCGACTCCGACGATCGATCGACTGGCGAAAGAAGGGGCGATTGCGACCAACGTCTTCTGCACGAATTCGATCTGCACTCCAAGTCGCGCCACAATCATGACGGGGCAATATTCCCACGTGAATGGAGTGACGACGTTGAGTGGAACAATCGCCGAACCCCAACAGCATCTGGCTCGGCTCATGGGAGAAGCTGGCTACGAAACAGCGATGGTCGGAAAATGGCACTTAAAGGCAGAACCGGCAGCTTTCGATTTCTACACAGTCTTACCGGGTCAGGGGTCTTATTTTAATCCGGTGTTTCGAGTGGATGGTCCCAAACCTTGGCCGAACAATACGTATCAGGTTTCGGGATACGACAGCAAGCACTCGTCTGATGCGATTACTGATATCTCCTTGAAGTGGCTCAAGACACGCAAGCAGAAGGATCGTCCCTTCTTTCTCATGCATCACTTCAAAGCTCCTCACGACAATTTCGAGAACGCAGAGCGTTACGACTGGCTCTATTCAGATGTTGAGATCCCCGAGCCTGAGAGTCTTTGGGAGCGTGAAAAGCATGGTCCGTTAGGGCTCGAACAATACGGGACTTCGGTCGGATTGAGGAACACCCGACGCAATATGGGTCATCATATGTTCGTCGATTCAAATCTCACCGGAGACGATTACAAGCGAGAAGCGTATCAACGATACCTCAAGAAATTCCTGCGATGTGTTCGCGGAGTCGATGACAATGTTGCCCGATTGTTATCGCACCTGGAAGAAACTGGCGAGCTTGAGAATACAGTTGTGATCTATTCGGCAGATCAGGGGTTTATGCTCGGCGAGCATGATTACATCGATAAGCGATGGATGTATGAAGAGTCATTGCGAATGCCTTTTCTCGTGCGGTATCCGGAGTCTGTTCCTGCTGGAACGCGAGTGGAATCGATCATCAACAATGTCGATTTTGCTCCAACCATTCTTGATTTCGCTGGGGTGCAAAAACCTGAGTTTATGCAGGGAAGAAGTTTTAAGTCACAACTCGAAGGGCAAGCTGCCCCCGCCGACTGGCCGGATGCAACGTATTACCGCTACTGGATGCATATGGCTCACCATGACAACCCCGCACACTTCGGGATTCGAACAGCGAATTACAAGTTGATTTACTTCTACGGTCAACCGCTCGATGCTCCCGGAGCTTCGAAGTCGGTGACGGAACCTCATTGGGAACTCTATAACCTCCGCGAAGATCCGCATGAGATGCGAAACGTTGTCGCTGAACCCATCTACAGCGACGTGCTGCAAGAACTCAAGACTCGATTGTTCGAGTTGCAGCAAGAAGTGGGCGACTCGTCCGAAGGACTTGAAATTGTCGATCTTCCACGGGCGAGCACTTAATCAACTTCGACTGTTCACGAAGAAGATCCGTTTCAGTCCCGATTACGGAATGTCGAACGACTCCCCAAATTGGGGAATGATGGGGTCTTCGTCGCAGTAATCTCGTATTGTCTGCGCGAGTGCTTTGGCAGAGTCAGCTTCTCCATGAACGAGAAAGACTTTGCCAAAGTGACCGCGCTTCGTTGACTCTTCGAACCACCATTTGAAGTCGACAACATCCGCGTGGGCGGACAGGCCTTCCAGTTGTTCGACTTTGGCGTTCAGGGCCACATCGCGATCGAAAATGCGGACGAACTTTCGGCGTTCAGCGATGTGGCGACCGGTCGTGTGCGGGGCTTGGTAGCCCATCAGGATGACGTGATTCTGAGGATGGGGAAGCGCCTGCTTCAAGTGATGGACAACGCGACCATTCTCGCACATTCCACTCGCGGAGATGACGACAAAACAGCCGCGACGATCATTGAGTTCGATACTCTGTTTCTGGCTCTCAATCTCTGTCAGACATTCGAAACCGAATGGGTCATCGTCGAAGCGCAGAGTTTCCTGCACATCTGCGTCGAGGGTGTGATCGTAGCGGCGAAAGACTTGGGTGAGGCGCGATGCCAGTGGGCTGTCCAGAAACATCGGCAGGCAGTCCAACTCTTTACTGTTGGTCAGCTCGTTGAGGTAGTAAACGATCTGCTGAGTTCGACCGAAGCTGAAAGCTGGAATGATCACTCGCCCACCTTGAAGGTGAGCTTCCCCAATAATGCGTTTCAGTTCCGATTTAATATCCTGAGCAGGGGGGTGAATGCGGTTCCCGTATGTCGACTCACAGATCAGCACGTCTGCCCCTTCCACAGGGACAGGGTCTTTGAGCAGTGGCATGTCTCGTCTTCCGAGATCGCCTGTGAAAACAACCTTTCGATGCTCCGTTCCGTCTTTGACGAGCAGTTCGGTAATCGCAGATCCGAGCACGTGTCCAGCTGGATGAAAGCGAAGCTGGACTTCGCCGTCATCTGTCAGGTCATACCACTTCGAAAAGAGACAGGGTTCGAAGTTACGGATCAGTTCTCTGACATCTTCCTCAGTATAGAGAGGTTCAACGGGAGGATGATTCTTCTTGAGCTTGCGCGTCAGATACTTTGCGTCTTCACGCTGAATCTTGGCCGAATCCATCAGCATGATTTCAGCGATATCGGCAGTGGCATCTGTGCAGAAGACTGGACCTCGGAATCCTTTGCGATACAGCTGCGGAAGATTTCCGCAGTGGTCGATGTGAGCGTGAGACAGAATGACAGCGTCGAGATCTTTCGGCTGACAATGAAAAGTCTCGTTCTTCCGTCGAGACTCTGCTCGCGGACCTTGAAAGAAACCGCAATCGAGAAGTATTCGGCGGTGAGTCGTCTCGATCAGGTGTTGGCTACCAGTCACTTCTCCAGCAGCGCCGAGAAAAGTCAGTTTCATGGGATCAACTCCAGCCACTTCATCAAATGAACATGTACTCTGGACGTGCTTGAACTCGTGCCTTCCGACAATTGACTTGCTGCACTAAGACGACGTTCGCAGAAGTCGTCGAAATTTCGAAAGCGGAAGTGTGTTGGCGACATCTTTCTTCTCAAGGCCTGCTCGACGTGCCTGATAAATTCCGTACTCGAGCACATCGAATCCCGATGTTGAGTGTGCATCGGTGTTGATGACAATCGGGATTCCAAAATCTTTCGCGGAGGCTGCTTGAATTTCATTGAGGTCGAGGCGCGATGGGTGAGCATTGATTTCCATCATCACACCTTCATCAGCGGCAGCTTTGAAGAGGTCGGTGTAATTGATATCAGCTCCCTGACGGCGACCGATAATTCTGCCACTGGGGTGCCCGATCGCGCACACATTCGGGTTGCGAACAGCATTCAGCAATCGTTTCATGATCTGTTCGCGTGGTTGCTTCAGACCGTAGTGCAGAACGGCAATCACCCAATCTGCCTCGCTGAGCACATCGTCGGGTAGGTCGAGCTCAGCATCTTCAAGGATGTCGCACTCAATTCCACAAAGCACTTCAATCCCGCTGATGCTCTCCGCGACCGACCGAATTTCTTCCCAGTGCTTTCGCAATCGATCACTGTCGAGGCCGTTGGCCATTGTCACTCGTTTGGAATGGTCCGTGATCGCGATGTATTTCAGACCACGTGCTTTCGCTGCCTCGGCCATCTCTCGGATGCTGGCAGTTCCGTCAGTCGCTGTTGTGTGCATGTGCAGATCTGATTTGATCTGTTTGACTTCGATCAAATCCGGAACCGTTCCCTCCTCAGCCGCTTCGATTTCTCCTCGATTCTCTCGCAGCTCGGGAGGAATCCATGGGAGATCGACAGCTTCATAGATGTCGGGTTCTGTCCGGCTCGCGACCAGTTCTTCATCGCGGTACAGCCCGTACTCATTGAGTTTCAGCCCTCGCTTTTGAGCACGCTGACGAATCACGATGTTGTGTTCTTTGGAACCGGTGAAGTACTGCATCGCAGCCCCGTATGAATCTTCAGGGACGACGCGAAGATCGAGCTCGATTCCAATTTTCAAACGCACTCGTTGTTTTGTATCACCGCGTGCGAGGACCTTCTCGACCTGATCATGACTCGCGAGCCGGTCCATGACAGCTTTCGAATCGGTCGAAGTGACGAGCAGGTCGAGATCACCGCACGTCTCTTTGCGACGTCTCGCACTTCCTGCAAGCTCAGCTTGAGAGACCGACTTCAAACTCTTCAGATCGGCGACAATTTCTTCGGCAGCCGGTTTCACTTCAGCCAGATAGAAACGATTTCCCGCTGCAGCGATCTGTTCGAGACCTTCCAGAATCGTTTGGGCGGTCTTCTTCCCAAAGCCTTTCATCTCCGCAATCTGGCCTGACTCGGCAGCGGCTTTCAGATCTGCGAGTGTCGTCACATTCAGTTCAGAGAAGATCGCACCGACCTTCTTAGGGCCGATGCCGGGGATCCTGAGCATCTGGACCACTCCCGGAGGGACCTCATTGCGAAGCTCCTCAAGCTGTGGGATCGAACCGGTTTCCAGCAGAACGACGATCTTGGCAGCGATGTCTTTTCCGATCCCCGGAAGTTCCGTCAAGGCAGAGGCGCCTTCGCTGGCCAGATCGGAAATGGGATCGGAAAGCCCTTCAAGCGTTCGCGATGCGTTTCTGTAAGCGCGAACACGGAAGGAGTTAGCGCCCTGAATTTCGAGGAGGTCTCCGATTTCATCGAAGACACGAGCGATCTCCGCATTCGTCATAACGCGTGCATCCCATCAGAAACAAACAGAGCCTCCCTGAAAATCAGGAAGGCTCTGAATTGTAGTGTCGTGAGTCGTCTTCCGTCGAATCGAATCAGTTACGGAAGCGAGATGAACCAGTTGATCCACTGTCTTGCTGGCGGAACCGACCGGAAGTCGATCCGTCAGATGCTCGGTCTGAACCCAACTCTTCGTTGGTCGAAGAGCTTCGTGC
The DNA here is from genome assembly GCF_040717535.1 of Thalassoglobus sp. JC818. NCBI lineage: Bacteria > Pseudomonadati > Planctomycetota > Planctomycetia > Planctomycetales > Planctomycetaceae > Thalassoglobus > Thalassoglobus sp. JC818. Next base: position 227,951 of record NZ_JBFEFI010000002.1, read on the forward strand.
ACCGTATTTGAGTTGGAACGGTCGGTTCTCTCCACGGACGAAGAGTCGTTGCTGATTCTCGTAGCCGATGAAGTTCAGGAAGTCTCCGAAGGTGATCTTTCGAATTCCCTGCTGACGAGCTTCCTTCTCAAGGGCGGTCAGTTCGTCCATGATCTTCTGAATGTCATCGCGTCGTTCGTCGAATCCGGCGAGTTCGGCCGGATCAGGGATTTCGCCAACCACGAGGAACTTCGATTTCACGGTCATCTTGCGACCTGGAGGATTTCGGTTTCCAAGGTCGTCGACTTCGATTTCGATTCCGCCACCGGCGTTTTCGATGATGTCATGCAGCAAGTCGCGATCGCTCTCGCCATCTCCGTTCATGTCGACGATGCCGACGAAGGAGAAGTATTCTTTCACGCCTGGTGAGAAGAGCGGAGAGTAGATCGGGTCGCCTTCCTGAATTGGTCGGTCGAAGTCTTCGTCGATGATGCGACATTCAGCCAGGTGCGGTCCCTGAACTTCGCTGACTTCGATTTTTGCCTTGATGTCCTGTCGTCCTCGGCCCACTCCACGATTGTCGCGAATGTAAACACTGAAAGTGACCTGAGTGCGAAGGTTGTCGCGGCTTCCCAGATTGATCCAGACACGTCGGGTCGAGTTTTCGATTCGAACGATTTTTCCGTCTGGCTTATCGAAGCTGAGGTTCTCGAGATCGTTCAGGCGATCGCGAAGGAAGTCGTTGGCTTTCTCCAGGAGGCTGATTTCTTCGCCCAGTTCCCGTCGAACACGGTCCAGTTCATCACTGACTTGTTCTTTGGCCACCCGCTCAGCATTGAGGTCATTACGAGTCTGCTGAATTTCGCGGTTCTTTTCAGCGAGCAATTCGTTCTGGTCGGTGATGTTCTTCTGGAGCTTCTGCTCTGAAGTTTCCTGAGAGTTTTGCAGTTCCGCAGCTCGGTTACGGGCTGCTTCTTGTTCCTGTCGGAGTCGGCTTTCCGTGTCAGCCAGTCCCGTTTGATATTCGTTGTTGGTGGTCTGAGCTGCGTTCAAAGCAGACCGCATGGACTGCAGCGTCGCGAGAACATTCGGAGTCTGCGGGTTCGGCTGAACCTGTTCCATTCCGAGATCATTCAACGACTTGGCCATCGACCCGTAAAGCGTGTTGGCGTCTCCAGCACCGGCGCTGCCAACTTGCTCGAGGTTGACACCCAGCAGATTTCGGAGCGTGTCGATATCCGAGAGAAGTCCGGAGTTGGCCTGTTCAACGCTCTGGGCTCGACTTTGAGTCTCTTCGAGTTTTTGTGCGAGCGTCTTCTGTTCTTTGAAGGTCAGATACCAGACCAGAAACAGAATAAGCGTTGTCATCACAAAGAAGACAAGCGAGAAGTGCACTGCCGTCGGTTTTGTACTTGCCATCAAAGTCCCCTCTGGACCGTTTGGATCTGAAATCGTATCGAAATACTAGAGCAAGTTGCTCTTCCGTGTGCACTCGCTTAAACGTCTTGGCTTCGTTAGTCCTGCAATCTGCGAATTCTTGAGTTCAAATCGGAATGAGTGACCTCAGGAATCGAGTGACGATGACAATCCCGGCAAATGGACACAGTCATGAGTGTGTGACTTTGCGCTCGGTCACCAATCTGATCGGTTGTTCTTGGTTTACTCAACGCCATCAGTTGCAACTTCATCACGATCGTTATGAAGTGCCATAGTTGTTGCCGCACAGGGACGTATTCGAAGGACTTTGACCAAACCAATCGCCTCAATCGAGGTGATCTGCAAATCTACGACGAGACTTGTCTTCTGGTCACTGAACTGACAACGAGGACTCTTCTCAGTTTACTCGAATCAATTGCCCGCAGACTTCAGCAGATATTGTTGTCGTCAGATAATCGATACATTGGCGAATTGATGTCTGACCGGCACAGTCGGCTGAATTGCAAGCATTCTCAGGAACGTGGGTGTTGAGAACGTTGAACTGCTGCGAATTGTTGTTTCGAAAATGCTTCGATTGCTCGGAGACTTCCGGAATCGAAGTCTTCTCAAATCTTCTGTGAGGATAGGAAATCCCCACCAGATTTAAGTTTACGGAGGGGGATGCCGGAGTCAAGGAATTCTCCGCTGCGGTAGATTTTCCTGACGAACTGGGGGCTATTAATCCACATATTCCGGAATTGCCAGAAGTCTCCCTCGCGAGCCGCATGTCACTCAGCCGTCAACGTAGAGGTTCGAAAGAGGTGGCGACTCTGAACGATTCTGCTCTTCAGTCACGGAGATGGAAGAGCCGTTTCAACGTGTTCAGCATTCCCACCGGCGGACCGTTGCGGGCTTCATCGCGAAGGGTTTCCAAAGGCGGATGCAGAAGTTTGTTGACGACGCGATGAATCGTTTTTTCGAATGCTTCGCGTTGTCGATCGTCGAGTTCGGGGAGCTTACGGAACAGTAGTTCGAGCTCCTGGCGACTGATTTCATGCCAGTGCTCGCGGAGCCGCTTCACGATGGGACCGGTCGCTTTATGATAGATATCATGCATAAAGCTTGCGGTCTCTTCCTCAATGATTTCGCGAGCTTTGGCGATCTCGGCAGCCCGCATTTTGCGATTCGCAGTGCAGGTCGCTTCGAGGTCGTCGATGTTGTAGAGGAAAATTCCGTCATCGATATGACTGACGTTCGAATCGACGTCTCGCGGCGCTCCGAGATCGAGAATGAAGACCGGCTTCGGTCCGGTTTTCTTGCGAATCGGTTTGAAGTCTTCCGCCGTCAAGATGGGGCGTTCGGCTCCAGTTGTACTGACGACAACATCTGCCTGCCCGAGAAGTTCCAATCGTGATTCCCAAGGATGTGCCTGCCCGGAAAACTCTCTGGCGAGGGCTTCGGCACGTTCGAGTCGTCGATTGCAAACGTTGATCTGCCGAACCCCTTCATCACGAAGGTACATCAACGTTTCGGAGGCCATCTCACCTGCCCCGAGGATCAGAACAGTCTTGTCGTCGAAGCGATCGAAGATGCTTTTCCCGAAATCACCGACAGCAACACTGGCAATTGAGACCCGGCCTTCAGAGAGCCTTGTATCTGTTCGGACACGCGCTGAGACCGCCATCGCCCGCTGGAATAAAGAGTTCGTCAGCGGTCCATTAGCAGAACTGTCCATCGCCAGCTGATAGGCAGCTTTGATCTGATTGACGATTTGGCTTTCGCCGAGAACCATGCTGTCGATGCTGGAAGCGACTTCAAACAGATGTCTGACCGCCTCCGGTCCCTGACATTCGAGGAGATCGTCGAAGAACTCGATGACCGGGACTTGATGAAAATCCGAAAAGAAACGAGCGAGGTCATCGTGAGTCGGAGTATCGGCCGGATCTTCCTGGGCTGTGTACAGTTCCACTCGATTGCAGGTGGAAATGACAACGTGCTCCGACTTTGGGAACCGGGCTCGCAGCTCATCATATGCGCGAACAAGCAGTTCGTCTGACGAAAACGCAAGGCGTTCTCGCAACGCGAGGTTGGCATTCTGATGATTACAGTAAACGACCTGGACGTTCATATCTCTTCGATGTAGTTCCTCAGATCAATTCTCGAGCGTGAATTCCATCGACACTGAGGAATTTGATCGCCAGCAGCGTGACCAGCAAAAACGTGCAAGCCAGCATCGTCCGCCATGCGACCAGTCGACCGGTCGCTTTTCTCGAAACGACCAGCCATCCAAACAGAACAGCCATCCCTAGCCAGATCAACGAAAAGGCAACAAACGTCGAGTTGGCCAGACTCACCGGATCACTCGAGGATTGCGCCAGATAAGACATCCACAACCCTGTGATCATTCCCAGAGTGAGCAGTGGTACGGAACAGACGATCAACCACCAGTTGATTCGGTTGAGTCGTTCCAGGCTGAGCAAATGCAACGCTGGCAATTCTGCTCGTTTGTGCTTAAGTCGACGATGCTGGAGAAGATACATCACGCTGACAATCATCGCGAGGATCACACCGAGGATTCCGAAAACCCACAATGCCGCATGCAGCAGGCTGCCCCAGTAAGAAATCCCAACCCGCGGATTGGGCTCGCTGCTGGCAAATTGAGAGGTTCCCACGAGTACCAGAACTAGCGGAAGGACGAAGATTCCGATCGACAATCGGCTGTCCCAGACCTTCATTCCGAGAAACCAGACGACCGCCAGCCAGGCGGAAACAAGCAGCCAGTCATGGGAAGAACCGAGCAACGGAGGAAGATCGGTCTGGCGACTGCGCTCGACGAGGTAAATCGTCTGTGCGATCAATCCTGCGAACGTCAACCCGAGCGAGGACCACTTCATCGTGACGCTCTGTCGCAGGAACTGCGTCAATTCGAGCACAAGTGCGCACAAGTAGCTCGCAAAGAAGCAGAAGACCGTCACATTTTCCAAACGCATCTTGAGGTCCTGTCGACCATCGCGGTGAGATTCATATAGGAGTGAATTCTTATTTTTTCCCGGCGACTCACTCCCGTCAATGGCGTACGGAGAGTCGAACCAAAGATTTCTAGGCTGTCTGTTTGCAGAATCGATCGCTGGGCGGGATCGATTCAGATGGCCTGAACCATCCAGAATACGGAATCCAGCCAGCACGATGGGCAAGCATCAGCAAAGTTCGAACGAGATTCCATGAATCTGCACTGGCAGACGCTCTTTTCTTGGCAAGAGAGAGTTCATGCGACTGCGGAGAGATCCTGAAAATGGTTCGGAATCGCACAAGACGCTCTAAGTTGCCTAGTTGTTCAGAGTTGTTTGATCGTTCGGACATGCTTGCTGTACAGGACGAATTGCCCGGATTTCCGAGGAATAACGCGAGGAAAGAGGGACTCGCATTCGATTCGTTTAGCAAGAGTTCACGGTCAAGACAAATTCACGAATCGCCAACGTGCCTCGCTGCAGTGTGCAACCACGCTGAGAGGCATGGCTCGTTTCGTCGAGAATTGCCGGAACAACTGTGTTCAAGTGAACACGTGATACGTTTTGTCGAGTCATCACGGAGGATGATCCATGTCCAAGCTCGATTTGGACGGGTGCGGTGATCTGAACGCCAAACAGTTCAATATGCTGGTTCGCAAGCTCGGTGGCTTCTCGCGCAAGCCGATCCTCGACGTCAGCGACGGCAGTGATGACTGGGTCGTCCAGCTTAGCCGTCGAGGAGGAACGATCAACGGGATCGCTGATCGAGCCGACGAAACTGATTCTGAGATCGTGGCAGTCGGATCTCCAGCAGCTTCCATCCGATACTCAACGCTGTCGATGCATCGCGTGTTGATTCGCAACAACTCTGCGTTTCTCACTCCCGATGTTACACCGGAATCAACGATCGCACTCGCGAATCTTCTGTCTTGCCTGAAACCCGGCGGAAAGTTGGTCATTCCGATCAAGGATGTTGATCGATGCCAATGCCTCTGGACGCGGCGATTGGAAGGGTTTCCTGGAACGCTCAAACAGCGTCAAATCAAAACAGGAATGCTCGACTATCTGTCGTTCGCATTCCTGTTCAGCGGAATCCACTCGCTCTCCGTGCTGGAGTTCACCATCGGCCGTAAACCTCTTTCGCGTCTCCAATGGCATCGCTTTGCCCGCGAAGCTGTCATGAACCGATCGACAGGCAACTCAGCTGCCGCTTGATGTGATTCATCGCTTGGAAAGTGTGAAGCTGTCGTGCTCAGTTGTTCTTCAGCTGAGCACGAACTTCGAGAATCGCTGAATTCAAAACGGCATCTTGCGAGCTCTTCGAGAGTTGGTCGAGTGACTCCAGTAACTGGGTGCGTTCGTCTGCACTCAGCTCTGGAGCCAGCAGTCCGACAGCTTTGACACCGTTGAGAAGCATTAGCATCCGCTCGAAGTATTCCGATTCCTGATCGAGAGTCTTGACCGAACCGGGGTCCATTTTCCAGTTCGCTCCTTCATCAATTAGTTCGGAAAAGATGAAGAGTCCGTCGGTTGAGCGAGTTCTCGCCAGCGCGATGGCCGAATTGACGCGAGTCATCTGGTCAGGATCTTGAAGCAGTTCGTGCAAGCGTTCTTCGGCAGCGGGTGAGTCCAACAGGCCGAGAGCGTAGGCAGCCTGATGGCGGAGGAGCCGCTCCGGTTCACGAGAGATCTCGACAAGCTCCGCAACTAGTTCCGGGTCATTCATCTTTGCTCCGGATTCCTGAACGGAACCTGCCAGCATCGCGATCCCGATCAGCGAGTGCTTTCGAACGATGACGTCGCGGTCACTGGAAACCCCTTCTCGGAAAACGGGGAGGATGACGTCCTGAACATTCATCCGACCGAGAGCTTTGGACAGAAACTCAATCTGTTTCTCCTCTTCGTCGGTTGGAGAGCTGGGGCTGGAGAGTTTGGAATAGAGTTCAGCGAGTGCTTCGGCGATCTCCGGATTTGCGTCCAGGTTTTGGCTCTCTTCGCCACGCTGCTTATCCGCATCGAGCATTTGAGCGAGGCCCAATGCACCCCGCCAGCGAACATGCGGATTCTCGCTCTTGACGTCCATCACGAGCTGACGCCAGTCGAGTTCTTGCGAAGCGAGCGTTCCGAAAATGGTGTACACCCCGACGATCACGGCAACGATCACAGCTGGAATGAGAAACAGCTGAATGATCATCCCGGCCGAGGGGGGCTCAACAGGTGGCAACTCGTTCGGGAGCTGAACCTGTGAGTCTGCAGTCGCTCCGGAAGAACTTTCGTCGCTGTTCGTTGGCTCCGAGGAAATCTCTTCATTGTTCATCGGCCCGGATGATTTCTCATCATTGTCCATGGGATTCTGGGATGGGTCTGTCATGAACGGAGAAGTCCTGAGGCGTTGGAGCTGTTTAGAAGTCGAAGAGTGATCGACGGGCAGGCGCAATCGCGGAATTTTCTCCGCATCAAAGCTCTGCATTCGGTCGCTGTTCAAACAGAAGTCTAGAGCTTCGCGGTGTTGAATCAAGAACACCGCGATTTTCACATCAGTTTGTCGCTACACACCAAGAAACGCCGGGCCAGTTGCACAGAAAATTCACACAGAAGCCTGCAAAAGTACGATCAACTTCGAGCTGAAACGCTGTGAAAGTGCTCTATTCTTGGATGTGCGAATGCCTATTCTCAGCTCCAACCACTGGACAAATAGCGTCTCAGGTCAGAGGAGGGGAACAATTCGCGAGGACCTGAGTTTCATCCCTGTGTTTCGTCAACGCTCGGAAACTTGCCCGCCCCGTCCGAGCGATAAAACCGATCGAGAATGTGGTTCCAGTCCGTTTCCGTTCGCATCTTCTGAAACGCTTTGCGAATCTCGATCTCTAAAGGATGCAGGCGCGCGTATTTGAATCCGAACTTCTTAATGATTCCGAATGCAGAACCGGGAATCAGCTCCATCGCATAGCTCAAATGCTGCTGCAGGACCTCACGTTGTTCAAAGACGCTGGGAGGTTCAGGCGGAGTTCCATGCTTCCAGAGTTCGATCGATTGCTGGAAGATCCAAGGGTTTCCGATCGCACCCCGAGCGATTGTGACTCCATCGACGCCTGTTTCACGAATCATGGCGACGCAGTCTTCCGCTGAGAATAAGTCCCCGCTTCCGAGGACCGCTCGGTCCCCGGCGAACTCTTTGACCTGCTTCAAGAATTCCCAGGAACTGGGCCCACGATATTTTTGCTCGACTGTCCGGCCATGAACGGTGACGGAAGCCAACCCGTTGTCATAGGCCGCTGCAAGGATGGCAAAGAATCGCTCGCGACTCTCCGGCGAGTCATCAATTCCTCTTCGCATCTTGAGGGTGACAGGGATCGACGGAGGAACATTTTCCCGGACACGTTGAAGAATTTCAATCGCCTGATCCGGCTGACCAAGATGAAAGCCACCGCGACATCCACCGATGGCGGACTTTACCGGGCATCCGAAATTGATGTCAATGACATCGTAACCGAGTGCAGAGAGCTTTCTCGCCGCCTGCGCGAAGTCGATCGGATCAGCGCCCATCAGCTGCGCGCCGACAGGATGGTCATCGTCAGAAATGTAGAAGTGATGCCGGGTCCGCGCGTTCAGACGAGCGTCGTTCGCGAACCGGTCGATCATCACTTCAGCAAGTGTGTAGGAAGCTCCGAAATCTTTCGCCACGCGCCGCATCGCCCAGTCGCTGTAACCACTGAGAGCTGCCTGAACAAACGGATGCGCAAGTTCAATCTCACCGATCTTCAATGGAGGGCGAGTCACAAGTGGTTCTGGCTGGACGTGAGTTGTCATGGGAAAACTATTGAAGTGGGAAGCTTGCGCAGAATGAGTCTTAAGTCGATTCCGCGGAACGTTTGTAGTCGCCCGCGATAATCATAAATCCAATGAAGTCATAAAGAGAATGAGCAACGATCGGCCGCAACAGATTGAAGTCACCGATCCCCCAGGCGAGGCCGCTGAGGATCGCACCCAACACGCCTGCCACAACTGCGTACAACGGAGAGACAGCGTGCAATACTCCAAAGACAACATTCGTGATCAACAATGCCGTCCAAGGTCCCAGCGATTGCAGAGACTGTTCGATCAATCCACGGAATAACAGTTCTTCAACGATGCCGACTACGACAGCCAGAATCGCCAGATCGAACCAGCGGCAACTCGCGAGCGACTGCCCGAGTCGATTGCCGGCCTCTTCTCTCAAAGAGCCAAGTTGGCCAAACACGGCGAACATCGAAATCGCTGCGATGACTCCGATGAGAAAGTCACTGACCGACCAGTGGATGCGACTCATCAGCGGAATTTCCGCGAAGTGTGCGATCCCGAGCGTGATCACCAGCAGCGAGAGCATGAATATGCCAGTGAAACGTAGAAAGTCAAAGCGGTCGTTCAAATTCACGATTTGGCATTCTCTCGCTGATCAACACAGTCCTGAAGCTTTTTCAGTTCACGATCGATTTGCTGCGACTGTTGCGGTGACATCGTGCTTCCGCCGAAACGAACCTGATAGAAAAGCTCGACGAGTTCGTCGGGCCATTCCGAGAGGCCAGCATCACTGAGAGGTTGTTTCAGTTCAACCATCGAACTCTTAACGAATTCACGTGCGGTCTGGCTCGCCGACTGATGAATACCCATCTTTGAAAGGATTTGAACAAACCGGTCGAAGAACTGGACCTGGGAACGGTGTCGGCGCTTCATCGAGCGCGCATCGTTGATGGAGCGAACTAGCTGGATCAATTTCTTGATGCACCAGACGATCGCGCTCAACAGAACCATGAGGACAAATGCCACGATACCGCCGGTCACGCTGAACCACTGTCGCGGTGAACGCAGAAATGCCACGAAACTCCGAAGCGTTGCGGTCTTGTCGCTCTCCGCGAATTCTTTCACGTTATTCCAGCTTTCGATCGCGATCGATTTCAGCGGAGAATAGATGAGTTCTTGCTGCTGTGATTTGGACATTCTCACACCGGTGCTCCACATCTGACGAATGTTGGACCACAATTCAGAGAGTCCAAGGAACGAGCCCTCCAATTTCTGGACGGCAACTTCTCTCGCTGCCGGCGTGGGATCGACGGTCAACCAGGACCCATCGATGAAGGCCTCCACCCAGGAGTGAGCGTGCAGCTGTTGAACTCGAAAAGTTAGACCATCGGCGTCAAAACTCCCCCCTTTGAAGCCACTGATCAAGCGAGAAGGAACTCCGACTCCTCGGAGCATGATGGCCATCGCAGAAGCATAGTATTCGCAGTGTCCGGACTTTCTATTGAACACGAAATCTTCAAGCGGATCGATCGAAGCATCTGTCACACTGAGGTCGAGAGAGTACTCGAACTCCGGGCTATCAAAGTAGCGCAGAAGACGCTGGACCTTCAAGTAGTCGTCCTCTTCATCACCCACGACTGATTGTGCCAGGTCAGTCACTCTCTGCAGGTCGTCAGGGACCCGCAACTGCCGACCGACATAACCACCTTGTTGTTGCCCGAATGACGAACCGGAGAAGTAGACGCTGGGAGCAAAGAACATTTTGTAGTACGGAGGCCAGCTCTCGCGCAGCTGTGATTTCGTTGCGTCTGGCGGACCAAGGTTTGCGTACACGCTGTATTCAAAATTCCGCTGACTTGAGCGGATGTCCGGATTTCGTTTCAACTCGTCTGAGTAAGCTTCAACGAATGTCCCTCTTCCAGCAACGCCCACAGCATCGCCGAAGCTAAACAAGGTCGTTGAATTCAATGGCGACATTCGATACTTCTGTTCGATCGTCGTATTTCTAATCTGTGACCGCGGAGTTTCAGGGCCGGGGTAGCGGACCTGCTTCCAGCGCCCATTATCGTACTCTTCCATTACGGTCCCTCGAAACAATGGATCGGGGCCGAAATATGCTTCTGCTTCTTTCAGCGTGAATGGACGTTCTTGCTGTCGATGGTGAAGTGTGACCTGCATGACCGGAGCACTGTTCTCCATGATTTCGCTCATGTCTCCCAAGCGAACTTCATCAGTGAAACCGGTCAGTGAACGTCCTGCGACAGCTTCATCCCCGAACAGAGTGTAATTTCCGATCCACACTCGAGGTGTGAACAGAAAGAACATCAGACCGATTCCCAGAGACAGACAGGTCACGACTCCTGTGACCATCACAAATCGGAAATTGACCAGTCGGTGGTCGACATCGCGCGAAACCCCCTTCCAGGCGTCTCCCACAACAAAATTCGATCCTTGTTCAAGCGGCCCGCTCTTTTGAGTGTCATCGGTTTCTTTTGTCGATCGGTAAAGCAGGAAGACTGACAACGTCCAGGTCGCGACGAAGGAGTACAGAACGAGCGCTCCTCCGAACCACATTGATGTCGTTAGGACCGAAGCTGTGGCAATCTGCAGGATGCTCAGCGCGCAGAGCCACCAAATTTGCCGATTGCTCTTCTTCTGAATCAGATTGACCCAGGTGAGGTACACGATCAGGTGGCCTCCAGCGAGAAGCCTCGACTCGATCTGTCCGCCGAAAAACTCGATACCTGCCACGAAGAATGCGATCAATCCCAATGTATTGGCGATTGAAACCGGGACGGAAAACTTATCTTCGATGTCCACGAACAAGAGTGTGGCCAGCGCAATCAACAGGGTCACACCTGCCAGAGGCGACCCTTCAGCAACAGCGAAAACAATCCCCGATAAGGAGATCATCACAGTCAGGCTGATGTAAAGGATTTGTCGCATGCTTGCTTCACTTCGCCTGGTAAAACAAAGGACTTAACTCGTCAGCCGACATTCCGAGCACTTGCATTTCGGGGTAACGAGAGTCTGTCGAGTGAGTCAGCTTGTCGCGAAATTCTTCGGCCCGAGCAGACAACAAAACAACTCGAAATTGTCGAGATTGCTGATCGTCGAGACCTTCGAGAACGGAATCCAGAGTGATCTGACTCGAACTCGTCACCTCGGCAAATGCATCGAGCAGTTGATCCAGGTGTGACTCGCCTTTGTCGCCTTGCCAATTCACGGAATTCTTTCCAACCAGCCGGACACTCAACGAAGATTCACGGCTGCCTCGAAGATGCTCCATGCAGACAGTGGTCGCAAAACAGAGGCCACGTTCAAATTCATCAGGCGAGGTCAGAGTCGGTGTTGCGGGTTGCCAACAGTCGACAATCAACAACAAATCCCGATCGCGGCTCTCTTCGTATTCACGAACCATCAGCTCGTTGGTGCGTGCGGAAGTCTTCCAGTGAATCATGCGAGGGTCATCGCCTGCACGGTATTCGCGAATACGGCTCATCTCGTCATGGAACAATCCCGACTGAGTTTGGACATCCGTGACCAGCTCGAAAGAGTATTGAAGGAGTTTTCTCCATTTCGGCGTCAATGTGCCGACGCGTGGGTACACCAGCAACTCGTCGTTCACATCGAGCCCGGTTCCCCGTTGGACCAACCCGAGAGGAAATCGCGTTGTCACCGTCATTGGCCCAAATCGATACCGGCCCCGCTCATGCAGTCGAAGTTGATAATGCCCTTGCCGCGATTCCCGGGGAGGAATTCGCACGAACATCACTTCCGGTTTGATATAGCTGTTCCCCTTGGTGACCGAGTCCAGAACTCGCATTAGCCAGACAGCCAGCCATGACTTTCGGTTTTCGAGAATGATTGTCGTTGTGTAGGTCTCCCCAGCCATGACGCGTTCAGGCAGAACTCGCCCGCCATTCAGGCGTCGCAGCATGGTGAAGGTAAACCATCCATTCATGATGAATGGTCCCGCCATGGAAGCGAAAACCATCAGCAGCAAATTGCTGCGTCCGATCAGAGCACCGACAAACAGCACGCACATGATGATCAGATAGGCCCAGCCTTCGACAGGCAGCAGAAAACTGTCACTCGATTTCGTCCAGCTGGGAAACATACCGGCGATTACCTCTTTCAGTCCCCAGACCGAAAAGGCTGTTCCACTCAAAATAGCAGCGACACGTCCTGCTGATCCGAGTTGGTTGTAAACCCGGCCCGACCACATCTCGAAGACGACAAGCGTGAGTCCCAGAACCATGAGCAGGATTCCTGGGATGGATATTCGACGAAGAGGATGTTTCGGGGGCATGCTCGATCCAGAGTGAGGCGGCATCGATTCGCCGCTCACTAAATTGTGAGCATCCCATCAGAAATGGCAAGGATGGTTTCCGTAGAGATTCCGCTTCTTAATGAGAAGATGTCGACCTCGTAAGACGGCTGATCGCAGCAAACGGCGAGAAAGTGCGTACAGAACCGCTCTGTTCGTCTTGCGTCGGCACCTAAGTTTGCCAGCGGAAGAGAATCAACGGACTGCCGAATGCGAGCAAGTATTGATTTGATGCAACCGGCTGATCACTTGCGAGCTAAAACTCACCCGGTGCAGAGTAGTCGTCCTCGGTGTCGACATTTGTCTCGGCGTTTTCCGACTCGGTCTCATTCGCCTCTTGCGGTGGACGAGGTCCAGGATACTGATAGTAAGTGCAGGGGATTCGACCACTGAAAATCTTGCGCCGACGATCTGCCCGTTTGCCAAACTCACGTTCGAAGTTATCAGCACTCGTGAAGATGTAGTGCGACCAGTCATCAAGCGGGATCAAAAGTTCTCCCATGTCATGATGAAGCTGACGGACCTCGCTCTTTTCTCCGAGGCGTTCTCCATAGGGAGGATTCGCCACGGTGCAGCCGTAATCGCGATCGGTCGGGAAGGAGATAAAGTCTTTGGCTTCGAAGAAGATCTCCGAAAAGATCCCCGCTTCATTCGCGTTCCGCTTGGCAATGGAAATCATCTTGCGATCACGATCACGTGCGACGATTCGGATGGGAAGCGGCGGTTCGATGAGGTCTCGGGTTTCCTGACGGGCATCCTTCCAGTGCTTCAGGTCGATTTGATTCCAGTTTTCAGAGACGAAACTTCGGTCACGTCCCGGGGCCATATTTCTCCCGAGCAAGGCAGCTTCAATGGCGATGGTTCCGGAGCCACAAAATGGGTCGACGAGCAATCGGTTCCGATTCCAATAGCTGAGTTTCAACAGCGCCGCAGCGACAGTTTCCCGCAAGGGGGCAGGACCGACAAGCTGCCGGTATCCGCGTTTGTGCAACCCGTCTCCGGTTGCGTCGATCGTCATCAGCACCTTGTCGCGAAGAATGGAAACTTCGACGGGATATTCGACTCCATCTTCCGCGAACCGATGTCGGTTGTAGACCGTTTTGAGTCGTTCGACGATCGAACGTTTGACCATGCGCTGAACGTTGCGCGGGCTATTGATGACCGATCGCACACTTCGAGCACCGACTGGAAAGATCGCGTCGACCGGCAACCACTCTTCCCACGGAAGTTCTTTTGTTCGATCGAACAGCTGATCAAAGTCGACAGCGTCAAACTCGCCAACGACGACCTGCACTCGCTCCGCACACCGCAGCCAGAGATTGGTGCGACAGATCGCAGCTGCGTCGCCTTTGAATCGAACTCGACCGTCTTCAACAGTCGTTTCGTCGTATCCGAGGTCTCGCAGTTCACGTGCGACAACGGCCTCGAGTCCGAAAGCGGTGATTGCGACGAGATCAAGCTGTTGAGTCATCAGTGGTTTTCTTTCTGCTGGGGCCCGATGAACGTCTCCGAAATGGATAAAACCACATCCCGTAAGGGAAGTACTTCGGAGTCAGGCAGGGAACGATCCGCTGTGGATCTTCCAGGTGCCAGCTGTATTGACCTTCAAGTTCAAGTGGGGAAACGCACGCGGCATCTGCATCACCTGCAGTGCTCGATGTGCATCCGTTGATTGTGGCTGTTCCGACAATCACTCCCGTCGGGAGCGTCTTCCGGTCCAGGTCGTATTTTTCAATCGCGGTCCGTGCTGACGCGATTCGTGATAGTTTCCGGGAACTGTACAGGTATACCAGCGACTGACTCCCCGGCGAGACCGATCGAATTTCGACAGTCTTGATTCCGCGAAGAATCAACTCGGCCCACGGTTGCTGAATCGCCAGTGCAATTAGTTCCGGGTTGGGATGTTGTGGAGAGTCAGAAGACACGATTTCTTGTTCTTGAGACGAAGCACGCCTGACTCAAACATTTTCGAAGTCTCTCTCACTCGGTTCGTCCGAGATCGCTGCGGGTGCAGGTGATTGAGAAAACCATTTCCAAATGTTCGAGCGCTGGTGACTGCAGACATCAAGCCCGCTGCAATGAGCACATTTCTATGCACACACCGGATCGATTTCCAGGGTTGTCGTTGGTTTTCTCAGTCGACCGGCAGTCAATTGAGGCCCCAGCAACAGAAAGCGGAGAGGCGTGTCACCACGCAACTCCGCTTCAAAAGTTCAACTTGAGTCATTACTTCCTGCGATTAGGTGGAAGCAACTTTCTTCTGCTGTCGGTTCATCAACCAGACGAGAACCGGGCTCGCCACGTAGATGGAGCTGTAAGTACCGACAAGAATTCCAAGGATCAAACAGTACGCGAACCCATGAATTCCTTCCCCACCCATCACATACAGGATGAGAACGACGATCAGCGTCGTCAGCGAGGTCAGAATCGTTCGCGAAAGTGTTTGATTGAGGCTCGCATTGACCATCGATTCGGTCAGTGCAGGATTTCGTCCTCGAACCTCACGAATTCGGTCAAACACGACGATTGTGTCGTTCAGCGAGTAACCAACGATGGTCAGGAATGCTGCGATGATCGGAAGGTTGATCTTGAAGTCTTCAAGCATCAGGATCGACCGCAGAGGCGTTCCGCTCAGGTAAGCCCCAATTGCTACGAGTCCCAGCACCACAAGGACGTCGTGAATCAGTGCGGCACAGGCAGCCACTCCGAACGTGACACGTTGGAAGCGAATCCACAGGTAAGCCACAATCATCAACAGGCTGATGACCATCGCTGTGATGGCAGCCCATTTGGCGTCGCCTGTCACAGACTGAGCAAATGAGTTCACTTCCTCGAAGTGCGGATCTTTCTCAAGGTCTTCTTTCATGTTGCTCAACGCTGAATTGACGTCTTCAACTGGTACAGACGGACCGAACATCAGCCGGATTTCATTCGACTTCGGCTCATCCGGGTTCAATGACCGTGCGACGACAGTCTCTTCGACGTCCACTCCAGCCAGTTCTTTGATGCTTGACAGTGAATCGAAGGCTTCTTCTGCGAGTGCGGCCGGTGTCATACTCTCTGAGAGGACGACAGTCGTTTCGTAACCGCCAGCCATCAGTTCATCTTCTGAGCCTTCCTCGACCACAATTTCGACTGGATCTTCATAGCGAACCGATTGCTGAACCAGACGGAACGCAGAATCTGCGAAAGCTTCTTTGATTTTCTGACTCACGACGGCGGTTTCATCAACAACAGTTCGAAGTCGGAACAGCTTGCGTGATTCTCCACCTTCAGTGACGGAGAGTTGCTCCAGCGTGATCCCATCTTCGAATTGTGGAGCCAGAAGTTCACGGACTTCTTCAGTCTCCGGAGCTTCGCCTTCGAAACCGAAGGTGACCATCGATCCCCCGCGGAAATCAATATCCAGATTGTCCGAACCACGCATTCCGACGGCGGTCAAACCAACGAGAATGACCAGTACCGAAGCGGCTGCTGCAATCTGTTTCTTGCCGAGGAAGTTGATGCCTTCCGCGTTGATCAGGCTCATCATTTTCAGATCAGTGAGCCATCGTTTCTGTTCCGCAATTTCGAAGATCAGGCGGCCGATATAGAGCGCACTGAACATACTGGTCAGAATTCCGATGAACAGAGTCACCGCGAAACCTTTGATCTGATCGGTTCCGATGTAATACAGCACAACCGCTGTCAGCAAGGTAGTAATGTTGGCATCGAAAATCGTCGAGAAGGCTTTTTCGAAGCCGTTCTTGATCGACATGCGAATGCTTGAGCCACGCGCTTGTTCTTCCCGCATTCTCTCGAAGATCAGAACGTTGGCATCGACCGCCATACCGATCGTCAACACAAGCCCAGCCAGTCCGGGAAGTGTGAAGGTTGCATCGATCAGCGACATCGCTCCGAGAACGAGCAGGATGTTGATGGCCAAACAGACATCAGCCACAAATCCCGATTTCAGGTAGTACACCAACGTAAAGATGAAGACGGCAGCGAGAGCAATTCCAATCGCCAGGAAGCCCTTCTTCTGGACTTCTTCACCGAGCAGAGCACTGATCGTAAATTCCGTCACAGGTTCGGAAACCAGTGGAACTTCCAGAGCACCAGCATTTAGCACGCCGAGAAGATTTTCCACTTCTTCCTCGGTGAAGCGACCTTCGATCACACCAGTTGTTGTGATCACAGCATTGATCGTCGGAGCGGAGTGGATTTGACCGTCCAGCAAAACGGCAAGATGACTGTAGAAGCCTTCGCCTTCCTGAGGACGATTTCGAGCAGTCACTTGTCCAAACAGATAACCACCTTGTGGATTGAACGTAAATCCGACCGCCAGACCTTTTTCGGTAATTTCCTCACGAACGCTCACCAGATAACGACCAGTGATTCGTTTCGCAGGATCGGGATCAACCACAACGAGAAACTCGCGAAGCGGTTGGCCAGCGGAATCGGTGAGCGGAGTCCCATCTTCGGCGGTCAAGATCCGGCTTCGAACACGATCTCCGCCTGTGACTTTCTGAACGCCGTCGGCGTCCAGTGCAGGGCGGCGCCACATGGCAATGAGTTTGCCATCACGAAACACCCTTTCGCCTTCGCCAACGTTGTCCCCGAGGGCGATGATGTCCTGGTGATTCACCGAATTCGCGAGCAACGCAAACTCAAGATCTCCGAGAGTAATAATGTCGCGTTTAACTTGCTCGACTTTTTCTTGATCGGCACCTGGAACGATGACTTCAATGCGGTCAGAACCGACTCGCCGCACGGTCACTTCTTCGGTTCCGGTCGGATTCACACGCTGTTTGACCTTTTCGACCATCTTGTTCATCAACTCATCGTCGATGACCTTGCCCTCAGCTTCGGCAGCTTTTCTATCGACCATGAAAACCATGTTGGTTCCACCGGCCAGGTCGATCCCGAGATCAATCGCATCTTTGAAGGGCTTGCCTTCAGCTTTTGTGATGATGAACGGGCTCACCGCCAACGTGATGGCCAGCAATACAAGGCTGATGCGTGTCGAGAGTGATTTGAGGTTCAAGGCGGTTGCCAACAGGCTTCCAACCACGAACGGGATCACCAAGGCAGCGACAACGATGAGAAAAACACCCCAACCCATTGCCGAACTAACCTCAGCAGCTTCAGCGGCCTCAGCAGTGCCCTCAGCGGTGGTGATGCTCGTCTGAGCGAATAGCAACAAGTCTAGATTCAACGGACTCATCCCGTTTTGCTCCGTCCCGGTATTTAGCTGGCTGTCATGCCAGTTGAACGATTTGAGGTGATCCCAGTTCGATCACGACTTCTCCGAATCCTTGCTGTCTCGAGAAACCACTTCTCGGATCGCACTGGCCTGGAATTTCAAACGTGTATTGTCATCGACTTTGATCGTGACACTCTGTTTGTCTTCGGCAACCGAAACAACAGTTCCCAGGATGCCGCCAATCGTGACGATCTGGTCATTCTTCTTCAGTGCAGTAACCATTTCGTCGCGACGAGCTTTTTCTTTTGCTTCACTTTTCCCAAAAATGGTTTGCATGAAAAAAAGAAGCAGCAGAGGAGGTCCGAACAACAACAACATTTGCCACATCGGACTGACTTCTGGTTGGTCAGCTGCATCTGCTGCCAGGATCAAAAATGGAATGGTCAGTGTCGACATGGTTGCAATACGCTAAAGTTGAAAGAGGAGGAAATCCTCCCGTTGTCGTCCCCGTTTTTTGCTCTCCGACTGGTCAGCGCACACGCCAATCCGGTCGGGAGAAGCGGGTAGTTTAGGGACCGTCCCCCATCCGAGCAAGATGTTCACGTCGAAACTCTTGGGCTGAGTTTGACTTAATTGCGGACCGTAACTCCGTGACAACCTTCTGGTAGAACCTCAGATTGTGGACTGAGAGGAGCATCGGGCCGAGCATTTCGCCGACGGTGAACAAATGGCGAAGGAATCCGCGGCTGAACTGCTGGCACGTCGCACAGTCGCATTCACTGTCGAGCGGCTCGCGATCGGTTTGATGCTTCAAGTTTCGCATTTTGACCGTTCCGCGACTCGTGAACGCAGTCGCATTGCGGGCATTTCGCGTGGGCATGACGCAGTCAAACAGATCAATGCCGCGTAAAACGCCTTCGATAACATCGATGGGGCGGCCGACTCCCATCAGGTAGCGTGGCTTCTCTTCCGGAAGCATGGGCGTCGTGAAATCGAGAGTCTGATACATCTCGTCAGGCGACTCCCCCACGGACAACCCACCCACGGCGTAGCCGGGAAAATCGAGTTTCAGTAGGCCTTCGGCGGACCGTTCCCGAAGTTGAGGGTGAATTCCGCCCTGAACAATTCCGAACAAAGCCTGATCGGCTCGTTTGTGGGTTTCGCGACAAATTTGGGCCCATCGCGTCGTTCTGGCCACCGCTTCTTCGAGTTTCGAAACCGGGGCATCGTGGGGCGGACATTCGTCGAGGCACATGATGCAATCCGCCCCGAGATCCTCCTGAATCTGCATCGCTCGGGCTGGCGTAAGGTCCAGAATACTGCCATCGATGTGAGACTTGAACACGACACGATCATCGTCGAGTTGCCGCAGAGCACCGAGGCTGAAAACCTGAAAGCCGCCGCTGTCGGTCAGGATGGGGCCTTTCCAGCCCATGAACTCGTGAAGGCCTCCAAGTTCCTGCACAACTTTCTCGCCGGGTCGAAGAGTGAGATGATAGGTGTTCGCTAGAATCATCTGCGCACCAGTTTCAGCCAACTGGTGCGGCCAGACGCCTTTGACGCTTCCACGCGTTCCCACGGGCATAAAAGCCGGGGTTTCGACCACTCCGTGAGGAGTTTCCCAGCGACCACACCGTGCGGCAGAGCTTGTGTCGGTGTGATCGAGGTGAAACTGGAACATCACTCTTTCCTGTAGCTCCGACGGGTTCTGATTAACCCGATCGTGAACGCTCGCGACTTGATCAGCCAAGCATTTCGTTCAAGACAGACTGCGGGGCCAGATCATATTTCATCGGCTCCATCGAGAATGAAGCGCGGCCCTGCGAAAGGCTTCGCACATGAGACGAGTAGCCGAACATGTTCGCCAGCGGAACTTCAGCTTGCAGGGCAGTGAGATGACCGCGAATTTCGCTGCCGAAGATCTTCGCATGACGTTGATTCAGGTCTGCCTGAATGTTGCCGACAAAGTCCGAAGGAGTCACAACCTCAAGTTTCATGATCGGCTCGAGCAATGCGATTTCCGCTTTACTGAGAGCCGACTGGACAGCATGGGCTGCTGCGGATCGAAGTGCCTCTTCGTTCGTTTCACCTTCGCGGTAACCGACGGAGAGAATGACGAAACGAACTTTCATCAATGGATAGCCGAGCACTCCACCCGATTGAGCCGATTCGAACACCGCTTCCCGAGCGATCTTTTCGTACTCTGCTGGAATCGATCCGACCGGAACACGTGACGTGACAAGGATCGGGCTCTCGCCTTCAAATGGCTCCACGCTGACCGTTACGCTCGCAAAGTGCGATTCACCCTGATTGCTGCGGTTGAATTCTTCATGCGCTTCAGCTGGATGTTTGACCGTTTCCCGATAGGAGACGCGCGGCTTGTGAACGCGGACATTGAGATTGAAATCTCGATGCATTCGCTCCTTCAGGACTTCAAGGTGAAGCTCGCCCATCCCGCTGATGATCGTCTGCCCGGTGTCTTCGCTGATTTGGGCTTTGAACGTTGGATCTTGACGACCCAGCCGAACCAGTGCGTCTTCCAGCTTCTTCTTGTCAGCACTCGTGTCTGGCTCGACCGCCATCGAGATGACCGTTTCCGGAAAGTGGATCGACTCCAACAGAATCGGGTCGGTCGTCGGACACAATGTGTCGCCGGTCACGATGTCTTTGGGGCCGATGACTCCGCAGATGTCCCCCGCTTCGACGAGATCGATCTCGATTTTCTCTCGCTGATCCGCCTGAATGTGCCAGATCTGGCTGCAGAATTCCTTCTTTCCGGTGCGAGGATTCAGCAAACGTGTTCCGGATTTCAAGACACCCGAATATACCCGGACGAAGCACAAGTCCGCGTGCTTGTCAGCGACGATCTTAAAGATCAACGCGGCCAGCGGCTCATCGTTTGAAGGTCCACGGGTGATTTCCGTCGACTCGTTTTTCTTGGGCTTTGGATTGATCCCGCGAACAGGGGGAACGTCGAGCGGACTGGGGAGATAGCGATTGACTCCGTCCAGAATTGGCTGAACGCCGACGAAATCGAGAGCAGACCCGGTAAACGTTGGCTGAATTTCACCAGCAAGAGTCGCTTCTCGCAACAGTTTGTGAATCGTTTCTTCCGGGAGGTCCCCTTCTTCGAAGTAGGTTTCCATCGCAGATTCGTCGCGTTCGGCGATGGTTTCGACCAGCTTCTGTCGAAACTCTGCTGCCTGGTCCTTAAGATCGTCGGGAATCTCACCTTCGGTGATATTCTTTCCTTGAGACTCCGAGTCGAAGTAAAGAGCTTTGCGGCCGATCAGATCGACGATGCCGAGGAAGTCGTGCTCAGAACCGATCGGGAGATAGAGCGGAAGCGGATTGCCGCCGAGGCGTTTCCGAATTTGGCCCAGAACGTTCTCGAAGTTTGCCCCGATGCGATCCATCTTATTGATGAAGCAAAGACGCGGGACTTTGTACTCGTCAGCTTGTCGCCAGACCGTTTCACTCTGTGCTTCGACACCTTCGACTGCACTGAAAACAACGACAGCTCCATCGAGGACGCGAAGGCTTCGCTGCACCTCGGCTGTAAAGTCGACGTGACCGGGAGTGTCGATCAGATTGATCGTGCAATCTTTCCAGCGACAGGTCACAGCTGCGGAATAGATCGTAATTCCGCGTTTGGCTTCTTCCGGATCGAAGTCGGTCTCGGTGTTTCCGTCGTCGACGTTCCCCATACGGTGAGTGGCACCTGCGTAATACAGAATGCGCTCTGTCGTGGTCGTCTTTCCGGCATCAATGTGCGCCACGATCCCGATGTTTCGAAGTTTTTCAATGGGGCCTGGCATAGCTGATCAAGTATCTGGTTTGAATGAAGTGAGAAGTTTCCCCAAGCATAAAAAAAGCCTGCTCATTCAAATGACATGAATGGCAGGCGAAGTGATTCTACAGCGTTTACCAGGCGAAGTGAGAGAACGCTTTGTTCGCTTCTGCCATACGGTGAACGTTTTCACGCTTGGTGATCGAAACGCCTTCTCGCTTGAATGCAGAGACGAATTCGTCTGCCAGCGATTGAGCGATTGGGCGGCCCTTGCGTCCACGAGCAGCTTCAAGAATCCACCGGATCGACAGAGTCTGCTGGCGCTTCGCACTCACGGGAGTTGGAACCTGATAGGTGGCTCCCCCGACGCGCTTGGACCGGACTTCGATGTGTGGCTTGACGTTTTCAACTGCCTGATTGAAGACCTCGACAGGCTCTTCTTCCGGCAGACGTTTGCTGATTTCGTCCATGGCATCGTAGAACACACCGAGGGCAATGCTCTTTTTCCCGTCATGCATCAGGCAGTTGACGAACTTGGAGACGAGCTTCGAACCGTATCTCGGATCTCCGATCAGCTGTGTTTTACTGGCTGTAAACCGTTTGGCCATGGACGTTTCGACCTGTTAACTGAATCAAAAACAATATTGGAATATCTTTGGAATCACGCACTTCAGCCTGCCGGCACGCGTGATGAATCATCATGTTTTCAAGCTGTGAACAGCTTATGAGCACTATTTAGGACGCTTTGCCCCGTAGCGGCTGCGTGCCTGGCGACGTCCGTCGACACCCAGGGTATCGAGCACACCGCGAATGACTTTGTATCGAACCCCCGGCAAGTCGCGAACACGACCGCCACGGACGAGCACGATGGAGTGTTCCTGCAGATTGTGACCTTCGCCGGGAATGTAGGCGGTCAGCTCTTTTCCGTTCGACAGGCGAACACGGGCAATCTTCCGCAGAGCCGAGTTCGGCTTCTTAGGAGTCATGGTTCGCACTTGCAGACAGACACCACGCTTTTGCGGGCATCCCTCAAGCAGTGGAGTCTTCGACTTGGACGTCTGCTTTCTGCGAGGTTTTCGAACGAGCTGGTTAATCGTAGGCATAGATCAATTCACAATCTGAAATCGTGCAGTCGTTTGGGGAATAATGATGTCGTTTTCAGTGAGCTTGTCGGCATCAGAATCTCAATCGACTGACGCGCAAAACACCCCTGACCCACCGAGGAATCGCGAACTGTAACTCCCGCGCGGGCGATGGTCAAGTCGACCGAGGCGCTGGATTTCCCAAGAAGTCTCGGTTTTCCAGCGTTCTCGCCCGATCTGCGGCACCGACGTCAGTTATTCCGAATCGGTTTTAAGTGTGATGGGAGGTGTTGGTTTTTTGGTGGATCTGAATCCTCCGAATCCTCGTTTTCGGACGGAGTGATCGTGACAAACAGTCGTTTCACGAGAACGGGCTGTTTAGGATCCCACGCTGTCGCTGTGACTTGCTGGTAAGCAGGGAAAGCCAGAATTTGGTATTCGTATTCTCCGGGGATTCCGTGAGCGGAATGAAACACTAACCAGTGTGGGATAACGTCCTCGTCAAAATCCTTGTCGACATCCTCAACATGCAATTTCATCGATTCCGAGCGCGGGGCATATCGTCCGATTGAGTGAACGACGATCCCTTCCTCATCCGGGTAGTCGAGCGGAATGGTGCCGAGAATCAAATCGCCACGTTTCTTCGGACCTTCTATTTGATGAGCGATAATGCTGACCGGCCATGATCGGGGGTTCGTAATTGTCTGTCCCTCGTACTCGTGCGGACGATCCGGTTTAGGATGCAGTTCGATGATGAGTACGAACTCTTCATCATTCGCGATCGTGATATGGTCAGAAATGGTCTCTCCGGTGTCCCGTCGCCATATTGTCCGAACGTCCACAACCGGATTTTCGGTCGGGTCTTCAACTTCCGGTTGCTCGCAGCCGTGAAAAAAGAAGCCAGCCGCACACAACAGAGGGGCAATCAAAAAGAGCGATTTAGAACGTGACGAGGTCATTGGCATCCCTGCTTCCCATTGCGTGCCACGGGTCAGTGGAGATTCCCGAGTGAATAAAGTGGACCGCCCCGTCAGCGAACAGCACATTGACTCCGCCTGCATGATGGCTTGTCGGGGGAATCAGAGAGTGCCAGGCCTGGAATTCGAAATCGTTCGGGCCGTTGTAGCAGCCGATTTGATTCGGGGGGAGGAAATGGTCATAGCCCGGGTCATTCAGTTCAAGGCCCACTTTGTGCAAAGAATCCGAGACCGGATCCGGAGATGTCCGATGTGATCGACACTGCTCAATGGCCTGGGATTCTGTTCCGGGTTCGAGGAATCGCTGCTCGGTGTACCACAGGTAATGCTGCGGAGCGACCGGAGAATCGGCGACGTAAAGGACCTGGGGGGTGTGGATACGTTCGGAGAATGCAGCGGTGTTCGAAAGTCCGTCGCTGAATTCACTCGGACGGGTCCCTTCTCGATTTGCAGAGCGAAACCCGTTTTGTTGATTGTCCGAGGAATGTCCCGGTGGCTTTCGCCGAAATCGACTTCCGTCATTGACCATGTAGCTGGGCTGTGCAATTCCTGGAGCGTGATTTCCTTCTTCTGGGCACTCCATCCAGGGCACATTAAGCGGAGGCCTGAGTGTCATGTTGCGATGAGCGTCATAGGCCTCCTGCATGTCGAGGAAGGGCATCAGCTTCACAAAACAGTAACGATCTGTCGGAAACAATCCATCCTGTTCAGCAGCACCCGTCAGTGCGATTCCGATCTGGCGAAGATTGTTTGCGCACTGCGACTTCCGGGCCACAGCCCGAGCGGATTGAACCGCCTGAACCGAAATGGCGAATAGAATTCCGACAATCGCGATCGAAACGAGAACTTCAACCATCGAAATTCCGAACCGGTTGTGAGTGAGGATCGGAATCGGTCGACGAGGGATGGTTCGGTTCATCTGCGGCTCCTTCCGTGGAAAAGTCGTTTCATCAACCGAGTTGCCAGCAAAAGTTGATCGTGGGGAACAAGAGTTCTTAGTCCATCTGTTTCCAATCGATGCGGCGGATGAAGATCATCAGGCCATCGTTCACGAGATAGATGTCGCCGAAAACTTCTGTTGTTCCGTGGGGAAGCGGTATAAGTCTCGCGGCACATTCCCACCTGACGTAATCCGTGCTCGCCCACTTGTCTGTTCCGCCGGGTTGGTAGGAGTAGATCCCGACTGAGTGAGGGATCGAGGAATCTTTGTCCACGCGAAACACTCTCATCTCGAATGTGTCGGTAGAAACAGCTGAGAGTTTGATGTCTCCGTCAAAATGAAAATGTTCCACCTCAAGAGGAGAACCGGGAGATGAAGGCGATGCGACCAAAGTGAAGATAAGAAACCAACAGTGCCCCATGGGGAAACTCCTTCACTGCTTTCTAAGAACTGCCCACAGCTACCAAGAGTATAACATTCTTAGGCTCGTTACATCAACTTGTTCAGATGTGTTCCGCTTCCTCAGCATCTGGGCGCGAGTCTGTCACTCTTGCTATTCTGAGAGGTTGCGACGTTTGCAAAGTAGAAGTTGAAGCGACGATCGAGATTCCTGGACGGAAAAGTTGATGAATCAGAAGCGAATCGGATTAATTGGTGCGGGGAAGATGGCGACGGCGCTTGCGGCCGGATGGATTCGTTCCGGGTTGGCTCAGCCTGAGACGATGCTCGCCAGTGACCCTTACGAAGCTGCCCGGAAGTCGTTCACGGAACAGACGGAAATCCCGACGACCGACAGTAATCGTGAGGTGCTTGAGTCCTCGGAGGTCGTTCTGTTGGCGGTGAAACCTCAGGTTCTGTCAGGGCTTTTGGAAGAGCTTGCCGATTCGTCCACGTCGGAACATCTCTTCGTTTCCATCATTGCCGGAGCGCGGCTGGAGCGTTTTGAAGCGACGCTGCCAAAGAGTCGACACATTCGAGTGATGCCGAACACGCCCTGTCTCGTTGGGGAAGGTGCTTCGGGATATGCCGCCGGTTCTACGGCCACCAAAGAAGACTTAAAGCTTGTGGAAGAACTGCTTTCTACGGTTGGAATTGCACTGCCGGTCGCTGAGCACTTGCTCGATGCGGTGACCGGATTGTCAGGCAGCGGGCCTGCCTATGTTTTTGAAATCATCGAGGCACTCAGCGACGGAGGAGTTCTCGCTGGTTTACCGCGTGCGACCGCGACGCAACTGGCAGCACAAACATTGCTGGGGGCTGCGAAAATGGTCCTGGAAAGTGGTCAGCATCCGGGTCAGTTGAAAGATGCGGTGACCAGTCCCGGTGGAACGACAATTTCGGGGCTGCATCAACTCGAACAAGGATGTTTGCGAGGGACACTGATGAATGCCGTCGAGGCAGCGACCAAACGCTCACAGGAGTTGGGAAAAACATAGACATAATTGCGTCGCGATGCCGATGGTCGTGGTGTTCCCAAGCGAGGAGTTCGCGAGATGTGGGGATCGGAACGAACGGGATTGTGAGCTGACTCCGACAACATTGATTGGTGAGGAGGTTGCGGAGTCGTTAACGTTGCATGATCAATCTCTCAATTGATTCATAGAAATAGACATGCCTGACTTGAGCTATACTCCGCGTCAACGGTATCTCGTGCGGTTCGACCCGAAACGGATCCCGCATATGTTCGTCGACGTCCTGGTCATCGGAACAGGCATTGCCGGAGTTCGTGCTGCGCTGGAAATTGATCCGCGTTTGCGCGTGGTGATGGTGACCAAAGATGTGGTGTCTGCATCGAACAGTTCTTGGGCTCAGGGAGGGATTGCTGGAGTTCTGGACCCTTCAGACGAATTGAGCAATCACGTCGAGGACACGATTAAAGCAGGGGCGGGTTTATGCGATCCCGAAGTCGTGCGGGAAATTGTCGAAGAAGCTCCTGAGCGCATTCGAGAGCTTGTCTCGTTCGGAGCGCAATTCGATCGGAAAGATGGTTCAATCGCGCTCACGACTGAAGGGGGCCACAGTCATCCGCGAGTCGCTCATGCTCTGGGTGACGCCACTGGCAAAGAGGTGATGCGGGCTCTCATTGATACCGTTCGCGGTGCGGGATGGACGGAGATCTGGGAGAAGACCTTCTCGATCGACCTATTGACTCACGAGGGGAGTTGTCGCGGGGCGCTGGTCTGGAATCCTCATCACGGAAAGACCTTCGTCTGGGCGAAGCAAACGATTCTTGCGACGGGTGGAGCAGGGCGTTTGTATCGGGAAACGACCAACCCGGATATCGCGACGGCTGACGGACACGCAATCGCCTACCGGGCGGGGGCGGAGCTGCGAGATATGGAGATGATGCAATTTCATCCCACGGTGCTTTACATCGCCGGAAGTTCACGTCACTTGATCACCGAAGCGGCTCGAGGGGAAGGGGGATATCTGGTCGATGTGAATGGTGATCGGTTTATGGGGAATTACGACGAGCGTATGGAACTCGCTCCGCGTGATGTCGTCAGCCGGGCAATTACAGATCAGATGGAACTGACTCGGCATCCGTGCGTTTACCTCGATTTGACACACCTTCCGAAAGAAAAGATCAACGAACGTTTCCCGAACATTCTGGAGATGTGCCGCGAGTTCGGTCTCGATCTGACACACGACCGAATCCCCGTCCGACCGGGAGCCCATTACATGATCGGCGGATTGACGGTCGACTTAACCGGGGCCACCACGCTGCCCGGATTGTGGGCTGCCGGTGAAGCAACATCCAGCGGACTTCATGGGGCCAATCGACTTGCCTCCAACAGCTTGCTGGAAGGTCTGTACTACGGAATTCACGCTGGTCGAGGGGCCTCGGAAGCAGCCCTGAAAATCCCGGACAGCTTTTCGGCTCCTCCAGTTTCGTCACCGGGGCCAAAGGTGATCGAAGAACAGGATTTGCTCAACCTCACCGACTTACGCAACTCTCTCGGCTCGATCATGTGGCGAAATGTTGGAATTCGCCGCGATGAAGAAGGACTGAAAGCAGCTGCGGAGCAGGTCGAGTTTTGGGACCGCTACGTCTCGCTGCGAGAGTTTCAAACCGTCGAAGGTTGGGAACTGCAGAACATGCTGTTGGTCGGCCGACTGATGATCGAGTCAGCCCGGGCTCGCACCGAAAGCCGTGGTGTGCACTTTCGGAGCGATTTTCCGGAGACCGATTCCTCTTGGGAGAGGCATGTCACCATCGGTGAGCCGTCCGGGGCTGAGTGATCGCGTTTACAGATGCTTTGCCAACAGTTCCGCGATCTGAACAGCATTCGTCGCGGCCCCTTTTCGCAAGTTGTCGCTGACGCACCAGAAACTGATTCCATTCGGATGCGAGATGTCCTTACGGATTCGTCCGATGAAGACGTCGTCTGAGCCATCGCAAGTGCTGGGCAGTGGGTATTGTCCGCTCTGCAGGTTGTCGACGACCTGAATTCCTGGAAACGATTCGAACAGTTCGCGTGCTTCACCGGGAGTGAGCGGCTCTTCTGTTTCGACTGTGATCGACTCGCTGTGACAGTTGGCAACTGGCACGCGGACGCATGTGGGGTTCACTTGGATTGATTCATCCCCGAGGATTTTGCGGGTCTCATAGACCATCTTCAGCTCTTCACTGGTATACCCGTCTGCCTTCTCGCTTCCGATTTGAGGGATGCAGTTGAAGGCGATGGGATGTGCGAAGGCTTTATACGAGTAGTCATCCCCGGAGAGGTACGACTTGGACCCGTCGAACAGATCGCTTGTTCCCTGAACTCCTGCTCCACTGGTTGCCTGATAAGTGCTGACGATCACCCGTTTGACGACTGCAGCATCGTGAAGTGGTTTCAAAGCCACGACCATCTGGGTCGTTGAGCAGTTCGGGCTGGCGATGATGCCGGTGGCGTCGAGAGCAGCTTGCGGGTTCACTTCCGGAATGACGAGCGCGACTCCGTCTTTCATGCGCCAGTATCCGGATTCGTCGATGACGCGGCAGCCTGCTTCGACGGCGGCAGGCAAATACTCAGCGGCAATGTCGTCCGGAGTCGAAGCGATCACCAGATCTGATCCGGCAAAGCAGTCTTTGGTCAGTTCTTCGATGGTGTACTTTTGGCCACGAAATGTGATCTGCTGACCCGCCGAACGCGCCGAAGCGATGAAGCGAAACGTCGCTGCAGGAAATTTCCGTTCTTCCAGCAATTGCCTCATGATCTGACCGACGGCACCGGTGGCGCCCACAATGGCAACATTTTGAAACACGGATCAACCTCGACTTGCAGCTACTTAGCTTTTGAAGGATGGAATATTAGAGTGGTCGCATTTTCGCGACGAGAGCGAACATCATAGACCGGGACAAGTGGCCTCTGCAAATTGTTCGCGATCAATCCCTTCTGTTGAGAAACGATAGTGCTGCGAATTCCGTTCGCTCAGGCTGTGAGGTCGCGGAAACCCCAGCGACTCCGGTCTTGCGGTCATGAAGCCGGAACCTCTACAATCGCTAAAACTTAAGAGAATTATCCAGTGTCAGATCATATCAAGCGGATCGCCGTATTGGGGGCAACCGGTTCGATTGGAACCAGTTGTCTCGATGTAGTGCGCGCCCATCGGGATGAAATGTCGGTGGAATTACTGTCCGCTCACACTCAGTGGCAACTGGTGGCAGAGCAAGCTGCAGAATTCCTGCCGCGCACGGTCGTGCTGACCGGAATTGACCGAAATTCGATCCCCGGCAACGCTTTTCCCCCTCAAGTGAACGTCGAATTCGGGGAAGATTGCCTCGCAAACGCCATTGCTCACTCGGATGCTGAGGTCGTCATCACCGGCATTGTGGGAGCAGCGGGGCTGCGTGGAACTTGGGCTGCGATCGAGGCGGGAAAAACGATCGGGCTGGCCAATAAAGAAACACTGGTTGTCGCTGGGAAACTGGTGACCGACAAAGCTGCCGAAACCGGCGCGACGCTGATTCCCGTCGACAGCGAACACTCTGCGATCTTTCAGTCACTTCAGTCCGGCCGGGCGGAAGAGGTGTCGCGAATCATTCTCACGGCCAGTGGAGGACCATTCCGCACGTGGTCTCGAGAGCAACTGGCGCAGGTCACTTGTGCCGATGCTCTGAGTCATCCAACCTGGGAAATGGGTCGGAAAATCACTGTCGATTCTGCGACGATGATGAACAAAGCTCTGGAAGTGATTGAAGCACGGTGGTTATTCGGCCTGCCTTCTGAACAGATTGACGTTGTCGTACATCCTCAGTCGGTCGTCCACTCGATGGTAGAGTTTGTGGATGGCTCGGTCATCGCACAATTATCTCCCCCAGATATGAAATTGCCGATACAATATGCCATTACCTGGCCCGCACGAGTGGCTGGTGCCAGTCCGAAACTGGATTTATCGGAAACATTTTCACTTGATTTTCAACCCCCTGATCTCGAACGATTCCCGGCGTTATCGTTAGGATTTGAGGTTGCTGAGCGCGGCGGAACTTCCGGAGCAGTTTTGAATGCTGCCAACGAAGTGGCTGTCGAACGTTTTCTTTCTGAAACACTGACTTTTACCGACATCCCGCGACTCTGTCGCGAGATTCTGAATGCCCACGATTTCGACAGCCAGCCGGAGTTGGATGAGTTGCTCGAACTCGATCATTGGGCGCGCCAGGAGGCTTTGAATTGGATACCGTCGTCGCCGCCACACTCGCACTCTTTAGCGTCTCGGCACTGCTAAACATCTTTATCGCTGCCGCCGGACTTGGTCTGGTGATCTTCTTCCACGAGCTCGGCCACTTCCTCGTTGCGAAGTGGTGCGGAGTTTACGTGGAACGCTTCAGTATCGGATTCGGTCAGCCAATCCTCGCCAAAAAGTGGGGTGAGACCGAATACTGGCTGGGCTGGGCTCCTTTCGGGGGCTACGTCAAAATGCTCGGACAGGATGACATGGACCCGGGGCAAATGACTGACGATCAGATCAGTGCTGATCCCCGATCCTATACGTCAAAGACAGTCCCGCAGCGGATGGCAATTATTTCCGCCGGGGTGATCATGAACATCATCACCGGGTTTCTGTTCTTCGCAATCGCATTTAACAGCGGCGTTGAAACAACTGATCGTGTGATTGGGCACGTGCAAGTTGGAATGCCGGGATGGCAACACGGAATTCGTTCCGGGGACACAATTACTGCGATCAACGGACGACAGGTGTCTAACTTTGAAGACCTGTTGCGCGGAACTGCTCTTTCTCGTGGACCGATTCGCTTGGAAGGTTTTCACTCGGATGGAGAAACGTTCGACATCGAGCTTGAACCATCAGCGAACGGAATCGTCCGTCAAATCGGAATTGGTCAGGCTCGCAGCCTCGAGGTTCTTCCCGTTCCTGATCCGAAAGCGATTCCCTATGTCTTCCCGGGAACCGCTGCTTCTCGAGCAGAGTTTGAGCCGGGGGACATTATCTCAGCCGTTGACGGAGTCGTGATCAAAGAGTTCAGCGAGCTCGACAAGATTCTCAATGAGAAAGCAGACGAGGCGTTGGGGCTGACAGTCAAACGCAAGAGTGAAGGTGGCGACACTAAAGAAGTCCAGGTCAACTTGCCAGCTGAACAGTTTCTCGGTTTGGGACTTCGCATGGGGATGGGAAAAATCGAAGCCATTCAGCTTGGCTCCGCTGCTGCTGAAGCCGGTCTGAAGAAGGGCGATCTCATCGCCAAAGTCGACGGTCTGGACGTCGGCCACGATATCGATCCTGTTCGACTCACAGAATACTTCTCCGAGCATGCCGGCGAAGAGGTGGAAGTGACCATTTCCCGCGAAGTTTCCGGAGGGGCGCCTCAGGAACTCGTGTTGACTCTGACTCCAAGCGACCGGGCTCCGTGGGCAGAACCACCATTATCAGAAGGGGCTCCCCTTTCTGTTCCGAGCATTGGTGTCGCTTTTCATCTCGTTCCGAATGTTTTCTCAGTCGATGAAGATGGTCCCGCAGCTGGTCAGGGAATCAAACCACGCGATACCATTCACAAAGTGACTCTCATTAGAGCTCCCGGAACGGAGCAGGATGCCCGAACGGACACGCGGTTCGAGATTCCGATCCAAGACAAGAACTGGGCTTACGCGTTCTGGACGATTCAAGAATACACTCGCTCGCGAATCGTGGAACTCACGGTCAGTTCGCCCGAAGATTCGAACGAACACCGGGTTGTTGAAGTGACTCCGAAGGTCGTCGAAGACTGGTATCTTCCGACGACACGCGGACTTCGTTTGAACCAGAATTTGATTACTCTCAAGGCAGACAGCGTTCAAAACGCATTCGCAATGGCAGGACGTTACACCATTACCTCTATCGAAGACATTTACCTGACCCTCCGCGGGTTGTTGACCGGGGATATCTCTCCTAAGGGGTTAAGCGGTCCGATCAATATCGCCAAGCTGGCCTATGGGTTCGCGGATTTGGGGATTGGGGACTTCCTGCGTTTTCTCGGACTGATCAGTGTGAACCTGGCTGTGATCAACTTCCTGCCGATTCCAGTGCTCGATGGCGGTCACATGGTCTTTCTCATTTGGGAAGCTGTCACACGGAAAAAGCCCAGCGAGATGGTTGTTGCAACCGCCACTTACTTTGGAATGGCATTCGTCCTGGGTCTGATGATATTCGTGATCTATCTCGACCTGTTCGTTTCAAAAATTTAAGCCGGAAGAGCGTCACTCGTGAGGTTCGTTCGGGGCGACCTGAACAAGTTCATTTCTGAGCTGTTCAACGGCTTCTGAATATTGATTGGACCCGATGAGATTCTCCATCTCATTCGGGTCTTTTTCGTGGTCATAGAGTTCAGTCGCTGTGACGTTTCCGGTTCTCCAGTCACGCCATTCGGTGTAGCGGAATCTTCCATCGGTGACAGAGTAACCCATCTGTTCGGGAACTGCTTTAAAGTAAGCCGGACGAGGATGTTGCGTGATCGCGACCTTCTTCACCGATGTTGAAGGATCTTTCATCATAGGAACAAGGCTTTCGCCTTCGATGTCAACATCCGGAAGCCCACACAGCTCAGCGAGAGTCGGGCTGAGGTCAATCAGTTCGACTACAGAGCTCGTGCGATTGTCTTCAGGAAAACCCGGGGCGGAGATCAACAGCGGAACTCGAGCGTCCAACTCAAAGCACGACGTCTTACACCACAAGCTGTGTTGCCCCAAATGGAATCCGTGATCGGACCAGAAGACGACGATCGTCTTATCTCGCAGCCCAGTTTCTTCGAGTGTCTTCAACAGCTTGCCGACTTGATCATCAAGATAGCTGATGCTTGCGTAATAACCGTGCCAAAGTAAACGGCGTTCTTCGGCGGACATGTTCTGAGGATCAGGACCGTAGCCTTTGAGTTCTCGTGAATCGTGAAGCGCAATCTCGGGAACATTACTGGGTGGAGCGAAACGATCGGGGAGAGTGAGGCTGTCTCGCTGGTACCGATCCCAATATTTCTTCGGTGCAAGAAACGGAAGATGCGGACGCCAGAAACCGACAGCCAGAAAGAATGGCTCATCGGAAAACTCTCTCAGTTGTTGACAGGCTAGGTCAGCGATTTTTCCGTCGCGATAAGTTTCATCCGGAAGGTCTTCGCTTTCGTGAGCTCCCAGCTTTGATCCCGGTTTCTTCCCTTCGGGGATGATTGCGTAAGTGTCAGAATGTCGTCCTGCATTCAGCATCGAAGGGACCGACCAGGATGGTTCATCGTCAAGGTCTCCCATGTTGTGAAACATTTTCCCGATGCAGCGCGTGAAGTACCCATTGTTTTTGAATCGTTGTGGGATGGTCACAGCATCAGGCTGGGCGGTGCGGAAGTCCGTGCGAAGATCGTAGACGGAAATGGTGTCAGGTCGAAGTCCGGACATCAACGAGGCTCGCGAAGGATTGCACACTGCTTGCTGGCAATAAGCGTTCTCGAAGAGTGTTCCGCTCGAAGCGAGACGGTCGAGATGTGGCGATGAGACGTCCTGGTTTCCGTAACACCCGAGGCTGCAATTGAGATCATCCGCTGCGATGAAGAGCACATTCCATTGATCGGCTGACTCTGAAGTTCGAGAGGCTGCACAGAGCAGGACAGCCACGAACAGGCTCTTTAGAAGAATTCTCATGAGGCGCTTTCTGTCAAAGGTGTCAGACGTCAATGAAGCATCGTGCGCCTTATCATCACACAACTATTCCGACCATGCAAACTGACGCCATCGACTCAGCGTGATCGCTCGGTGAGATCTTTCGATCAACGGGCTGCAGAGAGATCGTTGAGTGGTAAGAGGAAGTCTCTGATTTCAAATTGAGACTTCGCGTTTCGGTTGATGTGAGAGCTTATCGATTTCCGGTTTTTCAGCGAACGTGCTGCTGGCTGAATTGATGTGACAGGCTGTGACACTCGATGATGTTCAGACTGACAGAACTGGTCAGAAACTCGGAGAGGCCCCTTTCTGTCAGTGGATGCAGGAATCATTTCAATACCGATCGGGTGAATCAGACATGCGCTCTATCTTGATAGTGATGTCAGTCGTGGCGATGCTTGCAGCGAGGCCAGTGGATCTTTTCGGAGATCTACCATCGGGCGCGAACTGGGAAACGGTCGGTGGTGACCGCGGTTGTCAGAGGTACTCGACTCTTTCGCAGATCAATCGCGAGAACGTTGACCAGCTTGAAGTGGCATGGGTCTACCACACGGGAGAACTTGATCGCGAGCGAAAGAAGACGATCGAATGCACTCCACTCATCATCGATGGAGTGATGTATCTCTCGACGGGTTACCTGAGAGTCGTTGCATTGAATGCAGAAACAGGCGAGCAACTTTGGGAGTTCGATCCATTCGAAAGTCATGCTCCTGCTGGCCCGCTTGCGTCGGGTGGAGTGAATCGAGGTTTGGCCTGGTGGAGTGACCAGAAGCCTGGTGGAGAGCGACGAATCCTACATGGCACGTCTGACGGAAGGTTATTCTCAATCGATTCCAAAACGGGAAAACTCGATCCCGGGTTTGGAGAGAACGGAATCAAAGATCTTCGAGAAGACTTTGAAGAGGACCTTTCTAAAATGGCCTACGGTCCGACTTCGGCACCGGCTGTTT
Source organism: Thalassoglobus sp. JC818 (assembly GCF_040717535.1). Classification (NCBI taxonomy): domain Bacteria; kingdom Pseudomonadati; phylum Planctomycetota; class Planctomycetia; order Planctomycetales; family Planctomycetaceae; genus Thalassoglobus; species Thalassoglobus sp. JC818. The sequence continues at coordinate 262,510 of NZ_JBFEFI010000002.1, forward strand.
GTGGAGACATCGTTTTTCTCGGTGTCTCGAATGGAGAAGGGCCGAGCATCGCTGCGCCGGGGGACATTCGAGCATTCGACGTTCGAACCGGTCGTCAGCTGTGGAGATTTCATACCGTTCCGCGTCCCGGAGAAAAAGGACACGAGACTTGGGAAGGGGATTCGTGGAAGTACCGAGGAGGGGCGAACGCCTGGGGCGGATTGAGCGTGGACACCGAGAGGAATCTCGTCTTCGCAGGCTTGGGCTCAGCTGCTTTCGACTTCTACGGAGGAGATCGCCACGGAGAAAACTTGTACGCGAACTCAACGATCGCGCTCGATGCTTTCAGTGGAGAACTGAAGTGGCACTTTCAAACGTTGCGTCACGATCTGTGGGATCATGATCTCCCCGTCTATCCAAATCTCGTCACAGTCACTCACGATGGAAAACAAATTCCGGCAGTCGCACAGGTAACGAAGACGGGATTTGTTTACCTCTTCAATCGGGAGTCCGGAGAACCGTTGTTTGAAATCGAAGATCGACCGGTTCCGCAGTCTGATGTTCCCGGTGAGCAGGCTTGGCCGACACAACCGATTCCGGTGAAGCCGCCGCCGTTTTCGGTTCAGCACTTTGATGAGTCCAACGTGACCGACATCGGCGAAGCGAATCGAGAATATGTGCTGAAGGAACTTAAGAAGATCAAAACCGGACCTGCTTTCAGTCCGCCGAGTTTACAGGGGACCGTTGTCATTCCCGGATTTCACGGAGGAGCGAACTGGTCGGGAGCCAGCTTCGATCCGGAAACGGGCGTTCTCTATGTCAACTCAAACAACGTTCCCAACGTGATGACGCTCGTCGAATCTCCACCGGGAGCGAAATACAAGTATGGTCATCGCGGCTACATTCAGATTCGCGACCAGGAAGGCTATCCCGCGATCAAGCCGCCTTGGGGGGTGTTGACGGCGATCGATCTGAATCAAGGCGAGTTCGTCTGGCAGGTTCCGCTCGGGGAATACGCAGAACTGACAGAAAGAGGCATCCCTCAAACTGGAACGGAAACCTTCGGCGGAACGATTGTCACAGATGGCGGTCTCGTCTTCATTGGGGGAACAAAGGACGAGAAGTTTCGAGCTTTCGACAAGTCGACAGGCAAAGTGCTCTGGGAACATCAACTCCCAGCTGGGGGGTATGCGACTCCATCAACTTACGAAGTCAATGGTCGACAATACGTCGTCATCGCAGCTGGCGGAGCAGGCAAACTGGGAACGAGGGCAGGGGATGCCTTTGTCGTCTTCGCGCTTCCCGAAGGAGGGAATTAATTCGGTAAGCACTCAGTAACCTTCACTCTCGTTCTCAAGACTTAGGCTGCAGCGCTGTCAGATCCGTCGGCTGAATCGGCGGAGTAGAACTTGAGAAGTGCTGAAGGACCGACTCTGCCTTCTTTCGTTCCGTCCCAGCAGTGCGATTCGACGCATTCCAGAACAGTTTCTGCGACACGCAAGGCTGCCAAGGCATCGCGGCCATTCACAATCGGACGATGACGATGGCGAACAGCGTCGATGAACGAAGTCAGTTCCGCCGTCAGCGCATCATCGTTTGAAGCTTGGACTTCTTGAGGCTCGATGAACGTTCCGAAGACCTGTGTTTTCAATTCGTCGATCGTTCGTTCGCCAGATTGGGCGAGGTCGAATGGGAACTGACCCGATTGCATCATCGGCGTTGGTGAGAACTTCTTGACGATGCGGGTTGTCAAATCTGCGGTGGCGCATCCGGTCTCGGACCAGCACTGAATGTTTCGTGATGGAGTCGGCGAAACGCGGTTGACCGTCAGGTCGGCGATACATCCATTCGGGAAGTAAAGCCGCGCCTGTACAGCATCTTCCCGACCTCCCACGAGTGAAGCTCCGAAGGCTTCGACGCGGGTTGGCATTTCCTGTGTCAGTGACAGGCAAAGTTCGATGTCGTGAATCATCAGGTCGTGCACGACTCCGATATCCATCGAGCGAAATGCGTATGGGCTGACGCGTTCTGTTCGAATGTATTTTGGTTCCCCGGTCCAGTCTGCGATTTCCTGGAAGGCGGGATTGAAGCGTTCGATGTGGCCCACTTGAAGAGGAATCGAGTGCTCATCAGCAAGGCGGACGAGTGCTTCTCCATCTTCAACATTGCCAGCCAGCGGCTTCTCCATGAGGACGGGAACATCCTTGGAGAGAAAATCTCCGCCGACCTGTTTGTGAAGAAAGGTTGGAACGACGACCGAAACTGCATCGACGGATTTAATGAGAGTGCGGTAGTCGTTGGTCCAATTGCAACCACACGATTCTGCGACAGACCGTCCTTGTTTCTCATTCGGGTCGGCAACGGCGATTAGCTCGACCCCTTCCATTTCGGAAAGGATTCGTGCGTGATGTCGACCGAGTGCGCCGACTCCAATCACGGCAAGTTTCAGTGTCCCATTCATGTCTTCGCTAACTTCGTGAGTGTTGTGTGTTTGTCAATCGAGAGCAACTTGCTCTTCTCAGTACGTTGGCTTGTTCTGTTCGTTCCGGCGGGTCGGACGGGCAGTGTGAGGCCGCTGTCTTATTGAGCGATGACTCGAAAGTGGCCCGGCACACGGCTCAAGCGGATTTCTTCGCCGCAGTTTCCTTGGATTCAACGAGAGGTGTTGTTCGGGCAGCTTCGCGGGCACGACCCATGCGGCCAGCACGTTGTTGTTCAATCGCTGACAGCAGCGTGATCAATTCAATCGGGAAGATGCCCTGTAATTCCGTTTCGAAGTGTTCGCGGACAACTTTGAGTGATTTGTGCTCCCGGTAGAGCATTCGCTGAGCATGTCGAATGACGCGGATGGACTCATCCGGGATTCCGGCTCGTTTCATGCCGATCAGATTGACAGTCTTAATCTCTGGGTTGTCACTTCCTGCTGCCAGCATGAACGGAGGAACATCGGTCGGAACTCGACAGCCTCCGCTGACGAAGGCGAGTGTTCCAATCGTCGCGAAGTGATGAACAACCGAATTGCCTGAGACAATTGCCCGGTCGTGAACATGAACGTGTCCGCCGAGGAGCACTCCATTCACGAGCATCGCGTGATCATAAATTCGACAGTTGTGCGCAACGTGAGAGTTCGACATCAACAGGTTGTGGTTGCCGATGCGGGTAACGCCATCTTCTTTCTCTGCACCGCGATTCACAGTAACGCCTTCGCGCAGCTGATTGTGATTTCCGATGACGACTTCAGTCGGGGCATTCCCGCGATAGCTGTAATCTTGCGGTTCAGCGCCGATGACGCAGTTTTGCCAGAAGCGGTTGTCACTCCCGACCGTGGTTTTTCCGGTCAACGTGACGTGACTCTCGAGAACGGTTCGATCACCAATCGAAACATCCGGTCCCACGAAGCAGAATGGACCGATCTGAACGTCCTGCCCGATTTGTGCTTTCGGGTCGACATGAGCGAGATGAGAGATCTGTGTAGACATTGTCAACGTCCTGTTTGTGGGTGAGCGATCGTCATCCGGCAGCGTTCATTGGGGTGAAAGGAGCGGGTCGATTCTGGGGGTGTGGGAAAGTCGATTGTTGAGGGTTGAGCGCGAGAGCCTGTTTTCGAATGGCTCGAATCATCGCGTGGTTCAGTCGATGACCTGAGCGGGTTGCCACAAACCGACCGGCGAGATCGCATCCCAACAGAGCAAAATCGCCAATGCAGTCGAGAATTTTGTGGCGGGCGCACTCGTTCTCGAATCGCAGCGAATTCTCAACGATGCCGTCCTCTCCGAAAACGAGCACATTTTGCGGAGTTGATCGTTTGCCGATGCCTTGTTTCTGGAGTTCGCGAACTTCCGATTCCAGAACAAACGTGCGGCAACTGGCGATCTCCTGAATGAAGACCTCCGGAGTCAGCACAAAACTGTCTGACTGCTGTGAAATCGGACCGTCACCGTAGTCCAGCAGGAAACCGATTTCGTATTCACGCTGGCGAGGCGGTTGAGCGCCGATTCCGACAAAGTCGTCTTCGACAACCACGAGCGTCTCGGTCAGCTCGACGCAGGCACGCGAGACGTCCTGTTCGACGATGTCCGCAGACAGAAGTGCTTCGACAAATGCCTGACTCGATCCGTCACACGCAGGGGGTTCGGGTGCGTCGATGCGAACGAGGCAATTGTCGATTTGCAGCCCCGCCAGGGCTGCCATGACGTGCTCAATCACTTGCACAGATCCGCCGGGGGACTGAATCATTGTGCATCGGGATTGAGGAACGACAAACTCAATCAGAGCGGGAATCGTCGCTGCTGAGGTGAGGTCTGTTCGTTCGAAAACGATTCCAACATCCGGGTCAGCTGGACAAAATTCCAGCGAAACGTCGATCCCTCCGAATAAACCATATCCGGAAACCTTCGCAGTGCGTGCGATCGTTCGTTGTCGTCGAGGGGGAGTGGCAAGCACGAATTGATCCTTGGACCGGACAGGAGCATGCAAAAGCGGATCTCAAACTGTTTCTGACATGATTTGGGCTTTCTTCCGAAATCGCTGATCGGCGACTGAGAGTCAGAGGCACCCGATGTCAGAACTCATTTTGTGATCCCGGCAACTGTCAACCGGAGAGTTTTCAAACATCCATCGATTCAACGACAGTTTCGGAGCAGCACTTAGCGAGTGGTCTGACTCGCTGGTGCGCTGGCGTTCTGCTGCTTTTCCCAACGATCATTCAGATAGTTGAGGACCGGATCGGTCAGGTCATCTCGATTCTGATGATAGAGGACCTGGCGGTTCATGCCCTCGATCACTTCTTGAGGATTTTCTGCGGCGTCGACCACAGAACGGTTAAATCGGATGATGAGTGTGTACTTGTAGTACTTTGAGTAGCGTTCAACAGCGTCGGCGACTTCAAGGTAGATGCCCTTGTAGACTTCCGTTTCCTTCTTCATCAGCTCACGCTGTTTTTGCAGTTGAGCTTTCTTGAGATCCGCCTGAGCGGTCAAGAATTCACTCTCAAGCGTTTCGTACTCCGCACTTGTCGGAGCAAGTTCTTTCATCTTGGCCTGGATCGCCTGGATGTTTTCGATCTTGGGAGCCAGAAGTTCATCGCTGCGGCGAACTTCTTCCTGCAGGCGTTCGGTCAGATAGACGAACTTTTTGTATTCTTTGAAGACGTGGGCCATATCGATCAGCCCGATCTGGTAGCCATCATCTGCATGAAGGGGACCAGCGAATAGGAAGAGAAAGCAGCCTGTCAGCAAGCATGACAGGGGGCGTGTCAACGAATTCCACAGACGGAGCCTCAGCATGGCGAATGCACTCCTTTGCAATGCCAGTCCAGTTCATCCAGAGATCTTCAGACCTCTGGGAAATTGACATCCATCATTCCGGCGATGATCTGTCAATTCAGCATGCATTGTCTTGACTGACGCAAACTGGTCAAGACGAGTTCAATCGTCGCCGGTCGGAATCTTCCAAAATTGCCGATCCCGAAAAGCAGAAATCCCCGCCTGTCAACGACAGGCGAGGATTTCGCTCGTAACCGAACTGTCAGAAATTAGACAGATTCTGGGGGTGGTGCAGGAGCGTCGCCATCAGCTGGTGCAACTGGGACGTCTGATCCACCGGCAGGAGTCGCTGGTGCTGCTGGAACTGTGCATGGGCTTGATCCACATGGGCTTCCGTAGGAAGTTCCACAAGGAGCAGTACCGCATGGGCTTGTTCCGCAAGGAGCTGTTCCACATGGGCTGCTGTAGGAAGTTGCGCATGGAGTGCTGCAAGGAGTTTCACAGCTTTTGGTGCGACGAACTCGCTGTGGTGCGCACTGAGTGCGAGCTGCACGACGTGAAACGCGGCAGGTGCGAGTACGAACACGACCGCATGAAGCGCTGCTGTAAGATGCAGTTGCGGTTCCACAGGCACCGGTGGCGCACTGAGCGGATGCGGAATCCGCTGAAGCAGCGACGACGAACGCTGCAACAGCCATCAAGCTTAGAATGTTTCGTGTCATCAGAAATTGCTCCGTCTCAAAAGGTAGTCTCGGGGGAAATCACATGACTCACTGCCCGGTCCCGAACACTCACTCCCGGCAGTGAAGCGTGATGAAATCGAATCCTTTCGAGTGGCAAACATTGCCGGTCACGCGAATTTTCTCGATTAGGTAGTTTAGGTGGGCGAGATTGTCAAACGTGTGACACTGGTAAATCTGAAGGGGGACCAGAAAAACTGAGTCCTGACAGCGAGGCCCGGAGCATGTGTTCAGTAGTCGGTGAGGTGGGGTTATGCGGGCGTGTTGTCACTGAAAAACATTGAATTGACCGCTTTGTAGAAATTGAGCCGGTCGTGCGAATTGTTTCGGTGTCATATTTCCCCCAACTGGAGCAATCGGAAGGACGGTTTGTAACGCAGAATGCAATTCCACCGTCCGTCTGAACCGTAGTGTTGAATCCGACTGAAGTTGATGACCCGTCCACGCCGACAATGTACATCAGGTGGTTAAGTAGTTTCGGTTCGGGAGCGCCTTTCCGAACGATTGCACGACGCATATCAGCCGAAATCAACTGATCACTTATAGGGGGGAGTTCACAGTTCAGTGTGATCTCGAGAGTTGCGTGAACAAGATGTTCACAACGCTCTTTTCTGATCATCACGCGACTGGGGCTCAATGGGGGATTTCTTCACTTGTGAGTCGTTAGGCGGAAGCATTGCGCTTTCACCTTTTGGACTTCCTCTCCACTGGTAGATCACCAGAGCTGCAAGGGGTTCGTGGCATCGTCTGCTACGGGCACAGCTTTGAAGTGATTTGCATGACAATAACCTGAGACGACCCCGAAAACGACGCTGGTTTATGCCATGGACCCACGGGCTAGGAGAGCCGGCCGCGTGTCGAACGAGGGGTGAAGATCTGGAACAGCATCCGCTGTTCGGACCCAGACAGATTGTGATTGGAGAGCCCGCAATGAGGACGATCTTCACTACCGGTCAAGTCGCCAAAATCTGCAAGGTCGCACCACGTACAGTAAGTAAGTGGTTCGACTCAGGCCGACTCCGAGGATACCGGATTCCCGGTTCCCAGGATCGCCGGATTCCCCGCGAGCACTTGATTCGGTTCCTGAAAGAACACGGAATGCCACTCGGTGAACTGGAAGACGAAGCAATGGGCAAGCTTTTGCTCGTTGGCGTCGACAGCACAATGCGTGGCGGATTGGAAGGAGTCCTTCCGATCGAAGACTTTAAAGTTGAACTCGCAGCAAGTGGATTCGAAGCCGGCATTCAAGCCGAATCGTTGCATCCCGACTGCGTCGTGATTGACTTTGCGATGGGGCGGAATGAAGCCTTGATGATCGCTCAGAATCTGCGAAAGAACGGTGACTACACTGATACTGTGCTGATTGCACTGCTCAGTGATGACGACACCGCCAGCGGATTCGATCGGACGATCTTCAACGAGACCTTCCGCAAGCCGTTCGACGCAGCTCTGCTCGCTGAACGCATCCGTACTTTGGTCAGCCGTCGCAAGACGCTTGCTTAAGCTAACTGCCTTGTAAACGAGGCGGTTCTTGCGATGTGTCGAGCATATCGCTGACCCGTAGTCATGGATGACACATGTTCCGTTGACAACGACCAGACGACGTAACAGCTTTGAGACGCGAAGAACTGCGGACGATCAGGCCCTGTTCAAGAGACGAGTTCTCTGAATTCGTGGGTCCACCATCGCAGAGCATTGGGGAGTTCTGCTAGCGTGTTGAGAGTTCACGTTCGTGTCAGGCGAAGATCTGATTCAGTCTTTCGCTCAACGTTGTTACTTCTAAAGTTGTGAGATACGCGCACATGAAGTGAAGGGAATCCCGGACTCGTTATGAGCGGCTCGACCAACATTGACGAAGCGACTTTTCTTGGAAAGGTCGCTTCGTTTTTTCGTTCTCAATGGTTTTCGTGGTGGGCTGGGCTGTTTGCCACACTGTTTGTGATTGGAACGATCGACCCGGCTCAGGAACTTCCGTTCCCTGCCAGTGGCCCCGGTTTGACATTCGATGAAGGCTTCAACATCGAAGTCGGAGTCACTCTCGCTCGGGGATATCAGAACATTGACTGGTCCAACTTCAGCCTCGACAAGCTGAGAGAGATTTACGCGGACCCGTCGTACAATCCCGATCATCCTCCGTTGGGGCGGATTGCCCTCGGATTCTCGCACGAGCTGTGTCAGAAGATTTGGCCAATTGCCGGTCCGTGCGGATATGTCGTCAGCTACACGCGGATTGCATCAGCGATTGAATTTGGGCTGCTGGTCTTTTTCCTGATTCGATACTCGGCGAGCTGGTTTGGTCGCGACGTTGGTGCTTTCGTCGGAATTTCTGTGCTGTGCATGCCTCGCGTTTTTGGTCATGCACATTTGGCTTCTCTCGAATCTTGTACGAATCTGACCTGGGTGTTGTTTCTTCTGGTGCTTGCAGATCGATGGGGACGTCAGACGACTCCTCGGGCGAGATCAGGAGTCATTCCCGGTTTCTTTCTGGGCTTGGTCTTTCTGACGAAAATCCAGGCAATCTTTCTGCCTCCCGTCGTGATCGTGTGGGCACTCTGGAATTGGAAGCTCCGGTCGATCCTGCCGATGCTCGTTCTGTTTCTGACAGCCGCGTTTGTTTTCTACGCTGGCTGGCCATGGTTATGGATCGATCCTGCGGAAAACTTGAAGGAGTACTTCGCGAGCGCGACGGAACGCGCGAGCTTGAACTGCTTCTACTGGGGCGAAAAGTTTGCTGATCGTGAAGTCCCGTGGCATTATCCAGCAGTGATGTTTCTGGTCACGATGCCAGTTGCATTTCTTGCAGCCGGTTGGATCGGGATGACGAATCGCACCGGTGATGAAAACTCATCGCATGCAATTTTCGACCCGCGAGGAATGCTCTTCTTCGGGGCCTGGCTTCTGCCCCTGCTGGCATTGAGTCTGCCAGGGGTGACTGTCTACGACGGAGTTCGACTGTTTCTGGTCTCGTTCCCGACCTTTGCACTCTTCATCGGTTTGGGAGCGAATCGTTCGCTGACGTCGATTTACCGACGCTACGGGAAGCGTGTCGTACTGCCAGTCCTTTTCGTCGGTTTGGCGGGACCGATTGTCGGAATGGTGACTCTGCATCCTTGCCAGCTCAGTTATTACAACGTCTTGACTGCAGGGCTTTGGAAGGCGGAAGTATGGGGATTCGAAGCGACGTATTGGGGCGACAGCGTGACTCCGGGACTGCTCGCGGAAGCTTCGGAGAAGATTCCGGAGAATGCGACTCTTGAAATGGCACCTGTGCTGCACCCGCTTCAACTCGAATTCATGCGATGCGGTTCCTGGATGAAGCACAGGCCGGACATTCAATTATCAGCCTATGATGATGCTCGCGAGTCCCTTTCGCCATACGTGCTCACGATTCATCGCCGAGCTGATCCTTGGGCTTCGCTACTCCCCCCGCCGGAAGGAACGGAAGTTCTGGCTTCTATTCGACGGCAAGGTGTTGTGCTCGCAGAAGTCTTAAAGCTTCCGGAAGAAGCGGCACCTTCGGATGTCAACGAACCCTGATGCTACGCTCATTAAGGGTTATCAAATCGGCGGGATTGACGGGTTGCGCAACTGACGACAAGAATTAAGTACCCAGTTCGTTGATGTGAACCGAGAAACCAAGCGTCGAACAAAGCTGCAAGTCAGCGAGGAAGAATGATGTCTGAAGAAAATTCCGATACCGAATCGGAAGTTGTCGCTGGGCAAAAGAAAAATCCGAATCTTGTGCCAGCCATCATGGTGATTTGCGCAACCGTCGTCATCGTTGGAGCGATCAGCGGGGTCGTCACCGTTTCTCAAGAGGGCGAGATTTCGATCTCCACGGCGGTCATCTTTGGACTCGCTGTGATCGGGGGCATCGTCATGACGATCAGTGGTGCGTACCTGGGGTACCTCAATATTCGCGATGACTGGTCATGATTCTGATTGTTGTCGTGCGAACTGAACGCAATAGATCTGCGGAAGTGTGTTCGAGACCGTTGACCACGAATCGCCACCATCTTCGGTCACCCACAGCCCACCGGTTGACGATCCCATGACGAGTCGATTGCCGGAGGAATCGATATCGAGACCGTGCCTGAAAACGATGTCGTAACAGTGATTCTGTGGAAGTCCTTCACGAAGGACTTCGAATGTTTCTCCAAAGTCTCGAGTCCGGGTGACCACCAGTTGGCTGTCGACAGGAACTCGACACTCGTCTTTCACTCCCGGAACAAACCAGGCTGTGTTTCCATCTTGTGGATGCACACAGACGGCGAAACCGAATGAGGAGGGCGGGACATTCTCCATCTCGGACCAGTTTTTTGCTCCATTGTCTGACCGGAAGATTCCGTTGTGATGCTGAATCCACATTTTGTCGGGATCAGACAAACACTGGCTGAGTCGATGGGCATCCTGAATGTTCAAGCTGTTCTGCAGATTCGGAGGCATGTACTCCGCTCGAAGCCCTTCTCCAATGAGATCCCAGGTTTCGCCAGCGTCGTAAGTTTCCCAAACTCCTCCGCAGGAAATTCCAATCGTGACGTGCTGGCTGTCACGCGGATCGACGCAAATGGAATGGATTCCAGGACGATCCTTGCCTCCACCAAACCAGCCCATTCGCTCTTCACGATTCCAAAGTGACTCGACGAGTTCCCACGTGTCTCCATGATCTTTCGACAGAAACAGCCCTCCAGGAATGGTGCCTGCCCAGAGCCATCCAGGTTGATTGGGTCCACCCGGCTCGAGGGCCCAGATTTCGTCGAGCGATGCTGGCTTCGTTTTCGTTTCCCCGGTCTCTTCATCCTGGCTCGCTGCGTAAACCGCCCCTTCGGGATAGACGGGAACAGCGACTTCGGTCCATGTCGCTCCGTTGTCCTGCGAGCGGTGCAGCTTCACACCGAAGTGACCGAGCGTCAGCGATGCGTACAGCGTTCCATCACGCGGATCGTCGAGAAGCATCGTGACAGGGTCGCCAAGAAAGTCGACTTTCTTGATGGACCATTCCCGATCACCACGTTCAATATGAAACAAACCCTTGCGAGTTCCAGCAAATAAACGGTCGCTCATGACCTGCCCTCGTGGTGCGTTCCGGGAAAACAGCTGCAACTCCGCTTGATATCCGTAAACGAACTATCCGCCGGAGAGTGCTTGCATCACAAAGATCTCGCTGTCTGATTTGACTGGATCAGAAAGACGTTGCCGATCGCGCACAGCCGCGTCATCAATGAAGACGACAACGTGTTGGCGAAGTGCACCCTGATCATCGAGCACATATCCGCGCAGCTGCGGGTTGTGCTCGAAAATCTGATGAAACGCTTCCCCTAAAGTCTCTCCCGTGACATTTTCCGGGGGACACTTGAGATGTCGTTTGAGATGTGGGGTGAAGGAAACGATCGGCATGACCAGTTGAAACCTGGACAGAAAGACCTGCCATCGAAAACTCTGTAGCGATATTCTGCTCGCGAGAGATCAATACTGCAAGTGTCTCACAGGCGGTCAACAATGGGAGGTCGTGGAGGCGATCAGGCGAGTCGTCCGCCGTATTGCTCGGTGTAATATTTCAGATATTCACCGGAGCGGATGTTGTCGACCCAGTCTTCATTGGCGAGGTACCAGTCGATTGTCTCTTGCAGCCCTTGCTCGAAGCTCACTTCGGGAGCCCAGCCGAGTTCCTCTTCTGCCTTCTTACAGTCAATCGCGTAGCGCTGATCGTGTCCTGGACGATCGGTGACGTATTTGATTAGCGATTCCGATTTGCCCAGCAGTTCAAGCAACAACTTGGTGAGGGCGATGTTGGTCATTTCGGTCCGCCCGCCGAAGTTGTAAACCTCGCCGACTCGACCTTTCTGCAGTGCTGCATCGATTCCGCGACAGTGATCGAGAACATGAATCCAGTCACGGACGTTCTCACCTGTTCCGTAAACTGGAAGCTGTTGATCTTTGCGAGCGTTCGAAATGAACAGCGGAATCAGTTTCTCGGGAAACTGGTAGGGGCCGTAGTTGTTCGAACAGCGTGTCGTGATCGCGGGAAATCCGAATGTATGGAAGTAAGCTCGAACGAGCAGGTCGGCGGATGTTTTCGACGCGGAGTAAGGGCTGTTCGGTGCGAGTGGTGTCTCTTCGGTGAAGAAGCCTTCCGCTCCGAGAGATCCATAGACTTCGTCAGTGGACACCTGAAGGTAGCGACCGATTTCATGTTGTCGGCAACTGTCCAGCAGCGTCAGTGTTCCGTTAACGTTTGTGGTGACGAAAGGTGTGGAATCCAGAATGGATCGATCGACATGGCTTTCGGCGGCGAAGTTCAGAACAGCATCGATGTCGCCGGAAGACAGGACAGAGTCGACGAACTCGCGGTCACAGATATCGCCGTGGCGAAACTCGTACCGATCGAGACCTTCGAGGTCGGAGAGATTGGCGGGATTCCCGGCATAGGTCAATTTGTCGATGTTGATGATGGACAGATTTGGGTACGATTCGAGCATGAGTCGAATAAAATTCGAACCAATAAAACCGCAACCTCCGGTGACCACAATACGTTTCATTTCAAGGCTTCCAGCTGACCGTTGGGAGTGTTCTGCCGGTGCCAAACCGGCGAAGGATGTTTCCGTACTGTACTCCATGGTCGCCCCTGTTTGTCACAGGATTGTTTGAGAAACGTGTGAAATCGTAATGCATATCGCAATTGTGACAGCTGGTGGGGCGGGAATGTTTTGCGGATCATGCATGCATGACAACACTTGGGCGCATGCGCTGATCCAGCAGGGTCACGAGGTCTCACTGATCCCCACTTACACCCCGCTGCGCCTTGACGAAGATAACGAAAGTCTCGGTCGTGTCTTTTTTGGGGGTGTTAACGTCTACCTGAACGACAAATATTCGTTCTGGAGGAGGATGCCGCGATTCCTGACCCGGTGGCTCGATCATCCCGGCCTCATCAAAATGGCGACGAAATGGTCCGTCAGTAATCAAGCCAGCGAACTTGGTGAGCTGACGATATCCATGCTTCGCGGCGAGGAAGGTCCTCATCGGGCTGCGATCGAAGAGTTGGACAGTTTTATCTGCGACCAGCTCAAACCGGATGTCGTCATCTTCAGCAACGCACTTCTCGTGGGGGCAGTTCGTGTTCTGAAAGAGCGTTTCGTAGGCCCGATTTTTTGCGTTCTGCAAGGGGATGATGTTTTTCTGGATGGTCTCACAGATGACTATCGTCAACCAGTGATTGACCTCATCTCTGAACGAGCGAAAGACTTCACCGGATTTCTCGTTCACAGCGAATTCTACCGCGACTACATTTCGAAGTATCTCAATCTGCCATCCGAGAAGTTCAGCGTCTTGCCGTTGGGGATCAATCTGACCGGACACGATGGTCGACCGGAACAGCGGAACAATCCTCGTTATACCGTTGGCTACTTTGCGAGGATTTGTCGAGAGAAGGGGCTTCACAATGCTGTGAGCGCCTTCGTTGAGTTGCGAAAGAACGTTCCGGACGCAGAATTGAAAGTCGGAGGATATCTCGGCCCCGGCGAACGAGCCTATTTCTCCGAGTCGATGGCCCTCGCAAATGAGCATATCAATGGAATTCAATACATCGGAAGTCCTCAAACTGCGGCAGAGAAGATTGCGTTTCTGAAGTCGGTTGATGTGCTTTCTGTTCCGACGGACTTTCTGGAACCGAAAGGGCTGTACGTGTTGGAAGCACTCGCCAACGGCACACCTGTCGTTCAGCCGGAACACGGGTCGTTTCCTGAAATCGTAAAACGTACACAAGGGGGAATACTCGTCGCCCCGCGAGATCCGCAGGCGCTCGCAGCTGGGCTTCTTCAACTCGCTGACAACGACGAGCGACTCAAACACGCCGAACCCGGCTGGGAAAACGTACGAAGCTATTACAGCGACGCAGGAATGGCTGAGAAGACGGTTGAGATACTCAGTTCGCACATGATTGACACGATCGACAACATTCGTCCGTTCGAATGATCCAGTACAGCGATTTAGAGATCACCGAAGTGCTGATTCGCAAACTTCGTCTGGGCTTAGCTGGATTCCATTCACAGGCCCGCCTAGAATCGTGGATTCCGTTTTCAGACGACTTTCCGCACAATCCTGCAAGACATAATGGCCATGGACAGCGAACTTCGAGACTCCGCAACGACCCTGATGGAGCGCATCGTTCAACTTAAGGACTCTCTTTGACTACGATCAGAAAGTCGAACGAGTCGAAGAAATCGACCAGCTTATGGCGGGGCCAACTTTCTGGGATGATCAGGAGAAAGCCCAGGAGTTGATCAAAGAACTCCAGCGCCTCAATGCTGTCATTAAGCCCATGCAGAAACTCGTCACCGGAGCTGGTGACATTGAGGTTCTCATGGAGTTTGCCGAGATGGAAGAGGGGGATAGCTCGCTCGACGAGTTACGGCAGACGGTCGACAAGCTCTCGAAAGATCTTGAGTCGATGGAGCTGCAGGCCAGTATGAAGAACCCGGAAGACGCCGGGAACGCATACATGACCATTCAGGCTGGCGAAGGGGGAACAGACGCAGCGGACTTCTGCGAGATGCTGATGCGCATGTATCTTCGCTGGTTTGAAGTCAACGACTACGACGTTGAAATCGTCGACCAGTCCGAGGGCGAAGAAGCTGGACTTCGAAATGTCACGATGCACGTCAAAGGGGATTATGCGTTCGGGTATCTCAAGGGAGAGACCGGAAACCATCGGTTGGTGCGGATCAGCCCGTTCGACTCAGCAGGTCGCCGGCATACTTCGTTCGCGGCTGTCGACGTGATCCCCGATCTCGGTGAGACCGAAGTGATTGAAGTCGACTGGGACAAAGATGTTCGCGAAGATACCTATCGTTCAGGCGGAGCGGGGGGACAGCACGTCAATAAGACCGATTCAGCGGTGCGATTGACTCACCTGTCCACGAACGTTGTCGTCCAGTGTCAAAGTGAACGGAGCCAACACAAAAACCGTGCTGCTGCTCGAAAAATGCTTCAGGCGAAGCTGTTCCAGATTGAACAGGACAAACAGAGCGCAGCGACAGCTGCGCGGCGTGGAGAGAAGTCGAAGATCGGCTTCGGTGGCCAGACGATCCGTCACTACGTGTTGCAGCCTCAGCAATTCGTGAAAGA
This sequence comes from Thalassoglobus sp. JC818, assembly GCF_040717535.1. Lineage (NCBI taxonomy): Bacteria > Pseudomonadati > Planctomycetota > Planctomycetia > Planctomycetales > Planctomycetaceae > Thalassoglobus > Thalassoglobus sp. JC818. Next base: position 277,619 of record NZ_JBFEFI010000002.1, read on the forward strand.
TGATCGAATGGATCTGAAGTTGAGCAATCCGTTCGAGATTCTCGATGGAGATCTGGATGAGTTGATCGAAGCATACCAGCGGTGGAGCATTGCAAAGTAGGATGTCTCGGCATCCAGAGAACATGGCGGGATTGGGCCGAATCAGGTTGAAGTCAAATGATCATTGAAGGTCTGTGTACCACGACAAATCCAGACGGGAGTACGAACATCGCCCCGATGGGTCCCATCGTGAATGATGAGTTGACGTCTTTTCTGTTTCGCCCTTTTCAGTCTTCCGCGACATTCCAAAATCTGCAGTCCACTCGATGTGGCGTTTTTCATGTCACTGATGATGTTGGGATCATCGCCCGTGCTGCCATTGGAACGTTGTCCGAAATGCCCCATCTGATTCCAGCACAGTCCGTTGATGGGCAGGTTGTGGCTTCCGCCTGTCGCTGGTACGAGTTCGAAGTCGTCTCAATTGATGACTCTCAAGCACGCAGCGAAATTCGAACGCAGCTGAAACACACCGGAACTCTTCGAGAATTCTGGGGCTACAACCGGGCGCGTCATGCGATTCTCGAAGCCTCGATCCTGGCGACTCGCCTGCAACTGCTCAAAGCCGAAGAGGTTCGCAAGCAGATCGAACGACTTCAGGTAATCGTCGATAAAACTGCGAACGACGCCGACAAAGAGACGTTTCAGCTTCTTGTGAGTTTTATCGACAATCATTAGCGCGACGCACTCATCAAGAGAGTAGACAGTTACGTTGAATGAGTATCGAGGAAGTCGCGCAAGAAAGACCGGCGAACTCCTGAGTTGAGTGCCATAGCCCGCGATGAAACAAAGCCATCGCAACTAATGCACTTTTTAACTCCTGGGTATTGTTAAAGCATTTTTTGATTTGGTGTGCACGAACTCGCACGGCCATTTAACTTGTGAAACATCGCAAGCGAGTGCACAAGAAAGAGCAACTTGCTCTAAGACAACCGTTTAGATTGATTGGTATTGATTCATGTCGACAGTTCGAACTCGATTTGCTCCCTCGCCGACGGGGTATATGCACATTGGCGGAATGCGGACTGCACTCTTCAACTGGCTGTGGGCTCGGCACACCGGCGGCAAGTTCATCCTCCGAATTGACGATACCGATCAGGCTCGCAATGTCGACGATGCACTGAGCCCCATCCTCGAAGCATTCAAGTGGCTCGGTCTTGATTGGGATGAAGGTCCTGAAATCGGTGGAGAATATGGACCTTACTTTCAGTCTGAGAGATCCGAATTCTACATCGCAGCAGTTGAGAAACTCCTGGCATCCGGTCACGCGTATCATGACTTCGATCCGCCCGAACTCGTCCAGCAGGATCGTGAAACGGCCGAACAAGAAAAGCGTCAGTTCCTCAACGTTCGTCGGTCGTTGGAGTTGAGCGACGGTGAAAAGCAGCAGTACCTGGAAGAGGGACGACCATCGGTCATTCGCTTGCTTGTTGACCGAAGTCAAAAGGTCTCAGTCGATGATCACATTCGCGGACACGTCGAGTGGGACTGCGGACTGATTCCCGATCCGGTTATTATGAGAGGAGATCAAACTCCGCTCTATAACTTCGCAACAGTTGTCGACGATGCTGCGATGGAGATCACACATGTGATTCGAGCCGAAGAACACCTTACGAATACGGCCGTTCAAGTGCTCATCTATCAGGCTCTGGGCTACGACGTTCCGGAGTTCGCACACATTCCATTTGTGGCTGCGCCGGGAACAAAAGAGAAGCTTAGCAAGCGAGATAAGAAACTCGAAAAGTATAAAAAGAATCCTCAGTTTAAGAAGCTTTTCGATATCGCGGATGCCGTCTTTCCGAAGTTAAACCTGGGAAGCTCGGTGACACTCAATCCCGTCATGGTCGCTTACTATCGGGAAGCTGGTTTTCTCCCGGAAGCGATTATCAACGGGTTGTCACGACTCGGATGGTCACTCGATGACAAGACGGAGAATATGTCTCGCGAGTTTGTGATCGAAAACTTCTCGCTGGACAGAATTGTCAAAGCTTCGGCCGGTCTCGATCCAGATAAGTTGTTGTCGTACCAGGAATACTGGATGGAGCAACTCTCGACAGACGAGAAGTACGACATGTGCCTTCCGTTCCTGCAGCGTGCAGGATTCGTTGGAGAAGAAATCTCCTCAGAGCAGCGCGCCCAGATTTGCCGTTTGATTGAAGCTTCTGGGGACCGATTGAAACTTGCCAGCGACATTCTCGCCTTCGATGAATTCCTCGTTGCTGATGAAGATCTGACGTACGACGAAAAGGCATTCGCGAAGAGACTCGTCAAACCTGAGAGGGCCGTTGAGATTCTCCGTGACTATCGATCTGTTCTCGCGGACTCCAAAGACTTCACCGCAGTAGCGCTGGAGAGTGAATTCAAATCATGGATGGAAGCGAACAACCTCGGGTTTGGCGACATTATTCATTCCCTTCGCGTCGCGACTACCGGAAAGGCATCTGGCTTGGGAATGTTCGAAGCGTTGGAACTACTCGGTCGCGAATCTTCACTCGCCCGAATTGATCGAGCTATCCAAAAGGCTGAGAGCGAAAAGTCTGAGTGACCGGGAAAGCGGCCTAAGTATCGTCCGAAGCTTGAGGTTGACCGTCGACCGGATTCTTCGGCGGTGAATTTTGTTTCAGCGCGACTTCAGCGACTGCGTCCGGAAGTGGGGGAGAAAACTCCACGACATTCAGCCAGCGATTGACCGGGACTTCCCAGGCATCATGTCGAAAGGGCTCTTTGAGCGGGACGACCCAGCTGGGATACTTCCAACTCAACGGAACAGCGGCCAGATCGACGTTGGGATCAATCATCAGCTGTGGTTTTCGACCGTTGAGCGAGACGAGTGCGATCGTTCGAATTTCCAGATCGCGGTAACCGATGGCTGCGAGTTCGTCCTGAATGTGATGACACAATTGGTGGATCAAGCGCGGGTCACGTGAAACGACAGCCAGCTGGCGAATGGTGACGAAGTCCTTCAAGTCAATCATCCCGGTTCGGCCGGTCGCTGGATCGGTGGCGTAGACTGCGAGCGCCTGCTGTTTGGCACGCAGCAACATATGCCACGAGAAGTGATGACCGTATTCATCCCAGTTCGGATCTCGCTGAAAGAGAAAGTGTCGAAACGGCATCAGCGACTGAAATGCGACGAAGGCGATGAGACAAGCTGTCGTCAACTGCTTTGAAAACCTAGACATCGAAAAAGTCACCAGATCGGTCGAGGGGCGATGTCGAATCCCCGTCAGACGGGAGACCACGCGCGTTGGCCAGTCGGGTTCAAAGTAGACTGTCGTTGCGAGGATCATCAGCCAAGGGAAGATTCCAATAGTCCACGTGAATGCATTAGTCAGGTGAAAACCCAGGCACAGGAGAAACGCCAGAAGGCGAGTCGGTTTCCAGAGCAAGGCTGGGACAATCAACAGATCGAACAGCAGTCCACCCCAGACGAACATTTGCACGACGGTTTCGCTGTCGAGGAACTGACTGAGCATACCGGTTTCCAGAGCGGAGTCGAAATTCAATCGCATCGGCTGACCACGCAACCAATCCGCGTTGATTTTCGCGATCCCTCCGAAGAAATAGGGGACACCAATCTCAAAACGCAACATCCACAGAGTCCAGCGGGGCACAGCGAACGAGCGAATCTCTGGATGAAGCAAAGCGTCGATTGAGAACGCACGATTGGCCGGCAGAAACGGCATCATCCAGCTCAGAATGGTGACCAGGTAATAGTGATTCTGGTAGTAACACTTGTCGCACAGGAAGATGTACGTGAACAGGACCGCAAAAGCTGTTGCAGCGATGCGATACCAGAATCCGATCGCGATCAGAACTCCGCAGACGACCATGGCTGCGAAGACTAAATGCATCCCGTGGACGGTTGTTTCTCCGATGGTTGTCTGGAAATCCCACGGAGCAATCCATTCGAACCCGTCATATGTGAAGTGAAACAATGGGTCGACGTAGTAGTAGTTGATCTCCTCAATGCTTTTTGAGGAGAACCAGGCCATCACAAGCCCGAAACTGATGCGGTAGACGATCAGCCAGTCGATGGAAACGCCTTCAAACAAATATTCGCTGAAGGGGATCTTACTCGTCTGTTTTTCCTCAGACGGCAGATTTGGCGGGTTGTGAAATGCCTCGGTCATGGAAAAGGAATCAACGTGTTTGTTCGCAATCGCGTGTTCGTCTCAGTCAGTTGACTCAGGTCTTCTGCCGACAGGACGAAAGACGCTCTTGCAGTGAAAGAAGGGAAGCTATGGCTCAGAACGGGTTGTCGCATGCGCAGCTCCGACCACAAAATTCAACAGTTGAATCTTACGGAGAAAAGCATTGGTTTGTGTTAAGAATTGGTGAGATTGCAGCGAGCGTTTCCACTGTAGTTCTTAACCGTTTGTGGTTATTAAATTCATGTAAGCGAATCGATATATTTGCCACTTTAATTGTGTGAAGAGATTTGCTGTCGATCTTCACGCAACTCGTCTTCCGTTGTTCACGTTCGGGCTTCCGCGCGAAATTCTCCTCTGAATCTCACTTCCAGAACCTTTCACTGAGCAGCCGCAATTGTTGTACTTCGGCCGTCGTAACCGAAGTCGACTGCTCTCGGGTCGGCCGGACTGTCTTACAGTAATCACGTGGAGGATTTTGGGAATGAATAGGTTTGTAAAACGTGCAGGGTTTACCCTCATCGAGCTGTTGGTCGTGATCGCTATCATTGCGATCCTCATCGCACTGCTGCTTCCAGCCGTTCAGCAGGCCAGAGAGGCTGCACGTCGAACACAATGTCGAAACAACCTGAAGCAAATCGGACTGGCGCTGCACAACTACTACGATGTGGCTGGCGTTCTTCCAGCTGCTCTCTATGGCGATGTTGATGATGATGCTGGCCTGGACGACGACGGATTCGCATGGTCCGTTTACATTCTCCCGTACATCGATCAGGGGCCTCTTTACCAACTGGTCAATCCACAAGGACAGCCGGGAATCATCCGAAAAGATCATCCAAACCGAATCGAGCAAATGTATCCAACACAAGTTGGACTGGGTGACGATGCTCGCGTTCCAGGCGGCGAAACAGTGATTCCAGGTTACCTCTGCCCAAGTTCTGCGATGCCAACTCAATACCCAGATTCATGGGCGATTCCAGGAGCCACTGTTGCGGCATTGCCAAACAATAAACTTATTGGCTACGGAACAATTTCCTACAAAGCCTGCGGTGGATCTTACCGCGGTGATTTCGGCATGCTTCACAAGATGGCAGAGGGTGGGGGACGTCGATTCCGCGACTGTACTGACGGCCTCAGCAACACCGTGATGATTGGTGAATCGGCTTACACTCGCGATGGAGACCGAGTCAACACAGGGACCGCAGACCATCTCCAAGACTGGCCAATCTGGATCGGAACTTCCGCATCGGACGAAAGTGCTCGAATCAACGGACGAACCAACTCACCAATTAACTGCCGCGTCAACATCAACCGTATGTTCTATGCGATCAACGACGACTGTGCCTTCAGCTGGCACGTTGGCGGAGCAATGTTTACATTCGGAGACGGATCGGTTCACTTCCTGAGTGAGAACATCGATCAAGAAACTTACGGAAACTTGCATGACCGAAGCGATGGACAGCCAATCGGCGAATTCTAATTTTGGTCAAATTGCCTTGCATGTCGGTGTTCTTCCAGAACTATTCAACGTCATCGGATATGGGAGTTCGCCGGTATGCAAGTTTTGGGTTTTAAACTTTAAACTTAGATCACGAACGAACTGATCGAGTCTTTGATGTCTTCCGGAATCAACTGATCGCCAGTTGAGTATCCGGCATCAGGTTTTTCTTGAGACTTCATCGGTCGGGTCGAACACTGCGAAAACAGGAACGAAGAAGATGCGAGAGTGTTTTGTTGCGATGATTGCCGCATGCTGTCTGGTCGGTTGTGGTGGTGGGCTGGAAGAGTTTACGACCGCTCCTGTCACCGGAAAGGTGATGTGCAAAGGGGAACCCCTGGCGAGAGCATACGTCGCATTCAACCCGCTCCGAAAAGGGGAGTCGGCAGTCGTTGGAAAGCAGGGATTCGCGATCACAAACGAAAATGGCGAGTTCGTTCTCGGGACTTACGATCAGACCGACGGTGGAGTGATCGGCGAGCATAGCGTCCGCGTTTGGCTCATGGGCGAGTCATGTGATTGCGTCGTTGGCGATTCAGTTGAAGTGCGGAAAGTGGAAGTGAAAGGTGGAGAGGACAACGAATTCACCTTCGAGCTCCCAGAAGCAAACCGCCGCCAGAAGATGATGCAAGACGAACAAGCTGCGGAAGAGCGAGATGACGAAGAAGACGAGTAATCGGACGGATGTGTAGCTGGTTAGTAATCAGAGAGTTAGAACTAACTAGAGTCGTGGCTGTCCTAAATCTTAATACGTCTGCGAGTTGATTGTTACTGTTGATGATTTTGCTGTTCACGTATTGTCGTGTATTAGTAATACGGATGAATAAGTATATGTTGAAGTTTCAAGCGTTCTTTCAAAGTTCTCTGGCCGTGGCTGTTTGTCTGGCGCCGATGAGTGCCTGGGGTCATGGTCCGGAAGATGGTCATGTGCATGGTCCACCCGTTGCGCGTCCTGAACGCGTTTACGAGCCGACCGTCGTGCCTGATCGAATTGTTCTGACCTGGACGGGTGATCCAGCGACGACACAAGCTGTGACATGGCGGACTTCGACTGAAGTTCGTCAAGGATTGGCGGAAATTGCGGTCGCTGACAGCGGCCCTGGATTTCCTGAGAAGGCCGTTCAGGTCGAGGCAACAGCTCAGGCGTTGCTGACCGATTTGAGCACTGCTCACTATCACACCGTTGAATTTGCAGATCTTGAATCCTCCACCAAGTACGCGTATCGCGTAGGCGATGGAGGAAACTGGAGTGAATGGTTTCACTTCACAACTGCCAGCGACGCAGCGGAACCGTTTTCGTTCATCTATTTCGGTGACGCACAGAATAACGTGCGATCGATGTGGTCACGTGTGATTCGGGAAGCATACGGCGATGCTCCGGATGCAGCCTTCTTCCTGCATGCTGGCGATCTCATTAACTCTGCCGAGTCGGATGGAGAATGGGGAGAGTGGTTCGGAGCTGGGGCATTTCTCAATGCAATGGTTCCCAGCGTGGCTGTCCCGGGGAATCATGAGCAGGTCAAACAGGCTGACGGAACTCGTCGATTGTCACACCATTGGCGACCGACCTTTGCATTCCCAACGAATGGTCCTGTCGGATTGGAAGAATCCTGTTACACGCTCGTGTACCAGGGAGTTCGAATTATCGGGATGAACAGCAATCTACAGCAGGAAGATCAGGCTGTCTGGTTGCGTAAAGTCCTCGAACAGAACGAGTGTCCATGGGTTGTGTGTACTTTTCACCATCCGATGTACTCGACCGGAAAAGGACGCGACAACACTGAGCTGCGAAACATCTGGAAACCGATCTTCGATGAATTCAAAGTTGATCTCGTCCTGCAGGGACACGATCACACTTACGGCCGAACAGGACTTCACACACCTCTCGCAGGTGCGGAAGCTGAGCCTGAGCCGGAGAACGAAGAAGTTCCGACGGTGGGAACTGTTAACGTGCCGACGGGAGTGAACAACGTCGATCCGACAACTGGAACCGTCTATGTTGTTTCAGTCAGTGGACCAAAGATGTACAACATTCAGCCGCACCCGTTCATGGAACGTGTTGCTGAAGATACACAGCTCTATCAGATCATCCATATTGATGGGGACAAGCTTCGCTTTGAAGCACGCACCGCGATTGGCGATTTGTACGATGCATTCACTCTCGTCAAGCGGGAGGGAATGATCAACGAAATGATTGAAGAAGTTCCGAACACTCCGGAACGACGACGAGCTCCATAAGTTCGACGACTCAATTCTGAGATGATCACGAAGCGGCCAAGGTTTTGGTCGCTTCGCTTTTTTTATGGGCTGACGCGGGTCATCTGATAGCTGTATTAGAGCTGCTGACTTCCGCTCTGACTTCAATGCATTCTCTTTGCACGTAAGCGATTTCGATCGGGCAGCGTGATTGCCTACGCCAAATGTTTCGTGATGGTCACTCGACCAGTTTCTGAAAAAACAGAGATAGCAAGCAACTTTCCGGATTGGCTCACGAGAATAGCCATGGGCACTTTGACTGAAGAGACGCGAAGCGTTTCTCGGACAGGTTGATCCGTTTTTCGACGGAATCAACTTCTTTGACAATCTCATGAGCAGGAGCGGGAGTCATGGCGAACGAATTTCTCTGGTATCCACGACGAAATGGCACTGGTCGACGGGGGTTGGAACTGAATGCTTCCGGTCAGGTCACCTGGGTCTACATTCCGTATCCGCAGAAACGCTCCACGAGCTTGTTCTTGAATCGCCGGGCGGAGAAGTCGGATTTCAGCATGACCCGCAATATTCTGAAGATCACTCCTTCGTCTCGTAGCGTTGGGGGGCGTTACCCGGTGGTGGTCGAACCGACGGGAACGGGAACGACAGACGTCACAGTTGGGTCGACGACAATTCGGTTTCACGTCACGGCCAAATCAACGCTTCGACTGGCATTCTATAACGTCAACAACGACGCACCCGGAGTCACTGACGACTACAAAACGGTATTTACTGTTTCGAAGGCAGAAAAGATGTTGACGGTCTTGCGTGCGATTTATTCTTGGCAGGGCAATCTTGACTTCACGATGACGGGACCTCCGTTGCGTTCGACATCTGCGATGTCCGAGATTGCCACAACGTTCACAGGGGGAGGCCAAATGGCGAGTCAGTTTAAGACTCTTGCCGATGGCGATGCGCATGTCACCACATTCTTCATCAACAAATATGGGGGAAGTGGGTGGGCAGCCCAGAATGGGAAGGCGATTGTGATGGACAACACAATCGATCAGCGGATCTACGAGTTGGTCTACGCTCATGAGATTGGCCATTTTCTCGGACTGCCGCATCCAACGGGGACTGTCCAGAATAACAATCTCATGAACCAGACAGGTGTTGCGAACACTTACGGAGGACGGCAGCGGTACAAGTCTTATCTGAACCGTGCTCAAATCGAAAAAGTGACGAACGCCTGCAACTGGGACAATCCGTATACCAGTGCTGTCTGCACGGTTTGATGTTTGACGTCGAGTTGTCTGCAAATTGCCGGTGACTTCCTTCGTGGCGATGGAACATTCGGGATGGTAATCTGTACAGCAGATTCCGTTGAGAATGTTCGATCTCAGAAGGGAGCGGCTGATGCAGACAGCTCTGTACGGTGCGATTGGTTGGAAGCATCCTCGTGGGATTTTCCAGGTTCTGGATTGGGCTCGTCGATTTGGCTGGCACGCCGTCGATGCTCGGGGAATGACTCTCGGAATCCCCGGAGACCCGATTCGAAATTCCGCGGCCTTTGGGTACGACATGCTTGGCCCGTGTCACGTGCATCAATCTGCTCGGGCTGACATACGATCTGCGTGTGAAGAGTTCGACATTCCGATCCTTTGCTTGTATGTCGCCAATCCTGTGAATCTTCGCGGAGAGTTGGGCGATGCGAATCGGAAAACGTTTCGGGATTACATCCAACTCGCGTCCGATCTGAACATCTCGTTTGTACGGGCGATCAATAACACTCGCGAAAGCTACGACGGCGAACTGTTTTCTGAAGAAGAAGCGTTCGAGCGAACGATGACCGGGCTGCGCGATGTCGGGAAGCTGGCAGGCGACCTCGATGTCGGAATTCTCATCGAGAATAATGAAAACTCAACGACGTCTTGCTCTGACGAACTTCTCGAAATTCAAAACGGTGTCAGGGATGTCTGTCGAGTAGGAATTGCTTACGACCCGGTGAATGCTTACTTCCAGGGGCTGAACGAACTCGATGAATTGGCGGAGCTTTCCGGTTCGGTCGATTTTCTACATCTGAAGAACGTCAAGCGGCATCACGATCCGCAATTTGCCTATATGCCCCGGGGTGACTTCAGCTACGAGTGGACTGCTCTTGCGGATGGAGATGTCTGTTGGGAGAGCGTTCTTCGTTCGGCGATCGAAGGTGGCTTCGACGGGACATTGACGTTTGAGTACGTCAATCCATTCAAGGGAATGTCCGCAGACTACTGGGAAACGATCCGCGATCCGGAACAGGCAGCTCAGGATGAGCGGAATTACCTCAATGAGCTGATTGAACTCGTTCAAGAAAGCGAGTCGGAGAAGAATCTCTAAGCTGGGTTGAGACAAGTATCTTGAGACGAGACCTGAGGTCTCGGTAAAAAATGAAGGAAGTGGGAACACAAAAAAAGATGCCTCGATGTTCCAATCGAGGCATCTACGGCAAGTCAGCAATCCATTTCCTCACCGCGACTCCTTGAATCCGATCAATGCAACTGAGAGTGGTGCAAAGCTCTTGAGGCATTCTTGATCGGGGAGTCATTCAGATCAGCCGTCCCGCTTTACTTGATGTCGTTTTCACCGATGCAGAAGTCTGGTCGATCGATGAAAGAACTGGGGCTGACGTGTGCGTTGTGGCCGCGAAGTCCTGAAGTGCAGTAGCTTTGCTGAATGCATCCGAATGCGGAGCCAACATCTTCCAGTTCATTGTTGATGTTGAGCGAGACTTCGTTGAGCCCAACGATCATGCCCAGCACGCAAATCGTCGCTACGAGGACGAGTTCAGCGGAGACAATAAAACCAGCTTCGTCATTGAGGAGTGCGGTGAAAATTGTGTTCATGGTGAAGACCCTTCGGTGGAGGAAACAGGAGTCGCGTTTGTTGTTTGATGAAACTTGTCAAAAGCAGAGCCCGTGCCGAAAGAGGTCAACGGATCTTGTCATGGCCTCGTAAAGAGTGTTGTGATGTGGCTGCAACTCTCTATTGTGAAGTGAGTTACGTGTTTGAAAAGAAACTGAAACACTTCAGTGTTGAAACAATGCGACGAGGCAGCGAGTGTTTCGTAGATGCAACGTTCACTGCGGAGTCCCGGTGCAGCGTTTTCGTTCAGAGCCGTAAGTGTTGATACAGCAGTTGTTTGTGTATCGCGTTGCCCATCGTCATCGTTGTGGAGAATTCGAAACGTGAGGCGTGCCTCATCGTTTCGGAGATGAAGTGGCTCAGAAGAGCAGGTCAGAAAATGCAGCCGTTCCTCGAACGATACAAGAATGGAGCACCAATTCTGCTCGATGGGGCCACGGGAACAGAGTTGGAACGGAGAGGGTTTGAGTTGGTCGCTCCTGGCTGGTCCGCAGCTGCGATTCGAAATGCTCCGGATTTACTCGCTGAGATTCATCGCGATTACGTTAAGGCTGGGGCAGAGATTCTGACTGCCAACACCTTCCGCACACATTCACAAAACCTGGAAGCGACTCCATGGAACGGAATGGGTCGAGAATTGACTTGTGAAGCTGTCGATCTCGCGCGAGGAGCAAGTCAGGGGCGGGTTTACGTGGCGGGTTCGATTGCTCCGCTGGGAGACTGCTATTCGCCGGAAGAGACTCCGGTGCTGGATGAACTCGATCGTCATCATGCTGAGATGATTGAACACCTCTGCGAAGCGGGCGTCGATGTGCTTCTAGTTGAAACTCAGCTGACGATTCGGGAAGCGGAGATCATTGCTCGCCGTGCAGAGCAATCGGGATGTCCGTTCTTCGTCAGTTTTGTCTGCAATGGTTCAGGAGAACTGCTTTCAGGAGAACCTCTCAGCGAAGCGTTGCCGCGAGTCCTTCAGTGGAATCCGCTTGGTTGCCTGCTGAATTGTGTTCCGGTTGATGAAGTGGGGCAGATTGTGGCGTCGCTTCCATCCGATCTGCAGAAGGGAATCGTCGGGGCTTACGCCAACACGGGACGAATGATCGGTCCAGGGGTTTGGGAATCGACTCCGGGAGTTGATCCGGCAGTTTACGCCGGGTTTGTTGCGGAATGGAGAATGTACAACTTTCGCTTGATTGGAGGTTGCTGCGGGACTACTCCGCAGCACATAAGTGACATGAAATCAGTGGTTTAGGGTTTTTCTGTCCGAGTTGAAGATTTCTTCCAGATCCGAAAGTTGAGTGAATCCGGCAGCTCCACAACGGAAAGATGATCTTTCCTGCCCGTGTGACATGCAGTAATTTCCCGCGCTCAACTCTCACTTCATATTTTCGTTGGCGCCTCCGTCCTCCTCTCGGTCCGCCAATCGTCCGCACTTTCTGCGGGCTCCCTTCCTCAAGACCTTCCACAATCCATGCCTCGAATCGATCTTAAGGATGACGTCAGGACGACGTCTTCGCATATCGAACCTCAATCGCATCTCGGTCCCGACCGGATTGTCGAAGATGTCGATCTCCCTGCCTCAGAAAAGGGGCAGACCGATCAACACTCAGTCACTTTCGCACCTCAAGATGGAACTCGGGGAAAAGCGATGTCATTGCTTCGCAGACTCAGCGACAAACTCACCGGTCTTCGTCAAACGTCAACCAGGGTCATGAGACCAGCGTTGAAGACCGCGACACTTGCATTCGGAGCACTGGCCGCGACGGTGGCGCCTCTGACTGCTTTGGCGGAACATCAGATTCCACCAGGTGATGTCAATTACACGATGCCTTCGGATGGATATTCGATCCCCGACTATTCTGGCTCACTTCATTCTCAGTCTTCTTCTTCCGGTGGGCAGGGAGCGGGTGGCTTCGGGACTAAGGGTCGCGTCGGCCACGAAGCTGGCGACACAGTTGGTCGAAACGGATCTCTGACTTACTTCGACTTGTCACCTTACATCTTCACCGACAGCGGCGTTGTCTTCGGGGACGGTCGACTGTTCGTGATGAACAACGGGAAGATGGGTGGAAGCGCCGGTTTGGGTGCACGTCACTTCTTCCCACAGATCAACACCATCGGTGGAGCGACATTCTACTACGACCGTGACGACTCACGTGGTGTGACCTTCGAACAGTTCACAATCGCCGGGGAAATCCTGGGCGAGTTCTTTGACGTTCGAGCGAACTACTACATCCCCTTCGGCAATACCGAACAGGTTACCGCCGAGCGATACGCAAACGGGTCTGCTCAATTCGTTGAAGATCGAATTGAGTTTCAAACTCGCACGTTCGCAGCAACAGCTCTGGAAGGTCTCGACTTGACCTTCACAACACCGATTCAAGGTGAGTTCTTCGAACAGTTCAACATGGAAGCATCGGCCGGCTGGTACCACTACAAGCCGTCAGAAAACGATGGCGACATCTCCATCAACGGTTGGAAGATTCGTCTCGATGCCGACATCGTTGAGAATCTTTCACACACGTTTCTGAAAGTGACTCACGACAACAAGTTCAACACGAACGTTGTGTGGGGAATCGACCTGAACTACTGGAACGGTCTCGATTCTCGCCGTCACATTGGCAAGAGCCAGTTCAATCGGCTTGCAAGCTGGGTCCGACGCGAACGAACGGTCTCTGCTTTGAGCACCAGTGTCTTGAATGCACCACAAGTCGCGATCAACCCCGAAACGGGTGACCCCTACGTCGTGCTTCAGGTCCGGAACAATCCGAACCCACCGCCGGACAACTTCCCACCACCGACCGGAAACGGGTCGCTGGACATGCCTTACCAGTACATTCAGGACGCAATCGACGATCCACGAATGGCAGACATTGTCTTCGTCCAGGGGAACAGTGTGTTCGATGGCGACGTCGACGGAAACTCGAATGCAACAGTTGTCATGAGAGAGGGACTCCTCGTTCTCGGAGAAGGTGTTCCACTCAACATCCCAGTGCAGGGACCAGTCGGAATGATTCCACTTCCGACAGTGACAGAAGGACCAATTGCACGACCAATCATTCAGAACGTTTCCGGTCCTGTCGTCACACTGGCTGACAACAGTCGCTTCGCTGGTTTCACAATTCAGAACTTCAGCGATGGACCTGCAATCCTCGCGGACGGTGTGAATGGCTCGACGGTTAACGAAGTGATCATCGATACTTCAACCGGAGCGATGGCAGGCGGAATCGAAATCAACGATTCGACAGGAACCTTCACCTTCCAGAATATTTCCATCAGCAACACAGCTGGAGATGGATTGGCTGTCACCGGAGGGAATGCAGCAATTCTCTTCAACGGGACGAACTCAATCACTAACTCGCTCGGCTACTCAGTCCTGGTTCAGGATGCAGCTGGAAGCGTGAACCTCCGCAATACGACCATCTCTTCGAATGGTGGTCTCGGAGTGGAGGTCTCTTCGACAGGTGCCACACCTTCGACAGCGAACGTGACCTTTAACACAGTCTCGCTCTCAAATACCAACTCACCTGATGGTGCGTTCCGAATCTTCAATCATGGTGGAGCAGTCTCAACTCTGGGTGCTCTCACGATTGATAACCCGAACGGGGCAGCGATTGTCGTCGATGAGCTTCAAGCAACAGGAACAGTTTCGTTCCAGGGAAGCACAACGATCACCAACCGTACTCAAGAAGGTATCTTGATCAACGATATTCAGGAAGGAGTCGATCCGCTCGACCCAAATACAACGACCGCTGGATCTGTGATCTTCCAGGGTCCTGTTTCGATCGGTCAGGGCACCAATGTGGCGACTGCTGCAGCGATCGACATGAACTCGAGTCTCGGAAACGTTGTCTTCGGAAACCTGACAATCAACGGCGGAGCTGGTGATGGTATTTCGATCACCGACCTCCTCGACGAAGGAACGACTGTTGGTCAGTTCTTCGTGAACGGATTTGCGACGATCAACAACATCCAGGGAACGTCGATCGACATCGACAATGTTCAGAAGACTTTGTTCAGCGTCAGCTTCCAGGATACGCAGATTGCAAACCGTGGCGGAACGGGTGTCAACATCTCAGACTACGCTGGTTTGGCTCGCTTCTTCGGTCTGACACAAGTTGGAAACGGTCTGAACGTGACCGACAATGCTGTCAACATTACAGACAACCTGGGTGTCGTTGCCTTCGGAAACCTGACAGTTGTGAACCAGCAGGGAGCCGGATCGTTCGGTGTCCTCGTGGCAGACAACGTCAATCTCGACGAAGACCTGACGACAAACATTACTTTCAACTCGTTGAATGTTGAGAGCTTTGATGCGACCGCTGTCAGCATTCAACGCAACGAGAACGTGGCCGTCGCGACCGGAACACTGGATGCGACCGACGCCACAGCGATTGAAGTCTTCGACAACACTCGCCATGACCTGACATTCCAGGAAGTCAGTGCAACGAACTCCGACTACGGTATCTTTGTCTCCAACAGCCCGGGTAGCTTCGTTGTCACGGGGATTGGAACAGCTGCCGGATCAGGTGGACTGATTCAGGGAATGTCGATCGCAGGTGCTCACTTCGACAACACGAACAATGTCTTCCTGCAGAACATTGACCTGGATGCCAACGCGGTTGGTGTCGAGGCAGAAGAAATCAATCTCGAACGCGTGGGCTTTGACCCATCGATGATCTTGAACAACGTCACGATCACCAACTCAGCTTCTCAAGCAGCACTGCTGCAGAACGTGACCAACTTCAGCCTGCTCAACTCGTTCCTGTCAAGCAACGGAAACGGAAACGGAACAGAGCAGATCCTCTTCAATGCAGCTGTTCGAGAAGTTGATGTGGATGGAGATGCCGTTGTCGATGATGACGATGACCTGATCACCTACAACGTCAACATCAACGGTAACACGATCATGGATGCTTCAGGAGCTCCAATCATCGGAGCAGACATGGTTCGAATCCAGACACTTGGTGCTGGTAACGGTGCTCCATTGATCTTCAACTTGCTTGATAACGGAATTCCTGGACTGACACCTCCAACAGACATGCTTGCTCCGAACCGAACCCTTGCGGCAGGTATTCGACTTGACTGGGATGGAGACGTCTTCGCGACCATGGATCGAAACACGATCGTGATGGCAACCAATGCTGGACCACAGCGAGCTGTTCAGTTCGACATCGACGGTCTGGCCGATGTTACCTTCACACGTAGCTCGGTTTCATCCTCCGGAGTCGGCGACCGTGGTCTGCAAATGACCTTCACTGATCAGGCGAGCCTGGTCGTGACCGACAACGTGGTGCTTGATGAGAACAACAACATTGTGGGTGGTTCCGGATTCCAGATGACTGGCAACAACTCGGAAGCAATCAACCTGACCTTCCAGGGAACGAACAACAACTTTGTTCTCTCCCGAAACCTGATCAACATGACCGGCTTCGACTCATCAGGTGTTGTTGTCGAGAGAATCTTCGCTCCGTCGAACGTGACGATCAACTCGAACTCGATCTTCCTGACATCCGACTTCGACAACGTGACGGAATACGGAATTCTCTTCCGGGACGTGCGAGGTGTGATCAACCTCTTCGGAAACCAGAACAACGACATTCCAATCGGAACGCTCTTCCCGTTCTATGTTGATTTCCAGGTTCCGCAGGGATCAACCAATGGATCGATCATCGTGAACGGAACAGTGCGACCATAACAACACTGAACCAAGATTAACGAGAACGCTGAAGGCGGTTCATTTGATGAACCGCCTTTTTTATGCGCCTCGGTCAACTCGCCGGGTAAGAGAGTGGATTGTCTGAAGGCAATATGTCAGACGATGGAAGTGCAAATCGACATCGCTCTACTTGCCAGATTCGACCTTTAATGCCATCTCGCTGCGGAAGGAAATCAGTTCAGCGACAATGCTGATTGCAATTTCCGGAACGGTTTGCGAACCGATCTTCAGTCCGATGGGAGCGTGTACGCGTTCCAACTCGCCAGGTTCGATTCCCTGCGCGATGAGATCATCGAAGATCAGGCGAATTTTCCTCTTTGAGCCGATCATGCCCAGATAGCAGGGGCGCTTTTGAATGAGATGGAATAGAGCTTCTTCGTCATGATTGTGTCCGCGAGTCACAATGATGCAGAACGACCGCGGGCCCAAATTCATGGAGTCAATGACTTCATCGAAGTCGCCAACCAGGCACTGTTTGGCGTACGGGAGATTCTCGCGATTGCAGTGAACTTCGCGGTCATCGACGACGGTGACTTCAAATCCCGTCTGGCTGGCGAATTCACAGACCTTTTTCCCGACGTGGCCTGCTCCGAAGATAAACAACTCAAACTTTGGAAGTGTCGGCAGATACGCCCACCCCTGAGACATCTTTGGTCGCGGGAGCGAATGAAGCTCGGGAATCAATCCGCTGTTGAAATCGGGGAAGTCGTGATCGTCGGTTTGAGCGATCAGGTTGTTGTTGTGGTTGAACAAATAGCGTGATCCCGGGGGAATGTTCGCACCGTTTTCTTCAATTCGAACGACTTGCGTCAGCCCTTCGCCGCTCTCAATTTGCTTGAGGAGAGCTTCGTAGTACGAAACATAAGAGTGGCTGCTGACAGGGTCGATCAGCGTAATCATTCTCCCGCCGCAGATGAGGCCATCATCCCAGCCGTAGTCGTGATCCAACTGGAATGTTTCGAGCTGTCGCTGAGATGTCGCGAGACACTCCAATGCCCGCCTCTTGACCTCCGCTTCCACACAACCGCCGCCAAGAGTTCCGACTTGCTGGCCATCTTCATAGATCAGCATCGTCGCACCAGCCTTCTGCGGAGTCGACCCGCGAGTTTCGATCAACGCGGTGAAGACAACGGGACGCTGTGAGCGGTGCGCGGAAAGAAGTGCTTCGATGACATCGCGCATAGCGGCAGAAAACTCATTCTGTAAATCAATTCTGGCTCAGGTCTTCGCGATTCGATGGATAGAAATCGGACGAAAACCATTTCGAACAGTGCACGCGAATCACAGACAAAAAGTGCTGGATGTTTCGGTGTTGTGAAACCTGTTCGGGAAGGTTCCTGACATCGGAGCCTTCAATTGATCTTAGAGCGGTTTTCGGGGATCAGCAAGGACTCGACCCCTGTCGAAATAGTGCCTGTCAGGCAGCGGAGCGATTTGGGAGAGGGCACGATAGAACGACATTCACCTCGACGGTGTCAGCTTCGGTGGCGTCTCCAGATCGGCGGACTGTGACCCGTGTTCCGTAAGAGAAGAGTTGAGTCAGGCTCACTTTGTAGCTGTCGCTGTCAGCTTCGGCCCATCCCTCTGGAATGGCATGAAAGGGAGGGAAGACGGGAATGTGAAAGTGAACGATACGGTCTCCCGCACCGAATTCAACGGTGAACAGGCCATCAAGCTGATCGTACTGGTCTTCAACCTGCGATCTCGTCCAGCTTTGGGTCACGTTGGCTGTGTCGTTCTGTTCTTCTCGATGATCTTCGATGGCCAGAATCTCAGATGGAATCGTTTTAAGTTCTACCAGTTTGGGACTCACAGCTGGCGGAGCTGTTCGGAGGTAGGAAGGGACAGGAATCGAAACTTCAGTGAAGTAGAGAATTGTGGCGACGAGGAAGAGTGTCAGGCAGAGTCCGCCACCGAGCAAGCCCAATTCAGCAGCTTCAAGGTTGGAGGGCAACCACAAGAGGCAAGACAGGATGCAGAGTGTGCCAGCCATTAAGTGAAACGGGGAGAGCGATCCGCGATTTCGAGCGACGCCAATCAGACCAACACTGACGATGAGTAAAGGAATTGTTGCGATCAGTCCAGAAGGGCCAGTCATCTGAGAAATTGTGACGACGCACTCAATCAAGACACCGAGCCCGATCAGGATCAGCGCAAACATTGGCCAGGTCCGTAAAGTCCTTGAGTCGGCAGGCACGAGATTCCCTTCTCGAATGCGTGGTTGATCGCGAATGGCAATTCAAGTCGTCTCGAAGCGATTTCGACCTGAAAGAACATCTAAGGTCGGAGAGTACCCCGAGATATGGAAACAGGGCAATCGCGATTCTCTCGCGGCGAGATGATTGGGTTTTGAGAAGCAGAGAGTGCGGAAGCGATTGGATGCACTCGCCCTGAATGGAGCTTCCAGGGGATAGAAAGAAAGAAAGAGGGTGTTGACCTGGGATCAGCAGGCTCGGGAACACACCCTCTTTCTTCTATCCTGGAAATGGGTCTCGTTGTCCCACGATCGTCATAATCAGCACAATCGGTGCCAGTGTCGCAGGCGGCACATTTGGAAAGTTCGGTTCGTGCTGTAACTTGCTTTGAATCAGTGAGATACGTCCGAGGGCCGTTCCGGGTCCGGGCTTATGCCATCTTCTGGCTGTGTCATTTTTGTCAAGATTCCTGAATGAGTGTGAACGAATTGCGTTCAGATCTTCGACGAATCGCCCGTCGGGCGTATCTAGGCTGACCGGCTGTGATGTTTGTTTCAGACGCAGTGCTGGATGTGTCCTCGGAATCTTCAGGTCCGTCACTCAGTGAGCGAGCGCAATTCACGACCAAAATGTGAGCTCGGTGAAACCATGAGAATGGCCTAAGAAGTTGCGAAAACTTATGGGTTTTCGCGGTTTGAATCCTTGGTTTCAGCGAATCGGGTCTAGAGTTGCTCACTGAATTTCATTCGAGAATGAAGGCGGATCCGATGATTTGCGACTCCTGCGGGGCAACGATGACCAGAGATGAAGAAAGTGTTTCATCTCAGTGCTTCGAGTGCGAACAGACCTGCTCCGCGACAGTGGCTTCGATTACAGCGGATGGAGTTTCGCCAGCGAGCGAGGTCAGCGAGTGTCTTTGCCCGAGCTGTCAAATTCCGCTGCAGTGTGGTTTCCTCGACGAAGAGATTGTCGAATACTGTCGGCAATGCAATGGGATCTTGTTCGATCAGGACCACTTTGCCTCAACCGTGTGGAGCCGTCGCTGTCACTACTCTTCGCCTGATGCACCAGCCCAGCCGGTCGACCCGGAGGAACTGACGCGTCAACGTCCCTGTCCGGTCTGCGATCGCTTCATGGAGTGTCATGTCTACTATGGACCGGGAAACGTGGCCATCGACAGCTGTAGCGAATGCCTGATCGTCTGGCTCGATGAAGGTGAACTAACTTCGATCGAGCAAGCGCCTGGAGAACGAGCTTCCCAAAACGCCTGAACTCTGACAGCTTCTCCCTGCTATGAGTCCGTCGAACGCAGTCTCTTCACAAGATCGATCGCTTCTTCGGTCGTGGAAATCTGATTGTTGAGTTGCGCATCTCGCACTGCGGTCAGAAGTTCTCGAAATTTCGGACCGGGTGAAAGTCCCACTTGAATCAGGTCTTGCCCATCGATGAGTTCCGGAGGATTAATTTCTTCCGCCGACGTCTGATCGAGAAATCCCTCCAGCTGATTCCATTCGTCTAGGTGCTTACGGGTGACGCTGACCTCCGCCTGAGCAATTTTGAGCCAGTCCGCAAAGAACGGGGATTGCGCAAGCCGTTTGAGTTTCGCGAGATCCATCTGAGTGACGCTCGCGAGTGTGTGGCGATGTTCGATGAGCCAACATGTTCGAGTGGTCTCGCGATTCGAGAGCTTAAGACGTTTGCAGATCTCAGTGACCTCTTCGACAGCACGATGATGTGAGTTCGGAACGGTGTCATCGGCGACGTCACGCAACACGACTGAGAAAGCGGTTTCGAAAAGTGGTTCGTCCAATTGGCTGAGAATGTCGAGGAGTTCGGTCCAATTCTCAAGCTGGCTTTCGATGGAGAAGTGGACCACCTCGGGAAGAATGACTTGCAGGAGATTCAAAGACTCGCACAATTTCATCGCTGTAGCCCGATGCCGATCGATGAGCATCTTTCGAAGCTCCTGAGCGATTCGTTCCGGGCTGACCACGATGATTTGTGAAGCCATTTGTGTGATGGCGTCCGCAGTCACCGGATCGAGCAGAAATCCTAAAGTGGCCGCGAATCGAACACCTCTCAGCATGCGGAGCTTGTCTTCGGACATCCGATCGTGCGGATCACCGATTGCCCGGACGACTTTCTGTTTCAAGTCAGCCTGTCCGCCGACGTAGTCCAGCACCTGCTTTTCAATCGGATCGTAGAACATGCCATTGATGGTGAAGTCGCGGCGATGGGCGTCTTCCTCAGCTGTGCAGAACTCAACTGATTCTGGTCGGCGGCCATCAAGGTATTCGCCTTCTCGTCGAAACGTTGCGACTTCAATTTGACCGGCCGATTTTGGACCCCGAACGATCATGACTCCGAAAGACTCTCCGACAGCGAGAGTTCTCTTCGGACCAAAGAGGTTTCTTACCGCTTCCGGTGGGGCATCTGTCGCAACGTCAAAGTCGTTCGGTTCGATATTTCGGAGCAGATCACGAACGCATCCTCCCGCCCAATAGGCAGTAAACCCTTCGGATTTGAGGCGACGGATGACATCGATTGAAAAATCACGTGGGGGCACAGGAGTGGTCAATGCTTTGGAACTTTGAATCTGAGAACGTGACTCGATACAGTTTGGACGCAGAGACAAGAATCAACAAGGAGTCCCAAAGACGATGTCTGGAAAAACTGTATTGATTACTGGTGGTGGAACAGGCATTGGAGCGGGCTGCGCTCATCAGTTTGCCCAAGCGGGGTATCGCGTCGCGATTTCTGGTCGCCGTGTCGAAAAGCTGAAAGAGGTTGCTGACTCGGCCCCGGACGGTGTGGAAATTCTGTGTCATGCTGCGGATGTCTCCAGTCGCGAAGACGTCGACAGCTTGTTGAATTGGGCGAATGAACAGCTGGGACAGGTCGATATCCTTCTCAACTGTGCTGGAATCAACATTGCGAACCGCAAGATGGAAGTGCTCAGTCCCGATGACTGGGACAAGTTGATGAAGGTCAACGCCACAGGGGCATACAACATCATGCGAGCCGTTCTTCCGCAGATGCGTGAACGAAAGGATGGCTTGATTATCAACGTCTCGTCAATCGCCGGTCTGCGTGCCAGCCTTCTCGGTGGCGTCGCCTACAGTGCTTCCAAGTTTGCGATGACAGCACTCGGGACTTGCGTTGGCCTCGAAGAGCGAGAGAACGGGATTCGCGTGACGAACGTCTATCCGGGCGAAGTTGAAACACCAATTCTTGACGCCCGACCGAATCCGGTCAGTGCGGAGCATCGAGCACGCATCCTGCAGCCAAGCGACATCGCCTCATTGATCGTGGCAGTGGCAGCACTTCCTCCTCGTGCTCACGTTCCGGATCTCGTGATCAAGCCGACCACTCAAGAGTTCTGCTAATCGAACTGGCAGAAAGTTCTGTCACATCTTCGAAGTGATCCCGTTCGTTTACGAAGAGCGTTCAGGATCACTTTTGACGGATGTCGCTGCGATTCAGCTTCCTGAATGTTCTGCCGATATCTTCGGGCCAACTCGCCAGCGAATCCGGATCAGAGATGTTCCGTGAGATGGCCTTCGGTTGTGTTCGGTGTTCCGGCAACGTCCGAAACTGTATCTGGTGTGCCTGCTGATTGGAGTGGCTGAACGGATAGGGTTCAACGTGCTGAATCGCTTCAATTGTCTGAACAGGATCAGGTGAATAAGACTGCTCGAGTTCGAACTCGAGCTCAGGTTCCGGGGGCGTGATCTCTTCCCGCGGTGGTGGAAGCTGAGTCGACTCATTCGGAGGGATGCTCGGGAAGACCGGCTCGTGATTCCCTTGCGAGAGGTCCGTCATCGCCTCGTAGTAGTGCCAGAACTGCTGTGAATACGGCATTACCGGCGACATTTGGAATCGCTGAGCAGTGCTCGATTGGCTGAAGATGTGGTGATAGTTGTACGGTCGGAAGGAATGAAATCCTCCGTAGTACGGCATCACCTTGATGTAGCCGTGCTTCCAGGGTTCTTGATCGTCATAGAAATACAGCGGCTCGTTGTTGACGACAGAGTAGGAACCGTGCATCGTCGCTTCAGCTTGCTGAATGACGGCATCAGCATGCGCAGTCTGACTGACTTGCGCTCGTGCCGTTGATGGCAGAACGATCACCAGGAAGAGGAAAAGAGAGGGAGGATTGAAGGATTTCATCGACAGAATCCTGTCAGAATTCGACGCGAAGTGTGGGCCGCGTTGGCGTCTTGGAAGTGTGAATGACAATCCACTTTCCTACTCATCGGCTTGCGATTGGAGGAACTGAGTCAAAAGAGGAAGTTAAAAGCCAGAAAATTGACGTGGCCGTTACAACCGTTTCGACTCATTTGTTCGACTTGAGACTGTCAGAGTTTGGACCCAATTCCGCGGAATCGTTCAACATGGTTTCGCGGCAGTTTGTAGGCTCAAGGAGTGCTTTGTTTATCCCGTAAGAGGTCGGATCTGTGCGACATCGTTTGACATTGGCTTTCATCATTCTGGCTGGATTCTGCGCGGACGAAAGCACTCGCTGTATCGCTGAGGCTCAGGAACAGGTGGTCCCTGCTGTGGAGCCACGAGTTCCGGAACCTCCCGTTTTCGACCCGAATCCTGAACCGATTGAGAATCCCCCAGCTAGCGAATTTGGAGATTCCAAAGCAGAAGCGTGGAATCCTCTGTGGTCGACACAACATCTGCATCCGATTGTCGGTCCATCAGTCTCAGGCGGTTATCACTATCGATATCCCTACTACAGCTACCGACGTCCGTGGTTTCCAGCAGGGCCAGCCAGTCGCACCGTCGACATTGTCTGGTAGATCTCGATTCGTTGATCAACGAAGAGAAGGGGACGTTGAATTCACTGATCGCATGTGCGATAAACGACTTCGCCAAAGAGAGGACCGCTGCGGGACTTGGCTGAAGAATGAAAACTCCACATGTCAGTCATCAGTAAGATTCGACGGTTGCTGCAACTTCTCGAACGTTTGCAGTCAGGGCGCATTCATAATACGAAAGAGTTGGCTGATTTTCTGAAGGTGAGTCGGCGAACGATTTTTCGCGACATCAAGACTCTGCAGGATTCGGGGATTTCGATTCACTACGAAGCGAGTCAGAGGGGCTACTGGATCTCAGAGAGTCCCTATCTTCCGCCGACCGATCTCACGCTTGAAGAGACATTGTCGTTGGTCTTGTTGTCTCAAGAATTAGGAAACTCAAAGCGAGGAATCCCGTTCTTCGACAAGGCCGGTGAGGCATCGTTGAAGCTGCGAAGCAACTTGCCGAACCATCTCAGTAGTTACGTCGGAGAGCTCTCTACCGGGGTGAAAATGGGGACTGAGCCGAAGTCGACGCTCGATGATTCTCGCAGCCACTACGATCGTGCATTGGAAGCGATTGCCGACAAGCGGAAGCTCCGTATTCGATACGACAGCCTCTACGACCAGAAGGAAATCAGCACGCTCATCAGTCCGTATCGCATCTTCTTCAAACGTCGATCGTGGTACCTCATTGGGCGCTCTTCGATTCACCGGGCGGTGAGAACTTTTCACTTGGGACGAGTTCGCGAGTCGACATTGACCGACGATAAATTCGTCGTTCCAAAGCGGTTCAACCTCGAACAGTATTTCGGCAAAGCCTGGAATATGGTTCGCGAACGGGGCAACCGAAAACAGGTAACCGTCCGGTTTGCTCCCCTCGTCGCGAGAAACGTGGCTGAAGTGGCCTGGCACTCGACTCAAACCGTCATCTGGAACGACGACGGCACAATTGACTTTCATGTCACCGTGGATGGAATTCACGAAATCTCATGGTGGATTCTGGGGTACGGCGACAAAGCGAAAGTTCTCGACCCGCCAGAGTTGGTCGAATTGATTCAGTCGCACATTCGAAATATGTCTGCGAACTACGAGCAACCGAAGGGTGACTAAAGCGATGGCGACGAGTTCGAATCGGGACATTCTCGCAGCTTGCTTTGCCCAACTTCACAATTCTCCTCTTTCAAAGTGTCGTTTTCTGCCGGTTGATTCGCGGACCGGTCATCCCCATTTGATTCCATGTTGGCAGAGATTCACTGCTCAATTAGATTCTCGAACTGATTCTCTCACCGACTGAACAGGAGTCGTTAACCGTCAATCTCTTGGGAAGGACTCCCATGCGACGCTTATTTTTACTACTGGCAGCAACATCTTTGATGGTCAACGGTTGCACGATGATGAAGTGGTTGGCACCGCATCAATTGTGGAAACTCAACCGGCAGCCGGCGATCAGTCGGGATGATGCTTACTTCAGTATTCCGGCCGAACCAGTGGATTCAGTGAATACTGTCACGGAACGTGAAGCTGTGGCCACCTCTCCGTTTTAATCTGCTTTCAGGACACCCAAACTCGGAAGACCGTGGACCGCTTCTGCTGGTTCAAACAATAGCGAACGATGCTCGAGAACTTGTCCTGAAGCTGCATTGAGTTGGTTTGCACGTTTCCGGGGCTCAATCAAAACCCGATGGCAAACTGGTGTTCTGGGAGGTTGTTTTCGGGATGACGGCACTTCGTCAAGGACGACTGCGAAATGTATGAGTATCAACAACAAAAACATCCGCTTCAGACCTTTCAGTTCTGGTTCCTGATTCTCATCTGTGTCTGCGGAGTTGCCGCCTGGCAATCCGGGATGCTGACCGACCGAACTGAAGAAGCCGCAGTCGCTCGTCAAGTCATCAATATTCCTGACGAGCCGATGCCTCCGATCCCCGGCAGCAAGATTGACCGCGCACCTGCGTCGAACTCAAACATTCGCGTTGCTGCAGCACCTGAGCAAGCGGAGAGAGAAACACAAGCGGTCGATCTCTCCGTTCCGGAAGCTCCTGCACAAACTGAGGAGCAGGGTTCTTCCGCGCCGACGCGTCATCAGTTGGACGAAAATCAATCGACGACCGATCTGCGATCAGAAGCTCCTGAAGTTGTTACGCTCTCGTTCGATCAAGTTGTTGAGGATGATTCCAACGAATCTGGAATTCAGCAGGTGGCAGCAGTCGTCACTGCTTCTCTTACAGAAGGGCACAGAGCGACTTTTCTTCAACAACACCAAGTCGCGGAATCGCCCGATCGCATTCGTGAAAACGGAATTGAAGAAGCGAGTGAAGTCGAAGAAGTCCACGAATTGCAGCCCGCTCAACCTCAGCTGAAAGCAGTTCCGCTCGATCTCGAATCGATCGATATCATGGTCGCTGAGGGACGAGAAGTTGAGGCACTTCGACAGCTTTCCATTTGGTACTGGAAAGAGCCGAGTTCTCGCCCGCAGATTTCTGACCGATTGACGGTCCTTTCGCGACGAGTTTATTTTCATAAGCAGCCGCATTACATCGAACCGTATGAAGTTACCTTTGGAGACAGCCTCGAAGCAATCGCGAGGCAGTATCAAGTTCCGCCTGAGTATCTGTCCCGGATCAATCAGATCTCTCCGGACCGAATCCGCGCCGGACAAAAGCTCAAAGTCAATCAGGGACCATTTGAAGTTGTCGTAGATTTGAGTGACTACGAACTGACAGTCCACGCACAAGGCTACTTCGTTGTCCGAATGCCCGTCGGAATCGGACGCGATGGATTGACTCCAACTGGCAGCTATCGTGTCACTGACAAAGTGGTCGAGCCGGTCTACCAAGGACAGAACAGAAGTGCTTCCAGCAACGTTTCCTCAAGCTCTGATGGAAAATTCTGGATTGCTTTCAACGATGAACAAGACTCACTCAACGGTATCGGCTTTCACGGAACGATCAATCACGAGTCGATCGGGAAAGCAGAATCGAACGGATCGATTCGCGTGCATGATCAACACATCCAAGACCTGTTCAACCTTTTGACTGTCGGATCGAAAGTCGTCGTTCGTCCCTGAGGTCTAACCGTCGACAATTTGCTCAAGGCGATCGTCCATTTCCTCTGCTCGAATATGCCAAGCGAACCGGGAGGCAAGTTCACTCGCTTCAGCCTGTCGTGAACGAAACTGGCCTGGGTCTGATGTTTGCAATTCAGACCAAGCTTTGATTGTATCAGCCAGCGCCTGGGTGGTTCCGTCGTACAAATACGTTGTGTCTCGATTGACCAGTTCCGGGTACGACAATCGATCGGGAAAGACCGGCAAGCAACCCGCCGACATCGCTTCGACGACTGCGATTCCAAAGAACTCATGAATCGCTGTGGAGACGATAAGATCAGCAGACGCCAGAATTCCTCGATACTCTTCGGCGGATTTGGCATATCCCCAGTGATCGATGTGATCTGAAAACCGCTTCGCTGCCTCTTCAAAGCACTGCGGAACTTCGCGAAAAGACTCTCCGACAACGCTCAAGCGAAATTCGACACCGACGGCTTTCAGCAGATCGATCGCTTCGAAAAACTGCTGCGGGTTCTTGTCATGTTCCCAGCGCGCAGCCCAGAGAATCCGAATCGGCCCCTCGTTGGCTGTTTGCAATGCGATTGGATCAATTCCCGGCGAGTGAACTTCCGAAGCGACTTGGCAAGAGTTCAGTGACTGCTGCCATCTTGCATCGTCAGCAGGTGCCAGTCGCGGAGCACTCTTGAGAAATGAATCGATCTCGGAGAACAAAGTTTGCCGGTGGAAGTCTGAGTTGAACCAGACGGCATCTGCAGAGAGAACAGAGACGAGATTCGTCATCGCGAAATGCAAGTCGCGCTGAATGGAATCCGCATCCCCTCGCGATGGGTACGAGAACTGGTTTTCATGGAAATAAATGACTGAAGGAAGCTCAGCGACGTCTTTGCGAACCAAACCTTTAAATTCGGACAAGTTGCACATGTCTGTGGCAAAGACGATGTCCCAGTCTCGGTCTTGGAGAGCATTGACTTCGAATGCAAACGAAGCAGCAGCGTGCCGCATTCTCCATTTCCAATGAGTCGGAGGAAGCGTCAGAACTGTAAATTGATGGCGGCTTCGCTCTCTCCAACCGTCAAGAAAAGCACGATGACTCCCACCATGAAATGGGTTCAGTGCCAGGATCTTTAGCTGCTTTCCCTTGGTCAATTGAACTCTCGCGAATGGTGGAGGACGTCCTTCCAGAATTGAACAGTTTCAGCAGCACGAAGCGTGATATCGAACCGTTCTCGGACTGACTGCTGAGCGGCTGACTGGAGTTGGATTCGAAGTTCGGAGTCTTCGTAAAGTTGAGCCAACGCTTCTGTGAGTTGATCGACGTTTCCAGGATCGACGAGAAGCGCTGACTGATTGTGTGTCAGGATTTCTTCTGTCCCTCCCACACGAGTTGCAACGATGGGAACTCCACTCGCTGCTGCCTCAAGCAGGACACGTCCGAGTGGTTCTTGCCGGGCAGGGTGAACCAGCAGGTCAATTTCATTGAGTAGTTGCGGG